>JAEYYP010000204.1 GCA_023428425.1 Pseudomonadota bacterium
TTTGCGACCGCCGTGTTGAAGCCGGCCGACGAGCCGATGAACGACACGTCCGTCCAGCCGAGCTTCTTGGCCGTACCAAAGGCAACGATCGTCTGACGCACGCCGAGTGCGGTCGCGACGATGTCGCAGCCCGCCTCCTTCAGCTTTTGGATCGAGCCGACGAAATCCTGCTCGTCCGGCTTGTGGGTCGTTTCTGCCGCCCAGGTGAGGCCGAGAGCCTCGGTCTCGTCCTTGGCGCCCTCTTCGATTTCCTTGCCGAAGTCGGAGGGAATGTACATGGCGCAGACTTCCTTGGCGCCCTTGTCCTTGGCGAGATACTGCACGCCGGCGCGGAGCTGGTCGTAGTAGGAAGAGAAGCCCGAATACTTGTAGGTGGTGTCACCTTCCAGCATCTGGCGCGCCGCGGTCAGCGGGCCGACATTGGCCACCTGCTTGGAAGCCATGATCGGGAAGCCGGCGATGTTGTGCGGCGTGCCGAGGTTCAGGATCATCGCGAACACCTGGTCGGAGTTGACCAGCTTGTTGAAGTTCTGCACCGCCTTCGGCACCTGATAGCCGTGATCCTCGACGACGAAGCGGATCTTGCGGCCGTTGATGCCGCCCTTGGCGTTGACGTCGTCGAACACCTGCTGTGCGGCCTTGATGGCGCCGACGTTGAAGGCGGCGAAGATGCCGGACAGGTCGCCGTTCGAGCCGATGACGATCTCGGTGTCGGTGACGCCCTGCGTGGCATAGGCCGCCGAGGCCATGCCGGCCGCGAGGCCGAGGGCCAAGATGCTCTTGGTGACTGTTCTTTTCATGGTTCAGTTTCCTCCTGGTTGTTCAGTTTCCGGCATGGCCTGGCTGGCCATACATATCGTCGATCAGTTTCTTGTGTTTCTGTTCGACGAAACTGCGCTTCAGCTTCATCGTGGCCGTCAGCTCCTCGTCCTCCGCGGTGAGCAGCACATCGATCAAGCGGAAATCCTTGATCTGTTCGACGCGAGCGAACTCGCGATTGGTCTCGGCGACGACTCCGCCGATCAGGTCGCGCACCTCCTGTGCGGCACAGAGCGAGCGGAAGTCGTTGAACGGCACGCGGCGTTCCTGCGCGAACTTCTCCACGTTCTCCTGGTCGATCATGATCAGGCACGAAAGGAACTTGCGCTTGTCGCCGATCACCACCGCATCCGAGATGTAAGGCGAGAACTTGAGCCGGTTCTCGATCTCGGCCGGCGTGATGTTCTTGCCTCCGGCGGTGATGATGATGTCCTTGACGCGGCCGGTGACGAAGAGAAAGCCTTCGTTGTCAAGGCGCCCGACGTCGCCGGTCCTCAGCCAGCAGTCCTCGCTGACCGTCTCGGCGGTCTTTTCAGGCTTGTTCCAGTAGCCCTTGAAGACGTTGCCGCCCTTGTACTGGATCTCGCCGTCGGGGGCGATCCGCACCTGGCCGCCCGGCACGACCCGTCCGACGCTGCCGGTCTTGTCGTCCTCGATCAGATTGACCGAGATGACGCCCGAACTCTCGGTCATGCCGTAACCTTCGAGAACGGTGATGCCGACGGCCTTGTACCAACGCAGCAGTTCCGGCGAGATCGGCGCCGCGCCGGTCGTACCGCGGCGCAGCCGGTCGAAGCCCAGCATGCGGCGCAGGTTCTTCAGCACCATGAAGTCCCAGAAGGCGTAGGCGAGCCGGTTGCCGAGCCGGACGGGATCGCCGTTCTCCAGCGCCGCGGCGCGTGCCCGCCCGGCCGCCAGTGCCCGCTTGTAGGCCCATTTGCCGATCGGCGTCGCCTCGTTCGCCATGATCGTGACGCGCGAATAGACCTTTTCCCACACGCGCGGAACGGCGGTGAAGACGTGCGGCGAGACCTCGCGCACATTGTCGAACACCGTCTCCGGGCTTTCGGCGAAGTTGACCGTCGACTTCAGCCCGATCGGCGTGAACACGCTGATCAGCCGCTCCAGGATGTGGCAGAGCGGCAGGAAGCAGAGCTGCTCGTCGGTGTCCTCCACCGGCAGCGTTAGCACCGAGCCGATGATGGAGACAATGATGTTCTCGTGGCTGATCATGGCGCCCTTGGGCGGGCCGGTCGTGCCGGAGGTATAGACGAGGATCGCGGTGTCCTTGGGATCGGAGCGCGCGATCTCCTCGTCGAAACGGTTCGGATTTGCCTTCAGGAAATCCCGCCCGGCGCGGTAGAGGTCGTCGAGGAAGATCACCCTGTCGTCGGCGAAGTCGTGCAGCCCCTCGCGTTCCAGCACGATTACCTTGGAGAGCCCCGGCATCCCGTCCTTGACGGAGAGGTATTTGTCGAGCTGCTCGTCGTTCTCCACGAACAGGAAGCGGCTGTCGGAATCGTTGACTAGGTACTGCAGCTGCTTGGCCGAGTCGGTCGTGTAGACGCCCGAGGAAATGCCGCCGACCGACTGCACGCCGAGGTCGGTGTAGATCCATTCCTTGTTGTCTTCCGAAAGGATGGAGACCACCTCGCCGCGCTTCAGCCCCAGCGACAGCAATCCCAAGCCGATCAGCCGCGCATGCTCATAGAAGTCGTCCCAGGTGTAGGACAGCCAGATGCCATAGTCCTTTTCACGGTGGGCGACCTTGCTCTTGAGCTCCTGGCAGCGCTGCCGGAACAGCTTCACCAGCGTGTCGCAGCCGTCGAAATAGAACGGCCCCGGCCCCTCCAGTTCGGCATTGAAGGAAAAGCCGCGCACCGTCTGCATCTTCGGCAGTCTCTCGGCGATGGTCATGCGTTCCTCCCTTGTTGCGTTTGCCTGCTAGCGCCAGGTCTTCTTCTGCTTCCAGCGCTTCTGGCCGCGCTGGCTCTCTTCGGTCTGTACGCCCAGATAGAACTCCTGCACATCCTTCGACTGCAGCAGCCGCTTGGCGTCGTCGGCCATGACGATGCGGCCGAGTTCCATGACGTAGCCGAAGTCGGCCACTTCCAGCGCCACCTTGGCGTTCTGTTCGACCAGCATCATGGTCACGCCCTGCTCGCGATTGAGGCGCCGGATGATGGCGAAGATCTCCTTCACCAGCAGCGGCGACAGACCGAGGCTCGGCTCGTCGAGCAGCATCAGCTTCGGTCGCGCCATCAGTCCGCGGCCGATCGCCAGCATCTGCTGCTGCCCGCCGGACAGCGTGCCGGCCGCCTGCCGGCGTCGTTCGGCGAGGATCGGGAAGTAGGAATAGACCATCTCCTCGTCGCGGCGGACGCCATCGGAATCGCTGCGCACGAAGGCGCCCATCCTCAGGTTCTCCTCGACGGTGAGCAGCGGGAACACCTCGCGGCCCTCCGGCACGTGGACGATGCCCATGCGCACCACCTTGTCCGGCGCCGCACCGGCGATGTTCTTGCCGCCATAGAGGATCTGGCCCTTCTCCGGGTCCATAACGCCGGAGATGGTCTTCATCAGGGTCGTCTTGCCCGCGCCGTTGGCGCCGAGCACGGTGACGATCTGGCCCTCGCGAACTTCGAGGCTGCAGCCGCGGATCGCCATGATGGGACCGTAGTAGCTTTCGAGATTGCGGATCGCGAGCACGACCGAAGCCTCGGTCGTCGCGGCTGGGCGGGCGATGTCGACGGTCGCGTTCATGCCACCTCCCTTTCCGTCTCGTCGGTGACGCCGATATAGGCCTCGATAACCTTGGGATCGCTCTGGACCTCCTGCGCCGTGCCGAGCGACAGCACCTTCCCGTCGGC
>JAEYYP010000175.1 GCA_023428425.1 Pseudomonadota bacterium
CCTCGCGCCGGAACTATGTCGTCGAGGTTTCCGACAACGGTCCGGGCATCGCGCGAGACGAGCGCAGCCTGGTGTTCGAGAAGTTTTCGCGCGGCGTCACCGGAACGGCGGCGGCGCCCGGCGCGGGCCTGGGGCTCGCCATCTCGCGGCAGATCATCACCCACATGAACGGCAAGCTCGAGCTGGTGCCCAGCCGCGGCCGCGGCGCTTGCTTCCGTATCACCCTGCCGCAGTCGCCCAGTACGGATGTGCCACCAAAGCGCTGATCGACGCGGCCTCCATTCCGTCCTATGTCATCCCACCCTCACTGCTGAGTAACCTGACCGACCATGCCCTATTCCTCCATGTCCGGCGACGCGCTGCTGGCGCAACTGCGCAGCTTCGTCGGCGAGCCGCACGTGCATACCGACCCGCGGACCAATCGGCGCTGGCGCAAGGGCTATCGCTATGGCGAGGGCAAGGTGCTGGCCGTTGTCCGGCCGGGGTCGCTGCTGGAGCAATGGCGGGTGTTCAAGGCCTGCATCGAGGCGGGTCGCATCGTCATCATGCAAGGCGCCAATACCGGGCTCAATGGCGGCTCGACGCCGTTTGGCGACGACTACGACCGCGAGGTGGTGCTGATCAACACCATGCGGATCACCCGCATCGACCTGCTGAAGGGCGGCGAGCAGGTGCTGGCGCTGGCGGGCTCGACGCTGCACGCGCTTGAAAAGCTGATCCGGCCGCTGGGGCGCGAGCCGCATTCGGTGATCGGCTCGACGACCATCGGCGCGTCGATCGTCGGCGGGGTGTGCAACAATTCGGGCGGAGCGCTGATCCGGCGCGGACCGGCGTTCACGCAGCTGGCGCTCTACGCCTCGGTCGCGGCCGACGGCACCGTATCGCTGGTCAACCACCTCGGAATCGAGCTCGGCAATGACCCCGAGGAGATCCTGTCGCGGCTCGACAACGGACGCTACAGCGAAGCCGATGTCTGGCATGATACCGGCAAGCTCGCTTCCGACCCCGACTATTCGACCCTGATCCGGCAGGTCGACGAGCCCGGTCCGGCGCGGTTCAACAACGATCCCCGCTTGATGTACGAGGCAGCCGGCAGCGCCGGCAAGCTCTGCGTCTTCGCGGTGCGGCTCGACACGTTCCCGAGTTCGGGGCCGTCGAAGGTCTTCTACATCGGCTCCAACGACTACATGGAACTGACCAACATCCGTCGCCACATCCTTTCGTCGTTCAAGACGCTTCCGGTCGCCGGGGAGTACCTGAACCGCGATGCATACGACATTGCCGAAAAGTACGGGAAGGACCTGTACCTCTTCATCAAGCATGTCGGCACTGAGCGGATATCGACGGCGTTCTCGCTCAAGAGCGGGTTCGACGCGATCACCGGGCGGCTGGGCCTCGGTACCAGTGTTTCCGACCGTATCCTTCAGTTCGTCACTGGCTTGCTGCCGTCGCACCTGCCCAAGCGGATGAACGCGTTCCGCGACCGGTACGAGCATCACCTGCTGCTGCGGACGGACGGCGACGGCATCGAGGAGGCGCGCGCCTACCTCAAGTCGATCTTCCCGTCACAGAGCGGCGACTACTTCGAGGCAGACGAGGAGGAGGCAGCGGCCGCCTACCGCAACCGCTACGCCATTGGCGGCGGCTCCGTGCGCTATCGCGCGGTGAACAAGAACGTCGGCAGCTATGTTGCGCTCGACATGGCGATGCCGCGCAACACGCTCGACTGGCGCGAAACCCTGCCGCCGGAACTCGAGCAGTACGTGGTGCAGCGCATCCGGTGCGGCCACTTCATGTGTCAGGTGTTCCACTACGACTACATGGTGAACCGTGACATCGAGTGGCTCGACATGGAGCACCGGATCATAGCTCATCTCAACGGCCGCGGGATCGAGTTCCCCTCCGAGCACAATGTCGGCCACCTCTATACGGCCAAGCCCGTGCTGGCCGATTTCTACCGCGCGCTCGACCCCACCAACTCCATGAACCCCGGCATCGGGCAAACATCCAAGCTCAAGGACTGGGCCTGATCAGGCAGCACCGAACGTCCGAGTTTGCCGTTGTTGAGGCGCTGAGGTCTCAGTGCTCCTCCACCGCGAAGCGGGGGAGGGGGACCGCGCATCGATAGATGCGTGGTGGAGGGGGCGTCGCGCCTCAGGGAGGCGACAACTAGACCGGCTCCGGCCTGATCAGGCACTCGCTGCCGATCGGGGTGAAGCCGAGGCCAAGGAAGGCGCGGAGCGAGCGGGCGTTGCCGGGGGAGACGGCGGCGAAGAGCAGTTCGCCCTCGGGGGTGAGGTTTACTGCTTCGGCGATCAGCGCCGTGCCGTGCCCTCGGTTATGGCTCGCCGCTTCCACCGACAGCTCGCGACGGCCGCCGAGGCCGGCGCCGATGGTGACGAGGCCACGCTCGTCCCCATAGACCACCACATCGGAGCGATACTGGCGGGCGTAGGTGACGCGCGGATGCTCATCGAGGTCGGTGCGGACGGGCAGGGTGGGTTTGCCGGTGCCGCGCGCGAACAGCATCACGTCGATGACGCCGGTGAAGCCGCTCGGACCGGCGAGCCAGCGCAGGAAGTCGGGGGACATCGAGGCGCCATAGCCATCGGGACCCTGGGCCATCACCGCATCAGCGCTGCGGGTCGTCGCGACCACGGCATGGCCAGTGAAGGCGACCGAACACTCCCAGCCGCCCCTCAGCGGCGGCAACACGGTGACGCCACCATCTACGGGCGGGAAGCGGCCCTCGGCGGCAGCGGTCAGCAAATCGAGCAGCGGGTGGTGCATCGGCAGTTCTATCCGGTTGGAGAACCTGCGATATAGGCGACCGCCATGAAAGTCACCCCGCCAAGCTCTCTCGCCGATTTCATCCAACTCAGGCACCGCCTGCACGCCGCCCCCGAACTGAGCTCGGAAGAGGTCGCGACCAGCGCGCTCGTGGCCGAACTCCTCTCGGCGTGGGGCTACGAAGTGGCGACGGGCGTCGGTGGCACCGGTGTCGTCGCTACCTTGCGGAACGGCATGGGCGAACGAACCATCGGACTTCGCGCCGACATGGACGCCCTGCCGATCACCGAAGCGACCGGGCTGCCCTACGCCAGCGGCAAGTCTGGCGTCATGCATGCCTGCGGACACGATGGGCACACGACCATCCTCCTCGCAGCAGCGAAGGCGCTGGCCGAGAGCCGCAACTTCTCCGGCACCGTCCGACTGATCTTCCAGCCGGCCGAGGAGATCGGCGGCGCCGTGCAGATGCTCGCGGACGGGCTGTTCGAGCGGTTTCCGGTCGATGCGGTATTCGGCCTCCACAACTGGCCGGGCGTACCCGTCGGCGAGTTCCGGTTCATCGAGGGCCCGGCGATGGCGGCGGTCGACCTCGTGATCATCACCATGCGCGGGAAGGGCGGGCACGGTGCCCGGCCGCAGGACGCGGTCGACCCGATCGTCGCCGCTTCGGCGCTGGTGCTGGCGCTGCAGTCGATCGTCTCGCGCAATGTCGATCCGCTTGAGGCGGCAGTCATCACGGTTGGCTCGATTCACGGGGGATCGACGCCGGCCTCGATCCCCGACAGCGTCGAACTGCAGGCAACGGTGCGGACGTTCTCGCCGGCGGTGCGTGACATCATTCGTCAGAGGATCAAGGTCCTGGCCGAAGCGACCGCCGCTGCCTATGGCGCGACGGCCGTAGTATACCATCCCCCGGGATTTCCCGCCGTGCGCAACCACGTCGACGAGACGGCCTTCGCGCGGCAGGTGGCCGAGCGGCACTTCGGGACCGAGCGGGTAGGGACCTTGAAGCCGCTGCTGGTCAGCGAGGATTTCGCCTTCATGCTGGAGCAGCAGAAGGGCAGCTACCTGTTCGTCGGCAATGGCGACAGCGCGGACCTGCACAGTCCGCGCTACGATTTCAACGATGCGGCAATCGAGCCGGCGGCGAAATTCTGGGTGGCGCTGGTCGAGGACTATCTGGCCGCAAACAACTGAGCGGGCTGGCTCGCTCGATCAGCCCGCAGCTTCCAGCCGCCCCGACTCGATGATCCGCTGCAGGAACTTCTGCGTGCGTGCTTCCTGCGGGCTCGAGAACAGCTGCTTCGGCGGGCCCTGTTCGATGATGCGCCCGCCGTCGAGGAAGCAGACCCGGTCGGCGACATCGCGGGCAAAAGCCATCTCGTGGGTGACGATCACCATCGTCATCCCCGTCGATTTCAGGTCGCGGATGATCTTCAGGACTTCGCCGATCAGTTCGGGGTCGAGCGCGGCGGTCACCTCGTCGAGCAGCAGCACCTCGGGTTCGGTAGCCAGCGAGCGGACGATGGCGACGCGCTGCTGCTGGCCGCCCGAAAGCTGCTCGGGGTAGGCCTTGGCATACTGACCGAGACCGAACAGTTCGAGCAGCTTCATCGCGGCCGCCTCGGCATCGGCCTTGGCGCGACCGTGGACCTTGATCGGGGCGAGCGTGATGTTTTCGAGCACGCTCATGGTCGGGAACAGGTTGTAGGCCTGGAAGACGATGCCGACCTTCTTGTAGAGCCCGGTGCGGCCGAACTTCTCGTCGTAGATGTCGATGCCGTCGATGCGGATGCTGCCCTCGTCGAAGTCTGTCAGCCCGTTGATGCAGCGCAGCAGCGTCGACTTGCCGGAGCCCGAAGCGCCGATCAGGCAGACCACTTCGTGGTCGGAGACCGTGAGGTCGATCCGGTCCAGCACCTGCCGCTCGCCGTAGAACTTGGTGAGTTTCTCGATTTCGACGCGATGCATGTCACTAAGCGCTTTCAGAAAGAGTGCTACGCGGTTTTTCGGTTCGAAAGCGCGACCACATCAGAGGGCACCCTGGAGGCGGCGCTGGCGGTCCTTGCGCTGCAGGTGATCGGTGAATCGCGCCAACGGAATCGTGGCGAGCAGGAACAGGATGGCCGCTACCACCAGCGAGGAGTAGTTGAAGGTGCGGGCGGTATATATCTGCGCCTCGCGCACCGCGTCGCGGACGCCGAGGACGGAGAGCAGCGCCACGTCCTTCTGCAGCGCCACCACGAGGTTCAGCATAGCGGGCACCACGTTGCGCAGCGCCTGCGGCAGGATGGCGTAGCGCAGGGTCTGCCACTGGGTGAGGCCGAGCGACTTGGCGGCCATGCGCTGGCCCTCGTGCACCGCCTCGATGCCGGAACGATAGACCTCGGTGGCGTAGGCCGAATAGCTGAGGATGAGCGCGATGCCGCCCCAGAACAGGCCTTCGCGGGGGAGGCCGGGCAGGTTCAGCGCGGGAATGCCGAAGCCGAACAGCAGCACCAGCAGCAGCGCCGGCAGGCCGCGGAACAGGTCGACATAAACGATGGCGAAGACGCGCAGCGGCGCGAACCACGGGCCGCTCAGCGCGCGGAAAATGGCGAGGATCAGGGCCCAGACGCCGATGCAGACGAGGCTGACGAGCCAGATCTGCAGCGAGACGAGGAAGCCGCGGGCAACGCCCGGCGCCGCTTCCACCATGGCCTCGACGGAGAAGAACTGCAGCTGGATGCGCGGCCACTGCTCGGCAGAGCCGACGAACCAGGCCAGCGCGCCGAAGACCACGACGACGCTGACCAAACTAATAAGGACCGGCGTGAGCCGGTCCTTGAGTGCGATCTGTCGGCGTCCCTTGCCGGGTCGTCGTGTCATTCGGCGATCACCGGGATGTTCGGGGCGGCGACGAGGTACTTGGCGACGAGTTCGTCGACGGTACCGTTCGCCTTGATGGCGGCGAGGCCCTCGTAGATCCACGGCACGATCGGGTTCTCGTAGGCGAACAGCAGGCCGAGGCCCTCGTCGTTCGGGTCCTTGGGCAGCAGAGCGGTGATCTTGGCCTCCGGCACCTGGCAGCAGGTGGCGTAGAGCGCCGTCGGCAGCGCGGCGATGGTGGCGTCGATCTGGCCGCCCTGGAGCGCCTGGAACACGCCGGCCTGGTCGTCGTACACGGCTGCGTTGTCGATCTTGAGCACGTTGGTCACGTAGTCGAAATCGGTCGTGCCCACGGCGACGCCCCAGCGGGCGGCCTTCAAGTCGGCGAACGACTTGGCGTTGGCGACGTCCGAGGTCGGCAGCGCGATCACGACCTTGTCCGACTGGTAGTAGACGTCGGAGAAGGTTGCGACCTTGGCGCGATCCGGGGTGACCGAGATCTGCTGGATCGAGAAGTCATAGGCCTTCGGCCCGGGCGCGATGGCGCCGTCGAAGGTCACGTCGACCCAGACCACGTCTTCCTTGGCGAAGCCGAGTTCGGCGGCCAGCGCATAGACCAGCGCGGCCTCGAAACCCTCGCCGGCCTCCGGGTTGTTGTCGAGCACCCACGGTGGATAGCTCGGCTCGGAGGTAGAGACGGTCAGCTTGCCCGGGGTGAACAGGCGCGGATCGTTGGGGGTCTTTTCCTGCGCGAAGGCAGGCATGACCAGCGCGATCGCCGCCAGCAGCGCGACCACGAATACGTTGTGCTTGTCAGCCATTCATCACTCTCTCATTCCCGCCCGGCGCTAGGCAGAAACGCCCCGCTCGCCGAGCCCCGCCCCGGAATTTACCGACAAACGGTGAGAGCGCCAGTCATAGAATTGCAAAAATGCGGCACTGCCCGAACTGACGTTGTCGTCGGCAGCGGGACTGCGCGATTTCGCGACGACGGACGGGGCCTGAGTGGCGGCGCCCAAGAGCGCACACTCAGCTGCGCAGCAACTGAAGTGTCGAGCGATAGAGGCGCCTCAGGCCTTCGGAGTCGACATCGGTGCAGACGAGATGTTCGGGGCGGTGGTCCCACGCGCCGGGCGGGAACTTGCTGTCTGCCGGCTTCTGGATGGTCTGGCCGAACGCCAGGCCCTCGCTTACGACGCGGATCGCGCCGCGGCGGACCTTGAAGAGGTCGGGATTAAGAAGGTAGGCGACCGCCGAGCTGTCATGCACGTAGATGCTGTCGATCCCGCCGGCCAGGTGGAACGCTTCGTAGAAGCGCGAGATATCCCAGATCAAGCGCCCCGCCTCCCCGGCCTCATTGGCCAGTGCCCGCAGGAATGGCGTCGGCATGCGCGTCTTCTGCGTGACGTCGAGGCCGACCATGGTCAGGGGCCAGGGCGCACCGGTGACCTCGTCGGCGGCGAGTGGGTCGCCCCAAATGTTGGCTTCGGCGGCAGGGGTCACGTTGCCCAGCACGCCGTTGATGCCGAACGCCCCGCCCATGATGACGACCTGCCTGACCAGCCCGGCAATGTCCGGGGCCTCGCGCAGGGCCAGCGCCAGGTTGGTCATTCGGCCGACGGCGACGATCTCGACCTCGCCAGGATTGGCGCGGACCAGATCGATGATGAGGCGGTGCGCAGGGCGCGGATCCGCCTGTCGCGTCAACCGCGTTGGCAGTTCGATGTCGCCCAGTCCGTTGGCGCCGTGAACGAAGTCGGGAGGATCACCCGCCTCCCCGACGAGCGGCGCGCCCGCGCCCCTGGCGACCGGAGCCGCAATGCCGAAGCGCTCGGCCAGATAGAGGGCGTTGCGCGTCGTCGTCTCGATTGTGCCGTTGCCGAACGTCGTCGTGATGCCGATCAGCTCGACCTCGGGCGACGCATGCAGGAAAAGCAGCGCCATCGCATCGTCGATACCCGGATCGGTATCGAAGATCACCTTGTGCATGTTCAGTCGTCCTCGTGGAGTTTGCGGCGGCGGGCGTGGATCACTATGGCGAGCACCGGCACCAGGTAGGGTATCGCCTGCAGCAACTCGCTTGGCACGCCGAAGCCCTGCAGCGATAGCGTGATGGCCTCCGTGGCGCCCAGCAGCAGCGCCGCCGCCATGGTGCCCCAGGCAAAGCCGAAGCCCATGACATCGGCGGCGAGAGCGATGAAGCCGCGGCCGGCAGTCATGTTCTGGGAGAACCAGCTGACATAGCCCATCGACAGGAACGCCCCGGCAGCCCCGGCGAAGAGACCCGAGATCAGCAGCGCCGTGACCTGCACGCGCAGCACCGGGATGCCCGTCGCGGCGGCAGCTTCGGGGTTCTCGCCGACGGCGCGCATGGCGAGGCCGAGCGGGGTGCGCGTCACCAGCAGGGCGACGAGCGGCACGGCGAGGAGGCCGGCATAGGTCAGCACATGATGACCCGAGAGGATCGGCCCGAGGATCGGAATCGCATCGATGACCGGAATGGTGAGGCTCGGCAGGGTGAGGCTGGGGAGCGATCCCGATATGCCTTTGTCGCCGGTGATGGCAAACAGGGCCAGGGTCGTGCCGGCCAGCGCCGCCATGTTGAGCGCGATGCCCGAGAGGATCAGGTCGGCGCGCAACAGGTGGATGGCGACCGACAACAGCGCGGCGAGGAAGGCCCCGGCCAGCAGCGCCGCGGCAAGGCCGAGCCAGGCGTCCTGGGTCAGCGCCGAGACCACTACGCCGGCCAGGGCGCCGGCCAGCATCATGCCCTCGATGCCGATGTTGAGTACCCCGGCGCGCGCCGACACGTGCACGCCAAGTCCGGCAAGGAGCAGCGGCGTCGAAATGCGCAGGATGGCGGGAACAAGGCCGATCAGGTCGATCATCGCGCGGCTGCCCCATTGCGGGCGCCGAACAGGCGCAGCAGCCTTGGATTGCGGGTCAGCGCGGCGGCGGTGACGGCGACCAGCAACAGCGCCTGCATCAGCCCGACGGCCTCGTTGGGGATGTCGAAGTTGCGCGCCACGAGATCGCCGCCGACCTGCAGCCAGCCGAGGAACAGGGCGGCCGGGATGACGAGACCCGGATGGTCGCGCGCGAGGATGGCGACCGTTACGCCGGTCCAGCCATTGCCCGGCAGCGCCTGCCAGGAGAAGCGCTGGTAGAGACCCAGCATCTCGATGCCGCCGCCGAATGCCGCGATCAGGCCACCGAGCACCTGGGCCCTGAGGCCGATGCCCGCCACGTTGAGCCCCAGGTGGGAGGCGAAGTGCGGGTTGGCGCCGACGATCCGGCTCTCGAAACCGCCGGCGGTGCGGAACAGGTAGAGCGCGCCGAGGCCGCAGGCGATGAGCGCCAGCACGGTACCGAGATGGATGCGCGTGCCCCCGACGAGCTTGGGGAGCCTGGCGTCGGCGGGAATCTTGAACGACACCATGGCTACGGCGGCGGGATCGCGCAGCAGCACGTTGAGCACGTAGAGGCCGATGAACAGCGCGGCGAAGTTGAGCATCAGCGAGGAGACGAGCTCGGAAGCGCCATAGCGGGCGCGAAGCACACCGGGCACGGCGCAGACTGAAGACCCCACCACCGCGCCGACCAGCAGGGCGGCGGGCGCCAGCAATGGTGCCGGCAGCGGCAGCATCAGCGCCGCCGCCACTGTGCCGAGGCCGCCGAGAAAGAACGCGCCCTCGACGCCGAGGTTGAACATGCCGGCGCGCAGGATCAGCGCCACGGCGAGACCGCAGAACATCGAGGGCGTCGCCAGCTCGACGATATTGCCGACGTAGCGCAGGTTGCGGAACGGGCCGACGAGGAAGGTCGACACCACCCCGATCGGATCGGGCTGGGACAGGGCCAGCGGGACGAGGACGATGGCGACGATGGCGACGACGATAACCACCGTCAAGGCGGTCTCGGCGAGGGCGTTGCGGATCATGCGGCGACCTCGAGACCGAGCATGTAGGGCCCGAGACGCGCCGGGGTGAGGTCCGGGCTGTTGGGAAGCGTGGCGACGATGCGCCCGGCATAAAGTACGCAGATGCGCGTCGAGAGGCGGAGCAGTTCATCGAGATCTGCGCTGAGCAGCAACACGGCGCAGCCGGTATCGGCGAGGGCGACGATGCGGTCCTGGATGAAGTTGGCCGCCGCCACGTCGATGCCGCGCGTCGGCTGATCCGCGATGAGGAAACTGGGGCCCGTGGCGAATTCACGCGCGGCGATGATCTTTTGCGCATTGCCGCCGGAGAGCGCGCCGAGCGGCGCGGCGGGGCCGGGACAGCGCACGGCGAACTGCTGGATGAAGCCGCGCGTGCGCTCGAGCATCTTGCGCGGCTGCAGCAACGGCCCGGAGCGAAAGCCGCGATGGGCGCCCGCGAGCGCATTCTCGGTGAGCGTCAAGCGGCGCGACCCGCCCTCGCGGAAGCGGTCGGCCGGCAAGTGGGCCAGGCCGCGCCGCCTGAGCGCGCCGGTGTCCTCGCCGGAAACTGCGACGCCGTCCCACGAGATGCTGCCGGCATCAGGGGAGCGGGCGCCGCTCAGCACCTTGACCAGCCCGCGCTGGCCGGAGCCGTCGACGCCGGCGATGCCGACGATCTCGCCCGGCCGGATGTCGAGGTCGATGGCCTCGAGCCGGTCGTTGGCGTCGCGCGCCCTGAGCGCCAGGCCGCGCACGCTGATACGCGCCGCCCCGGCACGTGGTTCGGGACGCACGATCTCGGCCGTGCCGGCCTCGCCCATGACCAGACGCGCAATCTCGTCGTCGGTGATTTCGGACATTGCCGCATCGCCCGAGACCCGGCCGGCGCGCAGCGTCGTCACGTGTTGCGCCAGTTCGCGCACTTCCTTGAGCTTGTGCGAGATGAAGAGGATGGTGAGCCCCTGCTCGCGCAGGCCGACGAGGCGACGGAACAGTTCCTCGGTCTCGGGCGGCGAGAGCACCGCGGTCGGCTCGTCGAGGATGAGGATGCGGGTGCGGCGGGACAGCGCCTTGAGGATCTCGACCTTCTGCTGCGCCGCGACCGAGAGGGTCGAAAGCCGCGCATCCGGATCGACATCGAGGCTGTAGCGCTGCGCCAGTTCGAGCACCATGGCGCGGGTGCGGGCCCGGTCGACCAGCGGGCCGCGGCGTGGCTCCTGGCCGAGCAGGATGTTTTCCGCGACGCTCAGCCCGGCGATCAGCGAGAAATGCTGGTGCACCATGCCGATGCCGAGCGCGGCGGCGGCGCGCGGGCCGTCGAGCCTGACCGGTTGCCCCTCGATCGAGATGCCCCCGGCGCTCGGCGCTTCGAGGCCGGAGAGAATTTTCATCAGGGTCGACTTGCCGGCACCGTTCTCGCCGCAGATGGCGTGGATGGTGCCGGCCTTGACGGAAAAGCCGACGTCCGACAGGGCGACCGTCCCGTTGGGGTAGGTCTTGGAGACCTGCTCGAAGCGGATGAGGGGACGGTCGCTCATGTCAATCAGGGCCGTACGCCGTCGCGCAGCGCATTGAGGGCGTCCGGCGTCAGCGCGAAGCCCGACGAGACCTTGATCGAGCCATCGATGATCCCGGCCCTGGCAGCGGCAATCTTGCCCTTCAGCTCGTCCGAGGCCAGCGTCGCCATCATGCCGGTCTCGACCAGGCCAACGGCATCTTCCTTGAGGCCGATGGACTCGATCTTGCCGACCGGCAGGGTGCCCTCGAGATAGAGGTCGTAGGCACGCAGCAGCGTCACGTCGACCTTCTTGAGCATCGAGCTCGCGACCTTGGAGGCCATCTCGGGGTCGGTTTCCTTGAAGATTGCTTCCTGGTCCGAGTTGACGCCCAGCGCGTAGCGTCCGGCCTCCTTGGCGGCGGCCAGCTGGCCGAGGCCGGTGAGGCCGGCGACGTTGAAGCCGATCGAGGTGCCGGCACGGTACTGGGCCAGCGCCAGTTCCTTGCCCTTGGCGGCATCGTTGAACGAGCCGGCATAGGCGATCGCCACCTTGATGTCCGGCGTCACCGAACGGGCGCCCTCGACATAGCCGACGAGGAAATCGTTGATGACGGGAATGTCCATGCCGCCGAGGAACCCGATGGTGCTGCCCCAGTCGGCCGGGATCGTGCCGTCGGCGATGAGGCCCGCAGCGAGGATGCCGGCAAGGTAAGAGCCTTCGTTCTGGTTGAAGGTCACCGAGTAGACGTTGCCGAAATCGCCCTCTTCATAGGGAACGACGCCGTCGATCAGGATGTAGGTCTTGTCGGGATATTGCGGAGCGATCTCGGTGATGATGTCGGAGATCTCGAAGGTGCAGCCGACGATGACGTCCCAGTCGGCCTCGGAAGCATCCTGAAAGGCGGGCAGCCACTTGGTCTGGTCGGTGCCCATCTCGATGACCCTGGTCTCGACGGCGTCGCCATACTTGGCCTTGATCTGGTCCATCCCGAGGGCGCCCAGGTCGAAATAGGACTTGTCGCCCAGGTTGCCGTTGACGAGGAAGACGATCTTCTTCGGCTCGGCGGCCAGTGCGACCGGCGCGCCAAGCGCCGCGATCGCGGTGCCGGCCAGTAGAAGGGCATTGAATCGGCGTCGAGAGAGGTTGGTCATCGGGTCTGCTCCTGTGTACCCGGTTAAAACTGTCTAGTCTCTGCCGATGGGGCTTGTCGCTCCATCGGCGTGCTTGGCGAGCCAGGCGGCCCGGCGGGAGAACAGGCCGGGCACGACGTCCTGGACGCGACGAATGAGGTCGGCCATGGCGGCAGTCCTGAGCTCGCCGTCCTCGACCACGATGCGGCCATCGATCATGGTGAGGTCGACATCGCTGCCGCGTACGGCGTGGACGAGGTTGTGATGGAGGTTTCCATCCATCCCGCCGAACAGCGGGGTGAGGCGCGGGGTATCGGTGCGCACGGCGATCAGGTCGGCTTTCTTGCCCACTTCGAGCGAGCCGATCTCGGCGTCCTTGCCGATGGCGCGCGCGCCTTCGATGGTCGCCATGCGCAGCACGTCCCAGGCCGGCATGGCGGCGGCATCGAGGCTCGCGAACTTGGCGAGCAGCGAGGTGAACTTCATCTCCTCGAACATGTCGAGGTTGTTGTTCTCCTTCTCGCCGTCGGTACCGATTCCGACGGGAACGCCGGCGCGGCGCAGCTTCTGCACCGGGGCGGCGCCGCTCGCGAGCTTCATATTGCTGGTCGGATTGTGCGCGACGGCGACGCCGCGGCGCGCCATCAGCTCGATCTCGTTGTCATCGAGCCAGACGCAGTGGGCGAGGAGCGTGCGGGGTGCATCGAGCAGCCCGAGCTTTTCGAGCGCCGGTATGGATCGGCAGCCGTAGCGGCGCTGCATCTCTCGCAGCTCCACCTCTGCCTCGTTGGAATTGGTATGAAAGCCGGTGTTGAATTTCTGCGCCAGCGCAATGGCGCGGGCATGGGCCGGTTCGGTGGCGTAGAACGCATGCTCCAGGCCGACCCAGACCTCGACGCGGCCATCGGCGCCGCCGTGCCAGGTCTCGAGCAGGGCCTCGGTATCGTCGAGATGGTCGAAATAGTCGTAGTCGGGGTGCTCGCCGACATAGGGCACCATGATGGTGCGGTTGCCGATCTGCTGCGCGGCGCGGGCGCTGCCCTCCATGTAGCGCCACATGTCGACCACGGTCGTCGTGCCCGACAGTACGGCCTCGGCGTAGCAGAGAAAGCTCGCCGCTTCCGCATCCTCGGGCCGGAGGACGCGATGCATGGGATCGATGAACATGCGCAGCCAGTCCCAGACCGGTAGGCCCTCGGCGGTGCCGCGCAGGAGGCCGGAGTGGAGGTGCGCATTGATCAGCCCCGGCATCAGCAGCCGATCGGGGAGACGACGCACCGGCACGCCGGGATAGCGGGTGCGCAGATCGCTCGCCGGACCCACGGCGGTGATGCGATCCTGGCTGATCACCACGGCCCCGTCGCTGATCACCCTGTTGGTCGGGTCCATGGTGAGGACGTGGTCGGCATGGAGCAGCATCGTGATCATGGGTTCGCTCCAGTTGCGGAAAAGAGGCGGCGGGCAATATCCTTGAGGACAAGGGAGTCGGCCCAGCGATCGGACAGGTCGCGTCCGTCGGGACCGGTGACGGCATAGGGGCGCGCGCCCAATTCACAGAGGAAGCTCAGCGTTCCGCCTGATGGCGTTCGCTCGCGCCAGCTCTCGAACCCGCGCTGCCACCAGCGGGAGAATTGCTCGACCCACGGCGCATGCTGGGGGAAGCCGATCTCGGCCTGCACCTGCTCGCTGGTCGCCACCCGGCCATGAAAGGCGGCCGCATGGTCGAGAATGCGCGTGATACGCCGGTCCGCCTCATCATCCACCGGCAACACGATCTCGCCGCCGACCACATAGTGCGAGAGGTCGGCCGTGAGCTTCAGCCAGGGGCAGGCGTCGAGCAGCTGTAGCGTGTAGAGCAGGTCGTTGGTCAGCCGGCCCCGATGCGTTTCGATGTGGACCGGAAAATCCACCTCTTCGGCCAGCCGCTGCCAGCCCTCGAGCATGGCCACGCCCTGGGCGATGCTGCCAGTGCGGATATCAGGCTGCACGTTGAGGTGATGGAGACCGAAGGCTTCTCCCCATTCAAGCGCCGGCTTCAGCGCATCGATGCTGTCCGGCAGCGCCATACCCTCGAGCAAGAGCCCGCGTTCGGCCGCAAGGCCGGCGACGCGCCTCGCCTCGTCGCGGTCGAACCAGAGCGTGCCCGCACCATCGAAGCCGGCGGCCTTGATCAGGTCGAGCCGCGCTTCCAGGGTCGGCGCGCAGGGTGGCGCAACGAGATCCTCGAAGGTCCAGAGCGACTGCAGCACGATCAGCTTGTGCATCCGGGCCGCCTCAATACTGCGCCGCGGGAAGATGCAGCACGAGACCGTCGATCGCCTCGCTCAGCTTCAGCTGGCAGGTGAGGCGGCTTTCCGGCTTCGGGGCGATAACGCATTCGATCATCGCCGCTTCGCTGTCGGAGGGCGGTGCGAGGCGCGCGACCCAGTCGGCATCGACATAGCAGTGGCAGGTGCCGCAGGCGCAGGCGCCGCCGCACTCGGCGAGGATCACCTCGATCCCCGCATTGACCGCGACCGACATGACCGACTGGCCCACCTCGCCCTCGGCCTCGGTGATCGTGCCGTCGGCGGCAATGAACGTGAGGCGCGGCATTCAGGCGGCTCCCTTGAGGGCATGGAGGGCCGCCATCTCGGTCTCGATACGGCGGCGGGCAAGCATGAAGGCGCGCGTGGCGTTGACCGCCTCGAGGGCCCGCAGCACGCCATCACGGGTGTAGTGGCGCACGAAGCCATCCGCGTCCGCGACCATCTCGATGCGATCGAGCGGGGAGGGGATGCCGGCGAGCTGGATCTTGAGATCGAACTGGTCGGACCAGAACCAGGGGATGTTGGTGATCGGGCTCGGCTGTCCGGCGATGTTCGCGGCGACCCAGCGCGCCTGGTCGACGGCGTTGTTGACGCTCTCGATGCGGAGCGCGGCGCCATAGTAGGGGTGATCGAAGCGCACGCAGTCGCCGGCGGCGTAGATCGCGGGATCGGAGGTGCGGCCGAAGGCATCGACGAGGATGCCGCGGTCGGTGGCGAGGCCGGCTGCGGCCGCAAGACGGTCGTCGGCGTCGGCCCCGATGCCGACCAGCACGAGGTCGGCCTCGATGCTCTCGCCCGAGGCCAGGGTCACGGCTCGAACCCGATCAATCCCTTCGAGCGCGATGACCTGCACTCCGGTGCGGATATCGACGCCCTCGGCCCGATGCGTCGCCTCGACATATGCCGACAGGTCCGGCGAGGCGACGCGGGCGAGCAGGCGCGGCGCGGCTTCGAGCACGGTCACCGCAATGCCGGCGCGCGTCAGGCTGCCGGCGAGCTCGAGCCCGACAAAACCGCCGCCGAAGAGCACGGCGCGCCGCGCCCCGGCGAGCAGTCCCCGCAGGCGCTCGAGATCGGCGTAGTCCTTAAGCACGGCCACGTTGGGCAGTTCTGCGCCGACGAGCGGCAGCCGGCGCGGTAGCGATCCGGTCGCCAGCACCAGCCTGTCATAGCCGAGCCGCGATCCGTCCGCGAAAACGAGAACCCGCGACGTCCGGTCGATGGTCTCGACCGTCTCGCCGAGCCTGAGCTCGATGCCGCGCTGCTCGATGAAGGCGCGGTTGCGGATCGCGAGGTCCGCGGCGCTGATCGCCTCCGCCAGGCCCTTCTTTGACATGGGCGGGCGATGGTAGGGCAGGTGCGGTTCGCCGCCGATCAGCGTCAGCGGACCGGTGTGCCCGCGTTCGCGCAGGCTCAACGCGACCTGCAGGCCGGCCTGTCCGGCGCCAATGATGCGGATGGCTCCGTTCACGTCACGCCGCCTGAAGCTTGAGGCGCAGGGCCTTGGGACCGCGCACGGAGAGGCTGCGCTTGTAGTGCGGCGCCTCGGCCAGCTCGATCGAGCGGAACGTCCTGAACAGGGTGGAAAAGATCACATCCATGTCCAGCCGCGCCAGATGATTGCCGAGGCAGAAATGCGCGCCACCGCCGAAGGCGAGGTGGCGGTTCGGCGTCCGGCCGACGTCGAAGCTGTCGGGCGCATCGAACTGCTCGGGATCGCGGTTGGCGGCGCCATAGAGCAGGCCGAAGCGGGTGCCGCGCGGATAGACTGTGCCCCCCACTTCGACATCCTCGGCCGCGTAGCGATCGAAGAACGGCAGCGGGGACTCGAAGCGGAACATCTCCTGCACCGCGGTCGGCATCAGCCGCGGATCGGATTTCAGCCGCTGCATTTCGGCGGGAAAGCGCAGCAGCGCGTGCATGCCGCTGCCCAGCACGTCGATGGTCGAGCCGTGCCCCGCCATCAGGATCAGCATGGCGGTCGAGATGAACTCGTCCTCGCTCATCTCGCCCGACTGCTCGGCCGCAACGAGGCGCGTCACGAGATCATCCTTGGGGGCACGGAGCCGGTCGGCCTTGAGTTCGCGCAGGTAGGCGGCGAACTCGGCGGCCGTTGCCTCCGCGAGGGCCTTGCGGGCCTCTGAACGATCGACGTCGAAATACTGCACGATGCTCTCGGACCAGGTGCGCAGCATCGTGCAATCGGCTTCGGGCACGCCGAGCAGGTGGCCGATCACGTGGCCGGGCACATGCACGGCCAGCTCGGCGACGAAATCGATCTCGCCCGCACCCACCAGCCCCGAAACGAGGCGCGTCACATAGTCCTCGATGGCGGCGCGCTGGCCGGCAATCAGCGCCGGGGTGAACATGCGGTAGACCTGACGGCGCAGCCGGTCGTGCACCTCGCCATCGCTGTTCAGCATTGAGAACTGCACAAACCGCGCATGGTTCGGCATGTCGTGGAAATTGTCCTGGCGCTGCCGACGTTCCAGTTCGGCCGTATCGAGGATGCCGGCGGGCATACGGGGCAGGCGAGCGTCGGCGACGATGGCGGCGACATCGCGCTGGCGGGTGACCAGCAGCATGTCCAGCTCGGGAAACGGAAACAACCCGGGAACGGCGCGCATACGGGCGTAGACGGCGTAGGGATCGGCAGCGAACTCGGCCGAAAGCGGGTCGAAACTGAATGGTGCGGGCTGGGCCGTCATCAGGCGCTTTCCTTGCTGCAACGCGGATGACTGTAGCCCCCGGTCTGGCGAAGGAAATGCACGTCCCTCTCAAACAGATGGACAAAACGCGCATCGTCATGATTTTGTCACCGCATGCTCGACGAACGTCTCTACCTGCGCGCGCCGCACCCGCTCGATTCCGCCGTGCCCTACCAGGTGGTCGGCGCGGGACAGCGGACGGCCATGCCGGGCGTCGCTCCCATCACCACGCGCTTCCACGAGCACGCCTTCATGCTTTCGATCGAAGGGCGGGGGCACATCGAGGTGGGCGATGTCGTGCGCCAGGCCGAGCCGGGCGACATCGTGTGGCTCAACACCTCGAGCCGCTACGCGCATGGTTGCGCTCCCGGGGCTGCGGGCTGGGGCTATCTATGGATCGGCGTGGGCGCCGGTCCCGGGCTCGATGCGGCCTATCAGGTCGCCCGCTGCGGCGAGGAGCCGGTCTTCACCGGCGCCCCCGCCCCCGAGATCGTCGCGATGTTCGAGCGGGGCATCCACGCCATACGCCTCTCCGGCCCGACGGCCCCGGCCGTCATCAGCGCCGCGATCAGCGACATCATGGCCGAAGTGCTGGGGCGCCGGGCCCGAAGGCAGGGGCTCGTCGGTTCGGAGAATTTCGGCGGGCGACTGGGCGGCGTGCTGGAGCGCATCCGGGCCGATATCGACTGGCCGTGGACGATCCCCGACATGGCGCGCCTCGCCGCCCTCAGCCCCTCGCAGCTGCATCGCATCTTCAAGCAGCGCTTCGGCGTGTCGCCCATCACCTGGCTGCGGCATGAGCGCATCAACCGGGCGTGCCGGCTGCTGGCCGACAGGGCGCTAAGCGTGGCCGAGGTCGGGCGCCTCTGCGGCTATGCCGACCCCTATCACTTCAGCCGCGACTTCCGCCGCCTCTGCGGCCAGAGCCCATCGCTGTTCCGCTCGCAGCAGGGATGGTAATGACGCCCCGGACAGGCCGCTTTGCGATCGCCCATTCCTTTCAGGGCGGCCCTGAAGCGTCTTCAATACGTTGAACCGCCGGCAGGGCCGCTCGGCAGCCCGATGGAAGTCGGATTCGATACCGCCACCCGGTCAGTCGCATTGTGCAAACCCCTGCTCCTTCGGAGAGCAGGGGGAGGCTTGTTCAGGACCCTCTCAGTCGTCGGGGCACTTGCCGACTTCGAACTTGGCGCCCGGATAGGCGATCACGTCGGTATCGTAGAGGTTGCGGCGGTACTCATCGCCCAGCCCCAGGACGTAGGCCTCGGCCAGCACGTCAACCGCCAGCCTGCCGCCGATTGCACCCGCTACACAGTTGGAGGTGCCGGCGACCGCCTTCAACTCGGCGGCGATGGGGAACATGCGGAAGCTGAAGCCGCCCTTGGCGGTTGCCAAGGCGTTCTTCATGCCGATGCCGATATTGACCTGTGCGCCGATACCGACACCCAACGATCCTGCGATGGTTGCCGTAGCCTTGCCGACTTCGAAGTCGTTGATCGGCTTGGTCTTGTGATTGAAATACACATTGACGCAGGGGTACGGGAAGCCCCACTTCTTGCACCACTCGGACTTGGCCTCGATTTTCCCTTCGCTCTTGACGCCCATAGTGACGGTCAGCGCCGGCCCGTTGATGCTCACCTTACCGGTAGCGTTCACGGAGATGTCCGGCTTCACTTCCAGATTGATAGGGATCGGCTTGATCAACAGCTGGAAGCTGTACCCATCGACATCAAGTGCGCACTCGGCTTCTCCACTGAACCAGATTGTCGGGGAAACGCCTGCCTCGATTCCTGCGTCGACGTTCCAGGTCATCCATACGGCCTTGACCTCCACGTCGTGCGTGAACTTTGGACGGAAGACAGGATTGAGGCCCACCCTGCCGTCGAGCGTGCCAGTACACTTGACGTTGGGCATCGGAGTGTACTCGACCTTACGCTTGTCATTGATCTCCGAGTACTGGGTCATTACGCGGTTGAGGTTGCTGGACGCGTTCTGCGCAACCAGCAGCCGGGGTGGCAGCGCGAGCGGACTCTGAGGCGAGTGGCCAAGATCGACCGGCTGTGTCCATGCGGCCAGAGCCCGGTCTTCGATCGCCGAAAGCATCCCGTCGCGGCTCATCGTACCACGGTGTGCCGGCTGGAGCGCGCCCTGCAGGTTGCTGTCCTGCACGTCGAAGCTGATCGGGCCGTCTTCGCCAACGCGGTAGACCTGGTCGATGACCAGCTTGCCGCCAACCCGCACCTGAACCCTGGCCTCGGCCGGAGTCGTACACGCCTTGTGGTTCAACACTTGGACGAGATAGGTGCCGCGCGGCGCGTTCTGGTCCCAGAACGTGTTTTCGACACGGCTGCCCATCACCCCGCAGTCGCTTCCGCGATGGTCCAGCTCCAACTGGCCGCCGTTGGCAGCTGTCGGCGCCATCCAGTTGACAGTGGTGCCATTCGGCTCGGTGACGTGAAGGTCCAGGTCGTCGCCACTGGTCCACAGCAGCGTGACCTGAACTTCGCCCGTGCTACCGGTAGAGGGAAGCAACTCGGCCTCCTCGGTAACCTCAAAGGCACCCTTTTCCATCGGGTCGACAATGCCCAGGCATCCGGGGCTGTTGGGCTCGAGCCGTTCACCGGTCGTCGGATCGTAGCAGATGTCTTCAGTGGTCGACGAAGTGCTGAAGTAGCTGAACACTGTGCTGAGCGGCACGTCCGTGTTCACGATCGCCGTGGAAACGCCATTCTCGCTCGCTTCGCATACGTCGATGGCACCGTAGAAGGAATTCTCTCCCGCCACGTCGGTCGTGACGAGGAACGGCGTTCCGACCACGCAGCCTCCACCGAGCGTTGCAGCATCCTCGATGCCCGCCATCTCGCTGTTGCTGCCACGTTCGACATGAGCCGGGTCGAGCTGCACACGCACCCAGTGCTCGCCGATACGCTGCGCGTTGAGAGCAGCAAAGTCGGTCGGCAGGATGGTGTTGGGGGCAACCGCATAGGCTGCCTCCAGCGAGCCCTCGACCGCGGTGGTCGCGGTGTAGGTCCGGACTGGGAGTGCCTTTCCAGCGGTCGAGGTCGAAAACAACGTGAAGGTGTATTCTCGACCGGTCTCAAGGCCTTCCGCGACGGCTGTCTGCGCGGTGGGCGAGGCGAGTGGCACTGGTGTGCCGGCACCAGGATTGTCCGCCGGAACGGTTCCATCCGTGCGAACCAGCACATACTCGGCGACTGCGACCTCCGGCAGCGAGCCCCATGACAGGCCCACGCTGGTCGCCGTTACTTCGTCAACCAGCATCGCAACCTGAACGACCTGGGTGTCGATGCTGAACGAGACCGTCACTGCGGGCTCGAGCGACTCCGTAGGCTCAGGCACGACGATCTGCGACGCGCTGATATTGGTGGTCGTGAAGGTGGAGAACTGGCCGATCGATGGCGCCGGCGGCAGCACGCTGTAGGTGCCGGGCGCGAGATCGACAACAGTACGCGTCCGCTCGTCGTCGCCCATGACGGGAACGAGCGTGGACTGCCCGGTTGCTTCGTCGCGCACGATAAAAACAGAGCGGCTGCCGACGGCGGCCGTGCCGTCAGTGCTGACAAAGGCCACGGGTGTTCCCGCCAGTGCCTCTTCGCCTTCCTGGTTCCAGGCCAGCTCGACCCGGCCCGTATTGGTCTGCGGGATGACGTCGGCCGACACCCGTTCGGCTGCCGGCTCATAAGGAATGCTGGTCCACAGCACCCGGTCGGCCGCGGCGAGCTGAAGCGCGCCATTGGGCTGCAGCACCAACTGGGCGGTGGGATCGGGGTTCTCCGTCAGTGCCGACCAGATGTAGCTGCCATCCTCGGCATAGGCGGCAAGGTTGCCGTCTTCCTGGAAGATGACGGTGCCGACGCGCGGGAAATCGACGCCCTGCGTGTCGAAGCCCCAGACGTAGTCGCCATTGGCGCGTGCCACGACGAGGTTGCCGTCCGGGTTGAGCACGAGGAAATGGTCGCCCGACGGCGAATAATAGCGCTGGCCGCGCACCAGTTCGGTTCCGGGCTGCAGCGGCATCGTCAGCGTCGCTGCGTCGCCAACGGGAACACGCTCCGCCACCGGCGGCTGGATGTTGAAGTTCGTCTGGATGACGAAGTTGGAGCCGCGTGACTGCCGTTCGGCGAAGAAGACGTCGATCGGGTAGCTCTCGCCCGGGTTCAGCCCCAGTTCGCGCAGCTGCGCGCCGGTGATCGTGGCGGTTTCCGCCCGATGCGTGCCACCCAGGTCGATCCCCAGCCGGCCACCGAAGAACACCCACAGGTCATCGTCGCCGGTGAAGGTGAAGTGGTCGGTGTCGTTCTGGAAGCTGAACTCACCCGCCAGTTGCATGGTGTAGTGGAAGTTGCGCGGCTGATCGCTGGTGTCGAGGAACTGCCCGTCCTCGTTGCCGAGCAGCTCGTTGTCGATCGGGAAGAAGTTGTACCGCTCGATGGCATAGCTGCCCGAGCCAGCCGGCGTTTCCACCAGTTCGAGGGCATAGGGCTTCGACATGTTGACGCCGGGCACGTCGCGATACCACTGGTCGAAGTTCTCCTTCGAGGAGAAGACTTTGTTGCTGGGCCCCGCCCATACCGGCTTGCCGTCGGCGTCCAGTTCCTGTTGGACCTGGCCCGGCATGACGACGCCGCCCCTGCCGGACTCGAAGTCCGGGTGGGAACTCGAGAAGTCCCAGATGCGCCCCTGCATGAGCTGCTGGGCATAGGCGGAACTCGCCATCAGCCCGATGGTCAATCCGGCGAGCAGCACACTGCGCCCCAGACGTGTGAGAGAATGCACGATAATCTCCTGAAAATGCAGCCATCAGTGATCGGACGCGACGGCGCAGATCCGGTGACCGGACTGCCCCGCGGCACACTGAATGCCCGGCTGAAAAGCCAACTACGCGGAGGTCGCAATACCGCTGCTGATTGCTGGCAGAATGGGTGGTGAACTCGGGTTGCGCCCAACCCGAACAAACGTCGTTTCGCGACGTACGGCGGGTGCCGCAGGCGTCGCCTGCTACCAGGTGAATGCCCCGCTGACTTCGGCTTTCTGTGAAGCCTTGTCGTAGGCACAGGCCACCAGCTTCAGCGCAGAAGATCCGACTTCAGGGCCGACCAGCACCGCGAAGCCATAGGACTCGGAACCATAGGGATCCACTTGCACGACGTTGGCGGTGATCACGCCCTTGGATGCCTCGCGGCACGCCAGTTCCACCTCCTGCTGGAACTCCTCCCATGCATCGCCGCTCGCCGCCTGGACGGCGTGCGTCCCGAACATGGCGACAACTAGCAACCCTCCCAGCGCGGCACCAAGTCCGCGTGACAGCCCGTGTGTCTTTTTCAATTATGTCTTCCCACTTTTCCTGTCCAATATTGACGGCCATTCATCGCCCCAAGGCGTGCGGTGCCTGCGCCGCAATCGCGGGCACAACGTGTACGTCAATCTACGTATCTCAATGGCATGGTGAACCGAATATGAACAGGGTGCTGTAAACGACTGTCCGACAATCACCTTTTCGTAGGAACACAGCGCAACTCGTGTTGAGTGGTGATCCCTGAGCGGAATGACGGGTGCCCTGGGATTCCGGGTCCGAGATACCCATTGACGGCGACCCGTCCCGAGGCGTATCAGCCCGGCTCAGGACACCTTGCCCTAACGCAAGGCTTTCGACCTGGGAGGGTCGCCATGGCTGATATGCCCCTGACTGCGCCGGCAGTGAAACCGGCTAACCCCAATTTTTCGTCGGGCCCCTGTGCCAAGCGTCCTGGCTGGACGGTGGATGTGCTCGCCAACGCGCTCGTTGGTCGCTCGCACCGCGCCAAGCCGGCGAAAGCGCGCATAGAGAAGGCCATCGCGCTGACGCGTGAACTGCTCGAAGTTCCGGCCGACTACCTGATCGGCATCGTCCCTGCCTCTGACACCGGCGCGGTGGAGATGGCGATGTGGTCGATGCTCGGCGCCCGCGGCGTCGACATGCTGGCCTGGGAATCGTTCGGCGAAGGCTGGGTCACCGATGTGACCAAGCAGCTCAAGCTCGACAACGTCCGCACGCTCAAGGCTCCGTACGGCGAGCTGCCGGACCTTTCGACGGTGAACTTCGACAACGACGTGGTGTTCACCTGGAACGGCACCACTTCGGGCGTCCGCGTGCCGAATGCCGACTGGATCCCCGCTGATCGCAAGGGGCTCACCATCTGCGACGCGACTTCGGCCGCCTTCGCGCAGAACCTCGATTTCGCAAAGCTCGATGTCGTCACCTTCTCCTGGCAGAAGGCTCTGGGCGGTGAAGCCGCGCACGGCATCCTGATCCTCTCGCCCCGCGCCGTCGAACGGCTCGAGACGTTCAAGCCGGATCGCCCGCTGCCCAAGATCTTCCGCATGACCAAGGGCGGCAAGCTCATGGCCGATATCTTCGAGGGCGCCACCATCAACACCGTGTCGATGCTCTGCATCGAGGATGCGGTGGATGCGATGGAGTGGGGCAAGACTGTCGGCGGCCTCAAGGGCATGCAGGCGCGAGCCGATGCGAATGCCAAGGCATTGGCTGACTGGGTCGCGAAGTCCGACTGGGCGGCGTTCCTCGCGAAGAACGAGGCCGAGCGCTCGAACACCTCGATGTGCCTCGTGATCAAGGACCCGGCGATCACCGCTCTCAGCGATGACGCGCAGGCGGCTTTCGCCAAGGCGATCGTCTCGCGGCTCGACAAGGCCGGCGTCGCCTATGACATCGGCGGCTATCGCGACGCGCCGACCGGGCTCCGCATCTGGACCGGGTCGACAGTAGACACCGCCAATGTCGAAGCACTGCTGCCGTGGCTGGACTACGCGTTCGCTGCCGAGAAGGCCGCGCTCTCCAAGGCCGCCGCCTGAGGCTTCTGGCCTTCGCGTCCAGCGAGGGCCGTTCTCCCGTCAGTTTCCATTCATCCGCGTGGCATTCCCGCGGCAAAAGGAGGGCGACATGCCCAAGGTTCTCGTTTCGGACAAGCTTTCGAAGACCGCCGTCCAGATCTTCAAGGACAACAATATCGACGTCGACTACCTGCCGGATCTCGGCAAGGACAAGGACAAGCTGCTCGAGGTGATCGGCCAGTATGATGGCCTCGCCATCCGTTCGGCGACCAAGGTCACCGAGAAGATCCTGAGCGCCGCCAAGAACCTGAAGGTCATCGGCCGCGCCGGCATCGGCGTCGACAATGTCGATATCCCGGCCGCCACCAAGGCCGGCATCATCGTGATGAACACGCCCTTCGGCAACTCGATCACCACGGCCGAGCACGCCATCGCCATGATGTTCGCGCTGGCCCGCCAGCTGCCCGAGGCCGATGCCTCGACCAAGGCCAGCAAGTGGGAAAAGAACCGCTTCATGGGCGTCGAGGTCACCAACAAGGTGCTCGGCCTGATCGGCGCGGGCAATATCGGCTCGATCGTCGCCGACCGTGCGCTGGGCCTCAAGATGAAGGTCATCGCCTACGATCCGTTCCTGACGCCGGAGCGCGCCCAGACGCTCGGTGTCGAGAAGGTGGAGCTGGACGACCTGTTCAAGCGCGCCGACTTCATCACGCTCCACACGCCGCTGATCGACGCGACGCGCAACATCATCAACGCCGACGCGATCACCAAGATGAAGGACGGTGTCCGCATCATCAACTGCGCCCGCGGCGGGCTGGTCGACGAGGCAGCACTCTATGACGGGCTGAAGTCGGGCAAGATCGCCGGCGCGGCGTTCGACGTGTTCGTCGAGGAGCCGGCGCAGAACAATCCGCTGTTCGAACTCGCCAACTTCATTGCCACGCCGCATCTCGGCGCTTCAACGACCGAGGCGCAGGAGAACGTGGCGCTGCAGGTGGCCGAGCAGATTTCGGCCTATCTCAACACCGGCGAGATCACCAACGCGCTGAACTTCCCGTCGATTTCGGCCGAGGAAGCGCCGCGGCTGACCCCGTGGGTGAAGCTCGCCGAGGCGCTCGGCTCGTTCGCCGGCCAACTGACCGAAACCTCGATCAAGGGCATCCGCCTCGAGTACGAAGGCAATGTCGCCGCGCTCAACACCAAGCCGATGACCGCCGCGGCGATCAACGGGGTGCTGAAGCCGCAGGTGGCCGAGGTGAACATGGTTTCGGCCCCGCAGATCGCCAAGGATCGCGGCATCAATGTCGAAATTACCACCCGCGACCAGCAGGGCGCCTATGAAGGCTATATCCGCTTGACCGTGATTACGGAGCGCCAGGAACGCGGGGTTGCGGGCACCATCTTTGGCAACGGCAAGCCGCGCATCATCCAGGTCAAGGGCATCAACATGGATGCCGAACTGACCCCGGCGATGCTCTACGTCACCAACGAGGACAAGCCGGGCCATATCGGCCGCCTCGGCACGCTGCTCGGCAACCTCGGCATCAACATCGCCAACTTCAACCTCGGCCGGGCCGAGGTCGGTGGCGATGCAATCGCGCTGCTCTCGATCGACGGCACCGTGGACGACAAGCAGCTCCAGGAGATCGCGGCGTTGCCCGGCGTGAAGCAGGCGAAGACGCTGACGTTCTGAGCATGAGCAAGCGCCTCGAACAGATGCGAGCCAATCCCAGGGCGGATTGGAAGATCGCGGATGTCGAGGCGCTCTGCCGCGAGCACGATCTGCTTTGCGAGCCATCGCGGGGCGGTAGTTCGCATTATTAGGTCAAGCACCCGCCTTCCGGCTCGGTGCTGACCGTCCCCTTCAAACGGCCGATCAAACCAGTATATATTCGACAACTGGTCGAGCTTATCGATCGAGTGAGGGTGAAATGACCCAGCTTCGCTATGCCGTCATCATCGAGCCACTGTCTGAGGACGATGGCGGCGGGTTCCTGGCCACTGTGCCGGATCTGCCCGGCTGCATGAGCGATGGCGAGACCCCCGAAGAAGCGATCATCAACGTGCAGGATGCCATCCTCTGCTGGATCGAGGCAGCCGAGGACCTCGGCCGACCAGTTCCCGAGCCGTCGCGGAAGGTCGCCTAACCCGGCTGACCGCTGACTTCTACGCGGCGGGCGCTCCATTCGGCCAGCACTATACCGGCGGCGACGAGGGCGGCGGCAAGGAGGTGGAAGCCTTCGAGCGCTTCGCCGAGCACGATCACCGACCCGACCGTGCCGAACAGCGGGATCAGGTTGACGAACAGGCTGGCGCGGTTGGAGCCGATCAGTTCGACGCCGCGCACGTAGAAGATCTGCGACAGGATGGAGGGGAAGATGATCGTGTAGGCGACGATCAGCCAGCCCCGCATGTCGATGGCGGCAAGGCCGGAGAAGAAGGCAGCCGGGCCGGGACCGATGTTCGCCTGGTAGGCGAAGGCGGCGATGATGGCGCCGATGAAGGTCGCGACCATGAAGCTCATCCAGTTGGTCTGGGGCCGCCAGCGCAGGGCGATCGAGTAGGCTGCGTAGACGAAGCAGGCGCCGATCACCAGGGCGTCGCCGAAGTTCACGTCGAGCTTGAGGATGCGGCCGAGGTCGCCGTGGGGGGGGGGGGCCGGCACCCCCCCCCTGG
>JAEYYP010000187.1 GCA_023428425.1 Pseudomonadota bacterium
AGCCATCGTCAAAATCGGTTCGACCCGATCAGCCGGCTACGGCACATTCCGCGCGCACTGGAGTCGCCGACGCATGAAACCGCAATACTGGGCCCTCATCATCCTGCTCGGCGCCGTCTGGGGCTGCGCGTTCCTGTTCAACGCCATCCTGATCCGCGAGATCAGCCCGCTCTGGGTGTCGGCGGGGCGCGTCACCATCGGCGCCGCTATCTGCTGGGTGGTATTCCTCGCCACGCGCAAGGCATTGCCCACAGACTGGCGGCTCTATCCACAGCTCCTGCTGCTCGGCATCCTCAACTACGCCATCCCCTTCGCGCTCTTCCCCTATGCCGAGCTCACCGTCGCCAGTTCGATCGTCGGCGTCATCAACGGCATGACCCCGATGACCACCGTGATCGTCTCCCAGCTCTGGCCCGGCGGCGAGAAAGCGACGTGGAACAAGATCGCCGGCGTGCTGATCGGCTTCGCCGGCGCCGTGATCCTCGCCCTGCCCTCGTTCGACCAGGGCGCCAGCGCGCAGGTCCTCGGGCTGCTGGCCGCGTTCGTCGCCACCTGCTGCTACGCGCTCACCCTCAACTATGCCCGCCGGTTCGCCGGCAAGGTCGAGCCGTTCGCGGTCGCGTCCACGTCGCTCACCGGCGCGGCGCTGGTCTCTGTCCCGCTGGCGCTGCTGTTCTCCGGCATTCCGGTGATCACTCTGCCGGAGACCTGGGGCGCGCTGTTCGGCATCTCGGTGTTCTCGACCAGCTTCAGCTTCCTGCTGGTCTACTGGCTGCTGCCGCGTGTCGGCGCGACCAACCTGTCGCTCAACACCTTCATCACCCCGATCTCGGCCATCCTGCTGGGCGTGCTGGTGCTGCACGAGCGCTTCGAGCTCACCCACATGCTGGGCATCGTGGTCATCTTCTTCGGCCTCGTGTTCATCGACGGCCGGTTGGTGAAGGGGTGGCGAAAGGCAATCGCCTGATCAGCCGGGCTCGTCTGCCGGGGCCGGCAATTGCGCCACAGGCTGAGGCGGGGCGAGTGCGACCCGCACCGCATTGTCGTCGCGCATCAAGTCTTCGATGAACAGCGACAGCAGCTGTGAACGTCCCGTAACCCTCGCCTTGCGGTAGATCGCGTTCGTCTGTGCCTTGACCGTCCCCTCGGACGTGCCGCGGATCGCCGCAATCTCCGCGGTTGAGAGGCCCTTGATGGCGAACAGCGCCACGTCCGCCTCGGCCGGCGTCAGCTTCCATTCGGTGAAGCGGTCGTTCAGCAGGTCCATGAAGGCGCCGGACGCCGCCCGCAGCCGCGCTTCTGCCACCCTGCGATGGCGGTGCGCATTGAACAACGCTACCGCACCGAACACCACGCCAGCCGCGAGCCCGATGGCGGACGCAATCTCGAACAGCTCCCGCAGTTCCCAGGGCAGCGGCGCAACGCCGAAGCCCACATAGGACGAGAGGATGTCCGACACGAACCAGAGCGCGCTCACCACCTGCAGCGCAAGGATCACGACAATGATCCATACCTGCCTCATCGGACGCTCCGATCAGTCATCATCGTCATCGTCCCCGCCATGGCCGCGCCCGCCGCGGTCGTCATCGTCGTCGTCGTCGTCGTCAGGTTTGGGAGGCCGCGGGATCACCTTGCCCGTGGCATCGAACCACACGTCGCGCAGCACTTCGCCCGTGCGCGGGTTCACCACCATTTCCCTCACCCACAGCGCGTTGCGCGCGCGGATCTGCGCCCGGCCCAGCAGCGACGTCGTCACCTCGATCTGCTCGAAGCCCCAGTCCTCCCGCAGCTCCTCGATGATGTCCTCGATCTCGTCGTCATCATCATCGTCGGCGCGTGCCGGGGCCGACGCGAGCGTCAGGCCCATCGCAAGCGCGGCGAAGAGAATGTGGCGGCGGTTCATCGTCAGTCTCGCACCTGTGCAACGGAGAGGGCGCCTGCTGCCCTCCCCGCCGGTTTAGCGGATCGCTCAGTCGTCGTCACCGCCATGGCGGCCGCGGCGATCGTCATCGTCGTCGAAATCATCGTGATCGTCCCAACGGTCGTCGTCACCACGGGCGCCGATGAACGAGAAGCGGCTTTCGGTGCGAATGAACACGCCCGGCCGGCCACCATCGTCATCATCGTCGTCCCAGTCGCGATCCAGCACCTTTCCGGTCGCGATGTCGTAGATCACTTCGAGCTCGCCGCGGCCGTTATAGGCCTCCACCTTTGCCTGGGTCTGGCGAATCTTGATCTCGATGCGGGTATAGCCGTCCGCCTGGTATTGCTTGGCAATTGCGTCGGCATCGAAGGACGCGGCCTGGGCCAGCGAAGTCGTCATGAGCAGCATCGCTGCGGCGCCGATGGTGCGTGTGAACATCTGGGTCTCCGGGGTTGATCGCCGGGCGAACCATTCGTCCGGCGCCGCCACCCAGACCGTCATCGTTGCCCGAAAACCATCGGCCCGAGGTTTACCCCCGGGCCGGTCAACCGCCGGATATAGGCGCATAAACCCCGGTTTACGCCGTCAGTGGCGGATTCCGCTGTCGTAGCCCCAGTGGCGCTCTTCCGGCTGGTCGAGTTCGGCCTCGGCCTCGCCATCGGTTCCGGTAGACGCCATGCTTTCGCGCAGTTCCAGATCGGCGGTCGGCGTCGAAATGTCGAGCACCATGCCATTGGGGTCCTGAATCAGCGCCCGGGTCTGGCCGTAGTCGAGCGCCACCGGCTCCGACACGATCTCCGCGCCGAGCGCCCGCGCCCGGTCGAGCACGTCGTAGACGTCATCGACCACAAAGGTGAGGTAGGTGCCCTCGTGCATCCCCCAGGCATGGCGCGGGGTGAACTGGCTCACCTGGTCGATCAGCCCGATCTCGATTTCCGGCTGTCCCTTGGGGCTCAGCGTCACGAACCACTCGCTCTCGTAGGTGGTCTCGAGATCGAGCAGTTGCCGGTAGAACGTCACGCTGGCGCTGAGGTCCTTGCACAGCACATTGAACAGGACACGGTTGAGAGCGGGCATCGGGTGGCCTCCTGGCTTGGGTTCCTGCCTGCAACCCACCTCATCACTTGGCACTGCCAATGGCCGAAGAGTGGCACCGGCATGATCATTCGAGGGCAGAGGAGCCCTCGCGCACCCCAAGGGGTTCGGCATCAACCAGAAGCCGACCGCCAACGATGCCTCGCAAATATGCAACCTGCTTGCTGTCGGAACTACCTCGCAGGGAGCCAAATAAGGCTGAATCGGCCGACCGAGTCACATGCCGACTCCCTAATTTTCACGAGCACCTTGTAAGTCATGGATCGCCGGTCTATATGATGAAGGTACGTTGCAGCCAAGTTGGCTATTGATCTCCCGGTTCGCCGGTTGTGTTGATCCCCCTAATTGCAAACGTTTATACCCGGCGGCATGTGTCGCCCGGGAACGAGACTGTTTGCCTTCTGGCCCGGCCTCACAATCGAAAGTCATCACCATGATCAATGGCACCGTGAAATTCTACAACTCGACCAAGGGCTTTGGCTTCATTCAGCCGACCGATGGCAGCAAGGACGCATTCGTCCACGCCACCGCTCTTGAGGCAGCTGGCATCATGGGCCTCGCCGAGGGCCAGAAGGTCTCCTACGACCTGCAGAGCGGCCGCGACGGCAAGGTGTCGGCGACCAATCTCTCGCTGCTCTGAGCCAGCACGGCAGCTCAGGCTGCCGAGTAACACTGAAGCCCGGCGTCGATCAGAGGCCGGGCTTTTCATTTTTGAGGACGTCAGTCCGAGTCAGGAGCCACCCATGACCGATTTCAACTACAGCGCGCCGGCCGAGCTCTTCCCCAGCCGTCGCTTCGCCAAGACCCAGGTCACGCGCTATCGCCGCTTCCCCAACGCTGCCGTTGCCATCCAGCACTGCATCGAGGAAATGCCGGCCAAGGCGCTTGCCGGCTCCTATCTCGAAGTCGACGAACGTCGGTTCGAAGGCGAAGCTATCCGCGCCCTCTACGAGTCGCCTGAATATCCGCTCAGGGCCGCCGCCTGATTCCTGGGCGATCCGCGTCTATCCCTCGATGCCCTCGACGATCGCCACATTGCCGGAGCTGCGGCCCAGCCGGAGCGCCCTACCCTCCTGGTACTCCATCGAGTGATAAACCCGGCGGGCGTCCTCGAAGCTGTCGAACTCGATCAGCACCACGCGCGGCCGCATCGAACCCTCGACCACTTCCATCTTTCCGCCGCGGACCAGAAACCGGCCGCCATTGGCGGCAAGAAACGGACGCACGAAGGCCTGGTAGTCCTTGTACCCCTCGGGGTCGTTGACCTCGAGGTTCACCACCCAGTAGCCCTTCGGCATCCGCCCCTCCGGCTTATTCGATCCCCAGTTTCTTCTTCAGCAGTTCGTTCAGCGCCTGCGGGTTGGCCTTGCCGCCCGAGGCCTTCATGGCCTGGCCGACGAACCAGCCGAGCATGGTCGGCTTCGCCTTCACGGCGGCCACCTGGCCCGGGTTCGCCGCGATGATCTCGTCGATCACCTTTTCGATGGCGCCCAGGTCGGTCACCTGCTTCATGCCGCGGCGCTCGACGATCTCCGCCGGCACGCCCTCGGGTTCCTCGGCGATCAGGATCTGCAGCAGGTCCTTGCCACCCTTCGACGAAATCGTTCCGGCCGCGATCAGGTCGACCACGCCCGCCACCTGCGCCGGCTGCAGGTGCGTCTCGTAGACGCTCAGCCCCTGCGAGTTGGCATAGGCCGCGATGTCGCCGTTGATGAGGTTCGCCACCGCCTTGCCGTCGCGCTTGCCGCCCCCGGCCTTGACGCAGGCCTCGTAGTAGTCGGCGCTTTCACGCTCCAGCGTCAGCACCATCGCGTCATATGGCGTCACGCCGTACTCCGAGATGAAGCGTGCCTGCTTGTCGTCCGGCAGCTCCGGCAGCCCCTCGGCCAGCCCGTCGATGAAGGCCTGGTCGAACTCCAGCGGCAGCAGGTCCGGCTCGGGGAAGTAGCGATAGTCGTGCGCCTCTTCCTTGGAGCGCATCGAGCGCGTCTCGCCGGTCTTGGGGTCGTAGAGCCGCGGCTCCG
>JAEYYP010000286.1 GCA_023428425.1 Pseudomonadota bacterium
CATCAGCGCCGAGCCGGCATAGCCGTTCGTGACCCGCTTGGACGGGCAACCCATGTTGATGTCCACGATGTCGGCGCCAGCCGCATAGGCGATTTCGGCGCCGCGCTTCATCCAGTGCGCTTCGCAACCGGCGATCTGGACCACATGCGGCAGGTCGCCTGACTTGTTCAGCTTGCGCACCATCAGATCCTGGCCGGTTGCAAGCGCGGCGCTGGCGATCATTTCGGACACGACGAGGCCGGCGCCATAGCGCTCGGCAAGGCGACGCATCGGCGCGTCGGTGATGCCGGCCATGGGCGCGAGGAAGGCCCTGTTGGGCAGCTCGTGACCGGCGATGCTCAAAGCGCAGGCAAACTCAGACACTAACTGCCCCAGATTTGCTCATTTGGAGGAATTGCCCGCAGAATAGTCAAAAAACAGCGCCGCGCAACCACGGATCGCGCATCCGTTGCGATTGGACTGCATAGGGGCCTTGCTGATCGGAGGGGCCGCCGATAGACCAGCAGCGCTTCACCGGCAGGCTCATACGGAAAGACGATGAGGGGCACAAGAACCATTGCCGCCATTGTGGTGGCGGCAGGCCGTGGGGAGCGCGCCAGCGCCGGGGGCGAGTCCGAGCCCAAGCAGTACCGTCGGCTGCACGGCGAAGCAGTGCTCAGCCGCACCATCGCGGCCTTTCTCGCCAGCGAGCAGGTTACGTGGGTGCTGCCGGTGATCCATCCCGATCATGTCGACCGTTTCGCCGCCCTCGGTCTCGACGATTCCCGCCTGCTGCCGCCGGTGACGGGCGCCGCGACGCGCCAGGGGTCGGTGCTTGCCGGGCTCCAGGCGCTCGGGCCGAAGCGGCCGGACCTGGTGCTCATCCAGGACGCTGCCCGCCCCCTCACTTCAGGTGACGTCATCTCCGGCGTCGTCGCGGCGCTCGCCACCTCCGAAGCCGCCCTGCCCGTCGTACCGGTGACAGACACCATCAAGCGCTCGCTGGATGGGCAGACAGTCACTGCCACCGAGGACCGCAACACCCTCTTCGCCGCGCAGACCCCGCAGGGCTTTCGCTTTCCGCAGATACTCTCCGCCCACCTGCGCGCCACCCGCATGCCGCGCGAGTTTACCGACGACGCGGCGATCGCCGAGTGGGCCGGCCTTACAGTAGCGCTGACGCCGGGCAGCACCCGTAACATCAAGATTACCCACCCCGAGGACTTTGCCCGCGCAGAGAGGCTTCTGGGAGGAGGACAGGCCATGGAAACCCGCGTCGGCTCCGGCTTCGACGTCCACCCCTTTGAGCCCGGCGATGCCGTCTGGCTGGGTGGGGTGAAGATAGCGCATACCCACAAGCTGCAGGGTCATTCGGACGCCGATGTGGCCCTGCACGCCCTTACCGACGCCATCTATGGCGCGCTGGGAGAAGGCGACATCGGCTCGTTCTTTCCGCCTTCCGACCCGCAGTGGAAGGGCGCCGCCTCGTCGAAATTCCTCGCCCATGCCGCCGGCCTCGTGACCGAGCGCGACGGGCGTATCGTCAATCTCGACATCACCATCGTCGCCGAGGCTCCGCGCATAGGCCCGCACGTTGCCGCCATGAAGGCGGCGATCGCCAGCATCTGCAACACTACGCCGGCACGCGTCGCCATCAAGGCCACCACCAGCGAGCAGCTGGGGTTTGTCGGGCGCCGCGAAGGCATCGTCGCCATGGCATCCGCCTCCATCGAACTGCCGAGACAAGAGAACTAGTCGCATGAAGCTCCCCAACGACATCGCCACCCTCGCCAAGGACGCTATCCAGGCGCTCACCGCCAAGGGCCTCACCGTCTCGACGGCCGAGAGCTGCACCGGCGGCCTCATCGCGGGCGCATTGACCGCGATCTCCGGCTCGTCGGAGGTGGTTTATGGCGGCTTCATCACCTATGCGAACGAGGCCAAGATCAGCCAGATCGGCGTGCCATACGCGCTGCTCAAGCAGCATGGCGCCGTGTCGGAACAGGTGGCTATCGCCATGGCTGAAGGTGCGCTGGGCACAGCGGGCACCCACGTCGCCATCGCCGTCACGGGGATCGCGGGGCCACACGGGGGTTCAGCCGACAAACCGGTGGGCCTGGTTCACTTCGCCCTCGCCAGCGACGACGAGACGAAGCACGTGAAGAAGGTCTTCGCAAAGATGGACCGCGACGGCGTGCGCCATGCGACCGTGGTACAGGCCCTGAAGATGCTGCGGGACTTCGCCAAGGGCTAAGGTTGGCGCGCGGCTGACCCCTCATCCGCCCTCCGGGCACCTTCTCCCACAAGGGGATAAGGCGAACACTCAGGCGTTTCCCCTCAGAGACACCAACGCTGCGGTCCTATCGCCTTCTCCCCTTGTGGGAGGAGGTGGCGGCAGCCGGATGAGGGGTGGCCTCAACCTCCACCGCGCCGATGTCAGGTCCCGAACCGCCGGTCCGCCTCGGCTCCGAACGCGTCGATGATCTCGTCCTGCTTGGAGGCGAAGGCCGGCTCCGCGACTGCTGCGATGAGCGGGTTCGAGATCTTGAAGTCGATGTCGAACCGTACCCGTGTTCCCTGCCCTTCCGGAGTGAACGTCCACTTGCTGTCGAGGTAGGAGAACGGTCCGTCCATCGCCACGGCGGTGATGGTCAGCGCCTCGGGATCGGCGACCACCTTGCTGGTATAGGCCTGCGTGATCGGTCCGAACGAGATCGTCATCCTGGCGAGGAGCGACCCATCGGCCTGCTGACGCACCTGCATGGCCTTGCAGTTCGGAATGAAGCGCGGATAGGCCTCGAGATCATTTACGAGGTCGAACATCGCCCTGGGCAGATGCGGCATGTGCCGCTCGAAGAACAGATCAGGCATGGGCAAGCTTCGCCAGCCGATTGGCGCGGAGTTGCTCGAAATCCTCGCCAGCATGATGCGACGACCTGGTCAGCGGCGAGGACGAAACCAGCAGAAAGCCCTTGGTCTGCGCCACAGTGGCGTAGGACTTGAACTCTTCCGGTGTCACGAAGCGGTTGACCGCGATGTGGCGCTTGGTCGGTGCCAGGTACTGGCCGATAGTGAGGAAGTCGACATCGGCCGAGCGGAGATCGTCCATCAGTTGGAGCACTTCGTTCCGCTCTTCACCCAAGCCGACCATAATGCCGGACTTGGTGAACATGGTGGGATCGAGCTCCTTCACCCGCTGCAGCAGCCGGATGGAGTGGAAGTAGCGGGCGCCAGGGCGAACCTTCAGGTACTTGGATGGCACCGTTTCGAGGTTGTGGTTGAAGACGTCGGGCTTTGCCGCCACGACAACCTCGAGCGCGCCTTCCTTGCGGAGGAAGTCGGGCGTCAGGATTTCGATGGTGGTCCTGGGCGTCTTGGCGCGGATGGCGCGGATCACCTGGGCGAAGTGTTCGGCGCCGCCATCGGGCAGGTCGTCACGGTCGACCGAGGTGATGACGACGTGCGCCAGGCCAAGGGTGGCGACGGCGTTGGCGACGTTCTCCGGCTCCATCGGGTCGAGGGCGGTCGGCAGGCCGGTGCGAACGTTGCAGAAGGCGCAGGCGCGGGTGCAGATCTCGCCCATGATCATCATGGTCGCGTGCTTCTTGGACCAGCATTCGCCGATGTTGGGACAGCCCGCTTCCTCGCACACCGTCACGAGATTGTTCTCGCGCACGATCTGCTGGGTCTCCTTGTAGATTGGAGAGCCCGGCGCCTTGACGCGGATCCAGTCCGGCTTGCGCAGCATCTCGTTTTCGGGCCGGTTGGCCTTCTCGGGATGGCGCGGACGGGTGTCGGTTCTGTCGATCAGTGTGACCAAGGGAGTTCCTTCGCGGTTGCCCGCTTCTCTATCCCGAATCCTCCCAACCGCGATATCGCGATCAGGCTTGGCTTGTTCAACCCTGCTATTTCGTAACGACCCTGGCGACCACGATCACCAGCAGTGCGCCGATGGTCGCAGTCACGATGCTGGACACCCAGACATTGTCGATCGGCAGGGTGATGCCTGCGAACTGCAGTACATAGCCGCCGACGAAGGAGCCGATCACGCCGACGATCAGGTTGCGCAGCAGGCCGCCGCCGCCGAGCACCAGGCTCGCCAGCCAACCGGCGACGATGCCGATGGCGAGGAACACGATGAGGGGCGTGATGTCGCTGGGCAGGCCGGGAATGTCGGCGGGAGGGGTCATCGCGTCAGCCTCAGATGTTCAGTGCGCGACCATAGGCGTCGAGCACCGATTCCTTCATCGTCTCGCTGAGCGTCGGGTGCGGGAAGATGGTGTGCATCAGGTCTTCCTCGGTGGTCTCGAGGCCCATTGCGACGACGAAGCCCTGGATCAGTTCGGTGACTTCCGCGCCAACCATGTGGGCGCCGAGCAGTTCGCCGGTCTTGCCATCGAAGATGGTCTTCACGAGGCCCTCGGGCTCACCGAGCGCGATCGCCTTGCCGTTGCCCACGAACGGGAAGCGGCCGACCTTGATGTCGCGCCCAGCTTCCTTGGCCTTGGCCTCGGTGAGGCCGACGCTCGCGATCTGCGGCTCGCAATAGGTGCAGCCGGGGACCTTGAGCTTGTCGAGCGGGTGAACGCCCTTGAGGCCGGCAATGGTCTCTACGGTGATGACCGCCTCGTGCTCGGCCTTGTGCGCCAGCATCGGCGGGCCGGCGACGTCGCCGATGGCCCAGATCGAGGGCACATTGGTGCGGCCGTACTTGTCGATGACGATGGCGCCGCGATCGATCTTCACGCCCAGCGCTTCGAGGCCGAGGTTCTCGGAGTTGCACTGCACGCCAACCGCCGAAATCAGCGCGTCGGCCGCGATCTGCGACTTGTCGCCGGTCTTGGGCTCGATGTGGGCGACGATGCCATCCTTGGTCTTTTCCACCTTCGCCACCTTGGCGTCGGTGATGATCTTGATGCCGCGCTTTTCGAAGCGCTTCTTCACATGCGCGGCGATCTCGGCATCCTCGACCGGCAGGATCTGCGGCAGGAGCTCGATCACCGTCACCTCGGCGCCCATCGAGCGGTAGAAGGAGGCGAATTCGATGCCGATGGCCCCCGAGCCCATGACGACGAGGGATTTCGGCATCTCGGCCGGCACCATGGCCTCGAAATAGGTCCAGAT
>JAEYYP010000299.1 GCA_023428425.1 Pseudomonadota bacterium
TGCGCGGGCGGCTGGAAGCATTTCGTCAGGATGACAGAAGGGATGCCTATTCCCCGTCCGCCCCTCCGCGACCGGGGCTGGAATATACGGCTCTTGAGCAGGAAGACCGTTTCGCCGGAGAGGTGTCGTTGCGCCAGCGCATGGGTGAAGGCGAACTCACGCTCCAGGGTCTGGCAAGCTATTCGGATGGCAAGTCGAACCGCAGTTTCCCAAGCCCTGACGAGGAGACCCGCCATTTCAAGGCGCATACGCAAGCGCGCTACGATCTCCAGCTTGGAGACCATATGCTCAGCACGGCCGTTGGCGCCCGCTACGATCATATCGATGTCGACATCAACAGCCAGGTCGGAAAGCAGACGCAGCTTTTCGCGCTCGCGCAGGATGAGTGGCTCATCAATGACTGGCTGTCGGTGACCGCCGGCGTCAGGGTCGATCACTTCGACAGCTTCGGATCGACGGTCAATCCCCGGGTGGTGGTCGGCTCGCGCGGAGACGGCTTCACATGGCGCGCCGGCTTCGGCACCGCCTTCCGCGCCCCGACCGTGCTGGAACAATACTCCACGTTCAACCGGGGCAGGTTCCTGATCGTCGGCAATCCCGACCTACAACCCGAAACCTCCCGCTCATACGAGCTTGCCGTCGGCTGGCGTGATGCCTCCTGGGCGGCGGAACTCGTCTATCACAACAGCAGGGTCGAGGATCTGATAACGACGCATCAGACCTCAAGGGTCGTCAATGGGCTCGTCGTCACCGAATATACCAACGTCGACAGCGCCAAGATTCAAGGTGTCGAGCTTACGGGAAGCTGGCAGGCTCTGGACAATTTGGAGCTGTCCGGTTCCCTCGAATATCTCGATGCGCGCGACGGCGTCACAGGCGAGCGGCTGACCGAACGCAATCGGACGGCCTATCGCCTGAGCGCGACATACACCAAAGGCCCTTGGGATTTCACGGGGCGGGTGCGCGGCATGCAGGGATACTACGCCCCCGATCCGAACGTGCGCGGCGCGGCGCCGTTCAATTCCGGCTTCACCGTCGTCGATCTCAATGTCGGTTACGAAATCAACGAGAAGCTGAAGCTGAATTTCGGCGTCGACAATGTCTTCAACGAGGATTTCCCGATCAACTATTCGACCAGCCGCTATCGCGAGGACGCAGGCCGCTTCGCCTACGTTTCCCTGCGCGGCAGCTTCTGAGGCGCATCATGCAGATTCAAGACATAGCCCTTTCACCTGACCAGATACTCGATGGCTGGCGCAACCTCGTCAGGACGCACGACCATCTCCATCTTCCCCAGATCGCCGTTCATCTCGGAGTGCCGGAGGCCGCTCTCGTCGCTGCGCGCATAGGCACAGGCGCCGTACGGCTCGTTCCCGATCTGGTCAGGGTTCTGGAACCGATAACGGAATGGCACCGTGTTCTGGTCGTCTGTTCGACGGGGCTCGGCGTTCTCATGCCTATGGATTTCGTCAAGGAAACCGGGGTGAACGATGCACACCTGATCCTCAAGGGCGATGCTCTCCATGCAAGGATCGATCTCGGCAGCGTCGCCGAGGTCTATCTCTTCGAGGATCGCGAAACCGGACCCGGACACAGCAAAACGATCCAGGCGTTCAACGGCTCGGGCTCGCCCGTGCTGAAGATAAGCCTGTTCCACAAACCCAGCTTTCGCGCGGCGAAGGAGTGGACGGCGGCACTTGCTCATGAATGCCAGTCGAGAGCATGGAAGCCGGCGTCACGCCCTTCCAAGCGCCCCAGCAGCGTGAACGCTGACAACGAACAAGGACGGGAGCACTTCGTTCTGCGGCTGAGGGAAAGCGTCGCTGCGCGGCAGGAATTCTGGATGGAAGGGTATTCGCCGGGCGCGCATGTGCGCTGGCGCGGCAGGCTAGATGGCCTGCGGCAGGACGGCCCGATGGTTCACCTGCACCAGCACTCCCTGCGCGCGCATCTCAACAGCGCCAGGATCGTGTCCGCGCAGGATTCCCCCGCGGGAGCAAATACGACGGTCTATTCCGGCGCTGACGGCCCTGCGGTCGCCATCGGCCGCGTCGAAACTGAGGGCGACGGAGGCGCGATATGATGTTCCGTTTCCTTCTGGGCGCATGCCTGACGCTTCTCGCCGTGGTCTTCCCGATTTCTACCTCTACCTCGGCGGAAGCCGAACAACGCTACATCGTGATCGGCAACACCGTCGCCGAGATCGTCAGCGAACTCATCCCCGCCGGTCAGATCGTCGGCGTGGGGTCGGGGCTGGATCATATCGAGGCTTTTCGCGGCATCCCCGTCATCCGGGGATTTCGCCTGACTTCCGCCGAGAACCTGCTGGCGCTTCGTCCGACCGCCGTGCTCATCACCGAAAGGCAGACACGTCCCGAACTCGTCGTGCAACTGCGTGGCGCAGGTGTGTGCGTCGAGGTATTTCCGGATAAGCAGGGAAAAGCCGCAGTCGTTGAGAAAATTCATCATCTCGGAAGGCTCCTCGATCGGCAGGAAGCGGCAGCCGCGCTGGCCGAGCGTTTCAGCGCCGATTGGGATGCTGCGATTGCATCGGTAGGCGATCCGGCCATACGCCCGCGCGGCCTGTTCATTCTTTCAGGTGGTGGTAGGCCGACTCTGGTTGGCGGACGCGACACGCATCCCGCGCATCTGATCGAGCTTGCCGGCGGCGCCAATGTCGTGGAGATGATGGAAGGCTACAAACCTCTGTCGCAGGAGGCGATGGTCGCGCTCGCCCCGCAGTTCATCATCATAAACAACGAAGGCATGACGCCGGTGAACGGCAGCATCGCGGCGCTGTCCGCGCCCGGCGCGATGATGACGCCGGCGGCCAAGGACGGACGGATAATCACGCTATCGGCAGGGGCGCTGACGGGGCCCGGCATCCTGACTCCCAAAGCAATCCGCGAACTTGCCGCCAGGATTCGCAACGTAGCGGAGGCCCCATGAGCTTCGCATC
>JAEYYP010000342.1 GCA_023428425.1 Pseudomonadota bacterium
GGTGGCGCACGCGCTCTATGCCGGGCGCAACCTGATCAACGGCGTGGAAGCGGGGCTGTTCGTCGGTGTGGTGGGTGACGCCGCCAACCTCGCCACCGCCCGCTGGCTGATGGCGCACCATGGAGACCGCATCGGGGTGCGCGGCTCGGATCCGCATGCGGTGGCCGAACTGGTGGCGGCGGGGGCCGGACTATCGATATTCCCCTGCTTTGCCGCCGACAGCGACCCGCGGCTGGTGCGCGTCGCCAACCCGATCGCCGAACTCTACCAGGAGCAGTGGCTGGTGAGCCACCACGAGGACCGGCACCGGCCGGAGGTGCGGCGCGTCGCCGACCGCATCACGCGGCTGATGCACGAGCATGCCCCGCTTTTCCGCGGCGAGCGGCGGCAGCCTTAACGCTGCGGCAAGTCGCGGGGGCTAGCATTCGCACCCGGGAATGCAATCGAGACGAAGGGGCGCGCCGATGAAGGCTTGTGCCTATGTGGTGGGACCCAGCGACGGGCCCGGTGCCGCGCTGCTGGACATGGGGCGGGAGCTGGGTTTTCCGGTAGTGCTGCCGTTCCAGTCGGTGGCGGCGGCGGAGGCGCAGTCGCAGCAGACGCCGCTGATCTTCTTCCTGTTCGCCGCCGTGCATGACGTGCGCATCCTCAAGGGTGTCGCCGACCAGGTTCGCTTCGCTCCGACCCGCCGCATCCGCTTTTCGCCGATGCTCTATTTCTCCGAGAGCCCCTCGGTGGAGGCGATTTCGCGCTGCATCGAGATGGGTTTCGACGACGTGATCACTCTGCCCTTCACCAAGCCGCGGCTGCTGTCGCGGATCACCCGGCTGGTCGACCACACTCAGGTCTATCACGAGACCGCGGCCTATCTCGGGCCGGAGCGGCCGATCCATCGCGGATCAGGTCAGTTCCGGCGGATCGAGATCATCCGCAGCCCCGGGGTGGGTACGAGCGTGCTGCGTGACGAGATGCGGGTCGGGCTCTGAGCCTCAGCCGGTTCGCCGGTCGTGGCCGAAGAGCAGTGAATAGCCGACCCAGCACACGAGCGACCACGCCCCGCCCAGCGCCCAGCCGGCGATGACATCGGTGGGGTAGTGCACGCCCAGATAGACGCGCGACACCCCGATCGCGATGGTCATGAAGACGCCCAGGCCGACGAAGAACGCCTGGAGTCGGCGCCGGTTCGTCGCTTCGGCGAGCAGCAGGCCCAAGGTGAGAAAGACCACCGCCGACATGGTGGCGTGGCCCGAGGGGAAACTGGCGGTGAAGACGCGAGCCGCCTCGGCCATGTCCGGACGGGGCCGATCGAACAGCTCCTTGAGGAGGCTCGAGAGGATGGTGCCACCGACGACCGAGAAGCCGACGAAAGCTGCCGTCCGGGTGCGGCCCGACATCGCGAAGTAGATCACCGTGACCAGCAGGATGAAGCCCAGCACGGTGAAGCTGCCGAGGGCGGTGACATCGCGTACCGCCTCCTGGAACCACATCGGACCCCAAGGCTGCGTGGGATCTGCACGATCACGAAAGAAGCCGGAGACAGCGTCGTCAAAGACGGTGGTGTCGCCCTCAAGGACCTCGTCGGTGACCGAGCCGAAGCCCCAGAGGAGCAGTGCGGTCAGGCCCGCAAGCACATACACGGCGCGGCGCGGCCGGCCCTTAATGGGCTGCCGCAGTTCGATCGACGCTTCTTCTTCGTTCAAATGCCGCTCCCCGCGGATGTGGTTTCCCGGGCGGGCGGAGTGGTCGCCTGCGCCCGTTCGCGCGCCTGCCAGCCGTCACCGTCCCATTCGCGTATGGTAAGGGTGACCTGGCGGTCGGCGATATCGATGACATTGTAGCCGTTTGCGCCGCCTCGCAAGCGGGTGGAAACGGCCGAGCCGGCCTGGGCCACGAGGATGGGCGCGGCGGCCGCCCGGGTGAGGCCCGAAGGGGCATCCTCGGCAGGAACCTGACCGTGGCTGCGGCTGTAGGAGAGGTGGAAATGTCCCGAGAGGACCAGCCGGACCCCGAGGCGGGCGAAGGTCTCGAGCGCCAGGTCGGCGCGGCGGACCAGCCGCATCGGCTTCTGCACCTCGCCTTCCGGCTGCATCAGCGGGTGGTGGGCGACGACGATGCGGAGGGCATTGGGATCGGTGCCGGCGAGACGGGCTTCGAGGCGGCGCAGCTGGCCCCGGCTGATCGAGCCGTGGGCCCAGTTCAGCTCGGCGCGTGCGCGCCGCGAGGTGCGGATGCCGGCGATGACGACGCCATCGAGTTCGAGCAGCGGCTCGAGCTCGGGCGAGATGTGGCGACGATACCAGCCATAGGGGTCGAGCAGGCGACGGAGCAGGTTGTGAGCCGGCACGTCGTGATTGCCGGGCACGGCAAAAAAAGGGAGGTTCATCGCATCGAGAAAGGCGCGGGCGGCGATGAACTCGCGCTCCGTCCCGACCTGGGTGAAGTCGCCGCTTATCACCACCAGGTCGGGTGCCGCCGCCACGACGTCCGCAGCGAGTGCATCGGCGACGCGCGTGTCGTGGTGGCCGAAATGCAGGTCGGAGAGGTGACAGATACGCATCAGCCGGTTGCCTCCAGCGGCGCGGCCTCGCGCGTCTCGGCCGCGACGGGGCCGGCCAGCACCTTGAGGCCACGCGGGTGGATACAGAACTCGAACGGGCCGTCGATCATCTCCACTTCGCCATCGATCATGGCGCGGACGCGACGGCGGCGCGTACGGACCGTAACCGAGCGCACGCTTTCGATCTCGATGGCCTCGTCATTGCGCCAGGTTCCGAGCAGCATTTCGAGGCCGAGACGCAGGGCGTCGCCCGGCGACAACGAGCGCACGAGGTAGAGCGACAGAAACCCGGCATCGAGCCGCGAACGGGCGAAGACCTTGCCGAGGCCCGCCTCGTAGTCGTTGTTGGCCACGGCGATGGCGTGCACGCGGTGGATCACGGGTTCGCCTGTCTCGGGGGTGACGGCGACGGCGAAGCGGCGAACCCGCGACAGGGTGCGGAAGAAATGGGAGATGAAGCCCAGGCGCGCGCCGAGGGAATCGTTGCCGCGAATCTTCTCGCGCACGGCGGCGATGCCGGGTACCGCACCGATGACCACCTTGTGGAGGAAGATGCGGCCATTGACCTCGCCGAAGTCGATCTCGCGCTCCACGAGGTCGGGCAGGGCAGCGAACCAGTCGTCGAGAGTGAGCGGCAGGTTGAGGTCGCGAGCGAGGAGGTTGGCGGTGCCGAGGGGCAGTAAGGCGAGACGCTTGCCGGTCTCGCTCGCCACCTTCGCCAGCGCCGTGACCGTGCCATCGCCACCCGCCGCCACCAGCACCGGGGCCGGGCTGTTGCGGGCGGCGAGCAGGCGGCGTTCGAATGGCTGGCTCGCATCTGCATCGATGCTGATGCGGTACCCCAGGTCGCCGAACCGCGCGACAATGGTCTCGGCTGTTACCCCTGCGGCGAGGGCTGTGCCGGAACTGGCGTTCAGCATGACATGAAAGTCGATGGCGGACATGTGGCACCCCGTTTGCCCCTAAACGGACGGGCGGCCAGTTGGTTCGATGGGCCCGCAGATTCAGGCGCGGGCGGCGTGGCGCTCGCCCCAGCCCATGACGCGGTCGCGGCCGGCATCCTTGGCGATGTAGAGCGCCGCGTCGGCGCGGCGGATCAGCTCCGATGCCGATACGGGGGCGCCCGGCTCGATGGTCGCGACACCGAAGCTGGCGGTGACGATGCGCTTCTCGCTGCCGGCATGGGCGATTTCCAGCGCCCGGACGGAGACCCGTAGCTGCTCGGCCAGTTCCCAGGCGCCCTGCTGGTCGGTCTCGGGGAGGATCAGGATCATCTCCTCACCGCCGTAGCGGGCCGCGACGTCGGCGGGCCGCCGGGCACCGGCGCGAAGCGCCGCGGCGACGTGCTTCAGGCAGTCGTCGCCGGCCTGGTGGCCATAGCGATCATTGTAGGCCTTGAAGCGGTCGATGTCGGCGATGATGAGACTGAGCGGCTGGCGGTTGCGCGTGGCGCGCATGACCTCGTCGTCGAGACGTTCGTCGAAGCCTCGGCGATTGAGCAACCCGGTCAGTGCGTCGGTGGTGGCCATCGTCCGCAACTGCTCTGTCAGGGCCATCAGGCCGGCCTCGGCGCGTTTCACGTTGGTGATGTCCGAGACCACCACGGTGGCGCCGCCGTCACGGGTCGGCTTGGTGCGAATATGCAGCCAGCGCCCGTCATATAGCGGGACCTCCTCTTCGCCGCCGATGGCCAGGGACGCCATGACCGAGGCGAGCCACGCCTCGCGCCGGTCGGTGGGGATGTGCATCTGTTCGCCGCTGTTTGCCGCTTCGCGCAGGATATCGGAGAGGCGGGCACCCGGTACGCGGGATTGTCCCGTAAGCGGAAAGAGGGCGCGGTACTGGTCGTTGCTGAACTCGAGGACGCCACTCGCGTCAAAATGGGCGATGCCGTCCGACATCTCCGCGAGCACCAGGTCGAGCTTGCTCCGTCCCTGGACGAGGGCCTGCTCGAGGTCCTTGCGCTCGGTAATGTCGCGCGTGACGCCCGCGAGGCCGATGACTTCGCCGTCGATGTTGCGCACCGCCGTCTTGGAGGTAAGGAACCAGCGTGGCTCCGCCTCCCCGATCGCCACCAGTTCCTCCTGGTTGAGGATTGGAATACCGGTGGACATGACCTTCTGCTCGGCATCGAACAGTTCGCGGGCCCTGGATGTCGTAGTGATGTCGAAATCCGACTTGCCACGCATGTCCAATGGAGCCGCATAGCCGTTGGCGCTTGCCACGGTGCCGTTGACGGCGACGAAGCGGCTGTTCCGATCCTTGACCAACAGATAGTCGGGTGCCTGGCCGATCGCCGCCATCAGCAGCTTGCGCTCCTCATGGTCCTGGCGGCTGCGTGCGATGCTGAAAAGCGCTCCCGTTGTCGCCACGAAGGCCAGGATGCCACGTTGCAACCCCGCCGCGAGCGCTGCATCGCGTGAGGCGTCCGGCAGGAACAGCACGAGGGCGAGGGGGAGCAGTGACGTTACGAGTCCGAACGCAACCATCCCCAGTGCACGCGGGGTGCGCCCCTTGAACCAGGCATGCGCCACGAGGCCCAGGGCTGCTACGCCGCCCATGCTCGCGAGGGCGCCCGCCGCACCGACTCCGCCGAGGAACAACCGATAGCTTCCCGCCGCCAGCAGGGTGATGGCGACGGCAACCGGACCGCCAAGCAGCGCCGAGAGCGCGACGAAGCTGGTGCGCAGATCGAAGAACAGGCCCGGCTGGAGCTCCACCGTGAGGAGCATCGACATGAGCGACCCGACCGCCATCACCGCCCCGAAGGCGGCGCGTCGATAGGGACGCCGCAGCCGCCGGAGCAGGTCCTGCGACTGCAGCCAGCCGAAGACGACGAGGCCGACGACGGCGAAATTGGCGATAAGCGCATGCCACATGGCAGTTGGCCCGATCCTGACCGGGTCACCGTACGCGGGCGGACTGTAGCTTAGGTTAAGGCTGGCACATTGATTTACGATCAGCGGAACCGGCCGCGATACTCGCGCGGGGTCATGCCGCGGAGGGCCCGGAACTGGCGGTTGAAGTTGGCGAGCGAGGCGTAGCCGACTGCCTCGGCGACATGCTGGATGGGCTGGCTGGTGGAGGAGAGGCGCGAACAGGCATCGCCGATCCTGAGACCGGTGACGTAGGCGACGATGCTGGTGCGGGCATGGCGGGTGAAGAGGCGATGCAGCCCGGAGACGCTCAGCGCCGCGATCTCCGCCAGCTCGGGCAGCGATATGGGTTCGGCATAGTGCTGGTGGAGGTGGGTCAGCACCCGGTCGAGCCGCGAGCGGCCGGCATCGGTGGGGCGCGGCGCGACCCGTGAGAGGGGCTGTGCCGGCTCGGCGGCGAGACGGCCGAGCAGGGCGACGAGGCCGAGCAGGCGCTCCAGCGGCGGGCGGGTGAAGATCGCCTCGATCTCGGCCCGCAGCGCCAGTCCGGTCTCGGGCGCAAAGGCGAGGCCGGCAGCCGACCGCGCGATGAGGTCGTGCACCGGCCGGAGTTCGACCGAACCGGCGATCATGGCTTCGAGCCACTCGAGCTCGAACCACAGGACCAGCGCCACATGCGGGGCGCTTCCATCGATCTTGTCGCGGCTCGCCCAGGTGTGCGGCAAGTTGGGGCCGACCAGTACCAAGTCGCCGTGGCCGTAGCTGCCGACATGGTCGCCGACGAAGCGCTGCCCCACCGAATTGAGCGTGAGGGTCAGCTCGAGCTCGGGATGGTGATGCCACTGGAAAGGGATGGCGTCGTCGAGCCGCCGGTTCAGCATGCTCCACGACGCTTCCGGCGGACGCTGCAAATGCTCGAGGAATGCCCGCATCGTGCAACTCCGGGGCCAACGACGCCAGAATAGTATCAGTTCTGTACCGGCAACGACAACATTCGCGGCGCAGGCCCGCTAGTCTCACCCTACCCGAGCGAGGGGAGATTGAGATGGGAGAGACAGATGAGCATGGCCGCAACCGCCACGATGGCGACGCCGATGAAGCGCGACAGCCATCCGACCACGCAGGCCTCGACGCAGCTCAAGGATATCAAGAAGACCTTGCCGCTGCGGGTGCTGTCGGAGGAGGACTGGCAGCACTGGATCACCAAGGGCTACGTGATTGTCCGTCAGGCGGTGCCTGCGGCGAATGTCGAGCGGCTTGTGGACCTGCTCTGGCGTTTTGACGAGAAGGACCCGAACGACCCTTCGACCTGGTACGCGCCGCAGCGCCGCGACCACATCATGAAGGAGCTCAACGGCACCGGCATGCTGGAGATCTACAACCACCAGTACCTCTGGGACAACCGGATGGAGAAGCGCATCTACGACGCCTTCGTCGACATCTGGGACCGCGAGGACCTGTGGGTGACGATCGACCGCGCCAACCTCAACCCGCCCAAGAAGGTGAAGGGCAGCCCCGACGGCTTCGTGCACTGGGACGTCGACACCTCGATCCAGCCGCCGCCGATCGGCGTGCAGGCGGTGCTCAGCCTCAAGAAGCAGGACGGCGACGTCGGCGGCTTCCAGTCGGTGCCCTACCTGTTCGAGCATTTCGACGAGTGGGTGAAGACGCAGCCGGAGGATCGCGACCCGATGCATCCGGACATGACGGGGCTGTCGCGGGTGAATGTCGACCTCGAACCGGGCGACCTCATGATCTTCAACTCGCTGCTGGCCCACGGGGTGCGGCCCAACCATTCGGACAATCGGGTGCGCATGGCGCAGTACATCTCGATGCACCCGGCCGAGTTCGACAACGAGGAAGAGCGCGCCGAGCGCATCCGGCTGTGGCGCGAGCTCGACTCGCCCAAGCGCGACGCCTTCCCCGGCGACCCGCGCGAGTGGGAAAAGCACAATGCGACGACGGCGAAGCTGACGCCGCTGGGCGAGAAACTGCTGGGCCTGACCCGCTGGTGAAACGAAAGGGCCCGCATGGGCCCTTTCTCATTCCGGCAGCAGCGAGAGATCGTTCTCGTCGACGATGCGCTCGTAATTTTCGCTGTCGCTCCGCACGCGATAGCGCAGCGGGCCGCCCTCATGCGGAAGGCGGGCGACGATGGTGCAGGTCGCCGCCCCGCGGGCGAACTCCCTGCCGCCGGGCGCCATGGCCAGCCGCTGCCCGACCAGGTAGCGATGACCCGCGACGTGTCCGGTGGTGCGCGGTGTCAGTGCTGCACTGGTCGCCGGGACATAGGGTGCCACCGCCGCGACAGGCGCGGCGCGCTTCTTCGAAGCGGTGCGCGACGGGATGGAGATAGACTTCAGCGACATCGTCTCGCCCTCCTGCGGCTGGCGCGCCGCCCGAACAGTCATGACTGCGGGCGCGTGAAGCGAGCTTGGCGCAAGGGCAGCTTGGGCTTGGGCGCTGCGATCAGGCCCTCACGAATGGCCTGCTTGCGCGCGTTCTTGCGGCTGCGGCGGACGGCCTCGGCCTGTTCGCGAACGCGGGCCTCGGACGGCTTTTCGTAGTAGCGACGAAGCTTCATCTCGCGGAAGACCCCCTCGCGCTGCAACCGCTTCTTCAGGACGCGCATGGCCTGATCGACGTTATTGTCCCGGACGGTAACCTGCATGGCTTTTCCTCATTTTTCTGGTGGCGGTGAGCCGCTTGCGGGGAAGCGGATAGTCGAAACTGGTGTAGAGCGTCCGCAGCTCCTGGCCGGCGAACTCCTGCTCGCCGATCGTCAGGCGAGCGCCGCGGAGGCTGATCGGTGCGGCTTCCTCGAAGGCGAAGCGGAGGGCGTTTGCGGCGCGGCGGAACGGGCGTGCGCCCAGTGCGGTAGCGGTGTCCCAGTCGCTGCCGAGATGAAGCTCGGCGCGAGCGAGATAGTCGAAATCTGGCATATGGATTTTGGCGCCGGCCGAACTGTGCCGCTGCTCTGCAGCGCGGCAGCTGGCGTTCGGAGGCGAAACTTTCTGTAAGGGCGCTGCGGCCATGGGGCCGGCGCTGTTCCCCGCCCGCTGTTGCGGACCAGGTCGATGGAGCGACGCCAGCGAGGCGCGCTCATATCTATATGGAGGGCCGGGGCCGCAATAGCAACCCTGCAATAGCCGGAGTGGGGGGCGGGCGCTCCCGCGCCCACCAGCTCTGCGGGTCAGGAGGTCGTGTCGCTCGGTGGCTTGGCGGCGGCCTTTTGCTGCCGCCCCTCGGCCATGTGGACCAGCACTGCGGCAAAGGCGATCAGTACCGCGATGCCGCCCATTGAGCCGCCGGTGGCGTTGCGGATGTAGGCACCGGGGACCGTGGCGGCGATGACGAGGATGAGCGACACCCACCAGCCGGCCTTCGAGAACAGTGGCGCGTTGACGATGTCGTCGCGGAAGAACGCGAAGGCCAGCAGGATCAGGATGACATAGGCGTGCGGGTGAAGTTCCCAGCCGGTGCCGACGGCGCCGAAGCTGGTGATGACCACGCGCGTGTATTCCTCGAGGTTCATGGCGTTGGGAATGTACCCGCCGCCCGGATCGTTGAGGTAGAGGAAGAACTGCGAGACGAAGAGCAGCACGAGGGCTGCGATCATCAGCAGGCGGGCGGGCGTCTTGTCGCGGAAGAACTCCTGCACGAGTTCCATCTTGTTCGTTCCCTCTGAACGCTAGTCGGTTGATGGCGAGAGCCGCGCCACCTCGGTTTCGGCGAAGCCACGCTGCTCGTGGTCGGATGGGGCCAACTCGAGAAAGCGGCTGAAGGCGGCGCGCGCATCGTCGGGGCGACCGGTGCGGTCGTAGAGCTTGCCCAGCGACAGGAAGACGGTGGGCACGGGGGGATCGGCGTCGCGCAGGGCCTCGAAGGCCGCAATGGGATCGGAAAGCGGACGTTCGCCGGCAAGCGCGAGACCCATCAGCGTGCCGGCGCGCACCACCATCAGGCGGTCGCTGGTCTCGCCACGCGCCATGGCCGTATCGTAGGCGGCGAGCGCGTCGGCGTAGGCGCCGGTCGCGACGAGCGCGTTGCCGAGCGAGAACCAGGCCTGCGCATCCTGCGGGGCGAACTGGGCCCAGTTGCGATACATGCTGGCGGCGGCGGCGTAGTCCGGCTCGTGGCCGTACTTGCCGTAGTAGAGGTTGCCCAGGGCCTCGAGTGCCTCGGGATCGCCGGGGGCGACGGACAGCGCATCGCGCAGATGCGCCTCGCCGGGGACGCGGTTGCCGAGTTCCAGCTCGGTGCGACCGGCGAGCACGAGGTGTCGCGGTTCGGCGGGTTCGAGGCCGGCGGCCTCGAGGAAGTACCCGACGGCGGCAGCGCGTTCGCCGCGCATGTATTCCACCGAGGCGCGGGCCTTGGTCACTTCCAGCCGGCCGATCCCGCTGCGGGCCAGTTGTTGGAGCGCGGCCTTGGCCTCGTCGAAGCGGCCGAGATGGGCGAGGGCGAGCGCGCGGTTGACCTCGGCCTCGATCATCCGGGGGTCGCGTTCGTGCGCCGCCTCGAAAGCCGCGAGCGCCTCGGCATGGTTGCCGCGGTTCATCTCGATTTCGCCGATGAGGTTGTAGGCCCACTGCGAGGCCGGGTCGCGCCGCCGCACCATCTGGCGGGCCAGCACCACGGCCCGGTCCGGCGCGGTGCGCGACAAGGCGGCGATCGAGACGAAGGGGTCGAGCTCGGCGAAGATGTTCTCGGCGGCGAGGCGGAAATAGTCGCGGCTCGCCGTCGCGCCCATTTCGGGCAGGTCGATGATGGTGGCGGTGCCGCGCAGGACACGCAGGCGCAGGCGCATGTCAGCGGGGGCGCAGGCCGGGGTCTGGCAGACGAACTCGCCCGAGATGCGGGTCTCGAACAGGTTGAGGAACTGGCGGACCTGCGACAGCACCGCGTCGAGCGACAGGCCGCTCTGCGGGATCGAAAAATCGAGCGCCCGGCCCTGCGGGACCGCAACGAAAGTGCGCTTGGCGGTATCGGCGGCGGCGGCGAAATCCTTCAGCCCGTCCCAGACCCGGTTCGCCGCCACGTCGGGGGTGATACCCATTTCGATCAGCGCGGGCGGCACCGAGATCGGCTCGATCACCACCTGGTTCTTCCACAGCTGGGTGGCGAGAGCCGGCAGAAGCAGGAAGAAGGCCGCGAAGAAGCTGAAGTTGATCAGCAGCGAACGCAACGTATTGGACGTCGCTTCGACGCCGGGCAGCGTAATCAGGCGCCGCGGGGGCGTCCTCGGGGGGGAGACTTCGGGCGGAGCAGCAGGACTTGCTTCAGCCGATGGCTCCGCCGTGCTCGCGCGCCGTCGCGCGGCCCTGCGTTTCGGACCGGTTGGCTGGTTCTGTTCAGTCACGATTGACCCTCGAGGATACGGTATCTGCAGATTCCGGATTGTCCATAGGCGACAGGCGATTATCCTGCCGCGGACGAGGGGTGCAGGGCCCGATGAAGCGACTTGTGATCTGTTTCGACGGCACGTGGAACCGGCTCGACGCGCCACACCCGACCAATGTGCTGTTCACCGCCGAGAGCGTACTGCCGGCCGCGCCGGACGGGACGGTACAGGTGGTCTACTACGACGAAGGCGTGGGGACCGAGGAAGGGGAGTCGCTGACCGGCGGCATCTTCGGCGCCGGGCTGTTGCGCAACCTGTCGGAGGCCTACCGCTTCATCATCTTCAACTACGCGCCAGGCGACGAGATCTACGTCTTCGGCTTTTCGCGCGGGGCGTACACGGCGCGTTCGCTGGCCGGGCTGCTGTCGACGAGCGGGCTGGTTTCGCGGCGGCACGCGGGGCGGGCGAACGAGGCGATCGAGCGCTACCGCAAGCGCGAACTGTCGCAGACCTTCCTCGAAGCCATGCTGGATTTCCGCTCGCGCTTCTCGCCGGAACTCTGCATCTCGGCGGACGAGGAGGATTGGAGGCGTCGCAACATCGAGGGCTATGCGCCGGGCGGGCAGCTCAAGGTGACTTACCTCGGGATATGGGACACCGTCGGTTCACTCGGGATACCGGGCTATATCGCATTTGCGAGCGCCGTGAACCGTGGGTTCCAGTTCCACGATGTCAGCCTGTCCTCGATGGTCGACCGGGCGCGCCATGCGGTAGCGATCGATGAGCGCAAGCAGGATTTTGCCCCGACGCTCTGGGACAATCTCGACATGCTCAACGAGCTTCGCGGGGCGGATCCGGCGGCGCCCGATGCCCCGTACCAGCAGGTGTGGTTCCCCGGCGTACACGGTTCGGTCGGCGGCGGCGGCGAGCGGCGTGGTCTTTCGGACGCGGCCCTGATCTGGATCTGGGAAGGGGCGCGGCAGGCCGGGCTCGCCTTCGACACCGGGCCAGGCTCGCGCTTTGCATCGCTGCGTCCGTCGCATCGCGAGGACCTGGAGAACCGGGACCGCAACGCGGCGGGGCTGCTGGGCACGCTGCTCGACAGCCTGCCCAAGGGCGACCGCATCCCCGGTCCGCAGGGCCTGCACCAGGTCAGCGGCACTGCCCGCCAGCGCTGGCGCGAGCCGGCGGACAACCTGCCGGAGCGGCGGCCCTACCGCCCCGCAACCCTCGCCGATATAGCGCGCCTGCTCGACGACTGAGCCGCGGCTCAGCCGTGGTTGATCATGACGTGGCGGACGGCGGTGTAGTCTTCTAGGGCGTAGACTGACATGTCCTTGCCGTAGCCGGACTGCTTGAGGCCGCCATGCGGCATCTCGTTGACCAGCATGAAGTGGGTGTTGACCCAGGTGCAGCCGTACTGGAGGCGGGCAGCGGTCTGCATCGCCTTGTCGATGTCCTTGGTCCAGACCGATGAGGCGAGACCGTAGTCGGAATCGTTGGCCCAGGCGATGGCGTCCTCGGGTTCGGTGAAGCGGGTGATCGAGACCACCGGGCCGAACACCTCGCGGCGCACGATCTCGTCCTGCTGCAGGGCCCCGGCGATGACGGTGGGCTCGTAGTAGAAGCCCTTGTCGCCCGCCGTGTGGCCACCGGCGGTGATCTTGATGTGCGGGAGTTCGGAGGCGCGCTCGACGAAGCTGGCGACCCGGTCGCGCTGGCGCTTCGAGATCAACGGCCCGATTTCGTTGATCGTGTCGTCCTGCTGGTTGAAGACGATGGACGAGGCGGCGGCGCTGAGATCGGCGACGAGGCGATCGTGGATCTTCGGGCCGGCATAGATGCGGCAGGCGGCGGTGCAATCCTGCCCGGCATTGTAGTAGCCGAAGGCCTTGAGGCCGTTGACCACCGCGTCGAGGTCGGCGTCGTCGTAGACGATGACCGGAGCCTTGCCGCCGAGTTCGAGATGGGTGCGCTTCACCGACTTCGCGGCGGCCTGCAGCACTTTCTTGCCGGTCGCGACATCGCCGGTGATCGAGACCATGTTGACGCGCGGATGATTGATGAGCGCGTTGCCGACGCTCTCGCCGCGGCCGAGCACGACGTTGACCACGCCTTCGGGCAGGATGTCGGCAAAGACTTTCGCGAGCTTGAGCGCGGTGAGCGGCGTCTGCTCGGAGGGCTTGAAGATGACGGTGTTGCCGCCGGCGATGGCGGGCGCCAGCTTCCACGCCATCATCATCAGCGGGTAGTTCCACGGCGCGATGGAGGCGACGATACCGATGGGGTCGCGGCGGATCATCGAGGTGTGGCCGGGCAGGTACTCGCCCGCCACGGCGCCGTGCATGTTGCGCACCGCGCCGGCGAAGAAGCGCCAGCAATCGACGATGGCGGGGATTTCGTCGTTGAGCACGGCGTTGATCGGCTTGCCGCAGTTCAGCGCCTCGAGCGCGGCGAAGCCGGCCGCATCGTCCTCGATGGCCTGCGCGATCTTCAGCAGGTAGTTCGAGCGCTGTCCGGGGGTGGTCCGGCTCCAGGTCGCGAACGCCTTCTCGGCTGCCGCCACCGCTGCGTCGATCTGGCTCTCCGACGCCTCGGCGATGGGCTCGATCAGCGCGCCGGTGCGCGGGTTCAGCACCTGCTCGGCGGTTTCGGTGCCCGCTTCAAAGCGCGAGCCGATCAACATCTGGGTGTCCATGGTTCTCTCTCCCAAAACTACTTACCCAACACTACTTGCCCATGCCGCCCGTGGTCTGCTCGCCGCCGCGCGTGAGGTAGAAGGCGGCGAGGATGGGCAGGAAGGTGACGATGATGACCACCATCGCCACCACGTTGGTGACAGGCCGCTGGCGCGGCCGGATCAGCTCTTCGAGCATCCAGATCGGCAGGGTCTGCTGCTGCCCGGCGGTGAAGGTGGTGACGATCACCTCGTCGAAGCTCAGCGCAAAGGCCAGCATGCCGCCGGCAAGCAGCGCCGTGCCCAGGTTGGGCAGGATGACGTGGCGGAACGTTTGGAAGCCGTCGGCGCCGAGGTCCATCGCCGCCTCGACCAGCGAGCCGTGCAGGCGGCGGAAGCGAGCGACGGCGTTGTTGTAAACGACGACGATGCAGAAGGTCGCGTGGCCGAGGATGATGGTCCAGAACGAGAAGGGGATTTCCATCAGGTTGAAGGCCGAGCGCAGCGAAATGCCGGTGATGATGCCGGGCAGGGCGATAGGCAGGATCACCAGCAGCGAGATGGTCTCGCGGCCGAAGAACTTCGTGCCGGACACGGCGGCGGCGACGAGCGTTCCGAGCACCAGCGCGATGACGGTGGAGATCGCGGCGACCTGCACCGAGAGGGTGAGGGCCTGCCAGACGTCAGGACGGTTCCAGGTGGCCTCGAACCAGCGCAGCGTCAGCCCCGGCGGCGGCCACTGGTAGGTCCGCTCCTCGGTGGAGAAGGCATAGAGGAAGATCAGCGCCAGCGGGGCGAGCATGAAGAGGAGGCCGGCGAAGGCGGCGACCTTCAGGCCGAGGGGGGCGCGGGAGTCGGACGTCATGGTTGCCCGCTCCATGCCATGGCGGAGGGGAGCGCCCCCTCCACCAAGCTTCGCTTGGTCCCCCTCCCC
>JAEYYP010000349.1 GCA_023428425.1 Pseudomonadota bacterium
GTGCTGGTCTCGACCCACTACATGGACGAGGCGGTGCAGTGCGATTTCATCACCTACATCGCCTATGGCAAGAAGCTGATCGACGGCCCCTCGGCCAAAATTCCGGAACTGGTCGGCCTCGAGACCTGGCGGGTGGAGGGTGAGGACCTGCCGGCGCTCGAAGACCGCCTGAAGGCCGAGCCGGGGGTGGAGCAGGTGGCGCGCTTCGGCACGGTGCTGCACGTATCGGGCACCGACAGGGCGGCTTTGCGGGACACAGTGAAGCGCCTCGAGGGCGAAGGCACGCATCGGTGGAGCCTGCAGGTTGCGGGCCTCGAGGAGGCGTTCATCTACCTGATGGCCGGGGCACGGGACAATTTCGCTGCCCAGCCGAAGGCGGCGTGAGATGGCGGCGCTGTCGCTCAGGCGCTTCGGCGCGGTGCTCTACAAAGAGTTCATCCAGATGCGGCGCGACCACATCACCTTCGGCATGATGATCGGCCTGCCGATCGTGCAACTGATGCTGTTCGGCTTCGCCATCAACTCCGATCCGCGCCATCTGCCGACACTGGTAGAGATGAACGACAGCGGACCGCTCAGTCGCGCGGTGATCGCCGGGATGCAGAACTCGACCTATTTCGATTTCCGGGGGCCGGTGTCCGGGGTCGACGAAGGCGAGGAGGCGCTGCGGCGGGGCGAAGCGAACTTCGTCATCGTCATTCCCGAAGATTTCGAGCGCGACGTGATCCGCGGGCAGAACCCGCAAATCCTCGTCGCCGCCGACGCTTCCGATCCCTCCGCCACCGGTGGCGCCGTCGCGGCACTCTCCGGCATCGTGACGACCGCGGTGGCGGAAACGCTGACCGGGCCGCTGGCGAAGCCGGCCAGCGCCCAGCCCTTCGGCGTGGTCGTCCACCGCGAATACAACCCGGAAGGCAAGACCTCGACCAATATCGTGCCGGGGCTGCTGGCGATCATCCTGTCGATGACGATGGTGATGATCACCGCCGTCGCCATCGTCAAGGAGACCGAGCGCGGCACGATGGAGATGCTGATCGCGACGCCGGTGCGGCCGCTCGAGGTGATGCTGGGGAAGATCCTGCCCTATGTGTTCGTCGGCTATGTGCAGACGGTGGTGTTCCTCGTGGCGGCGATGCTGATCTTCGCCGTGCCGTTCGAAGGCAGCCTGTGGGCCTTCTTCGTCGGGTTCAACCTGTTCATCGTCGTCAACCTGGCGCTCGGCTTCCTCATCTCGACGGCGGCGCGCAACCAGATGCAGGCGATGCAGCTGAGCTTCTTCACCATCCTGCCGTCGATCCTGCTCTCGGGCTTCATGTTCCCGTTCGCGGGCATGCCGGGCTGGGCGCAGTTCATCGGCGAGGGCGTGCCTGCGACGCATTTCCTCAAGATCGTCCGCAAGGTGATGCTGAAGGGCGGCGAGATCGGCGATGTGGCGGGGGAACTCTGGGCGCTGGTGATCATCCTCGTCGTCATCTCGGGGATCGCGATGCTGCGCTACCGGCAGACGCTGGATTGAGGCCCATGCTGGCCTTGCTTCCTCCGGGGTACGAGCGCATCTGAGGGCATGCGTTCAACGGAGTGAGTGCCATGAAGAGTGTCGTGTTCGATGAGTTCGGCAGTCCGCGCAAGGTGTTGCGGGTCGTGGACCTGCCGATGCCGGAGCCCGGGCCGGGGCAGGCGCGGGTGCGGCTGGTGCTCGCCCCCATCCACAACCACGACCTGATGATCATCACCGGGCACTACGGCATGAAGCCGAAGCTGCCGCACCATCCGGGGACCGAGGGGCTGGGCATCGTGGATGCCGTGGGCGAGGGGGTCACCAACGTGAAGCCGGGCGACCGGGTCACCGGCGGGGCAGCGGCGACGTGGTCGGAGTATTTCGTCACCGGCGCGGCGGGTTTGGCAGTGGTGCCGGACACGATCGACGACGCCACCGCCTGCCAGCTCACCGCCATGCCGATGAGCGCGGTGCGCCTCCTCGCCAACCTCGAGGTGAAGGCGGGAGACTGGATCGCGCAGAACGCCGCCAATGGCGCAGTGGGCAAGATGCTGGCGAAGCTCGCTGCGGAGCAGGGCGTGCGGGTGCTCAACATCGTGCGGCGCGAGGACGCGGTGGCGGAACTGGCGGCCGAAGGGATCGCCGACGCCGTCTCGACCGAGGATGAGGGCTGGCAGGAGCGCGCCCGGGCGATCACGGGCGGGGCAAGGGTGATCCGCGCCATCGATTCGGTGGGTGGGCGCGCTACCGACGAGCTGATGAGCCTCCTGGCACAGGGTGGACGGCTGGTGTCGTTCGGCGCGCTGTCCGGCCGGCCCCTGCAGGTTGCCGCCGAGAACCTGCTGTTCAAGCAGACGACGATCTCCGCCTTCTGGGCCGCGCGTCCCGAGACGAAGATGACGCCGGCGGAACTCGGAGCTGCCCGCGCCGACCTGATCGGCCGCGCGGCTTCGGGGGCACTGAAGCTGCCGATCGCGCGGGTGTTTTCGCTCGACGAAGCAGCAGAGGCCGCCGAAGCCAGCAACGAGAAAGGCCGGCCGGGGAAGATCGCGCTGCGGCCTTAGCCGAGCCCGAACATCTGGTCCTGGCGCTGGCGCAGGGCGTAGAGGCGGGTGGTCTGGTCGGGGAGGGCGTTGGCGGTGGTGAGGAGGTCGCCCTTCTTGACCGGGGCGGTGACCTTGCCGCCCTCGAGCAGCCCCACCGGCACCGCATGCTTTGCCCGCGCGTCCTCGATGGTGAGGACGAAGCTGCGGTAGCAGGTTTCGCCGATCGCATCGAAGGTTTCGCCGACGGCGAGGTCCCGCTTGGCTACGGCGCAGACTTCGGCGACGGGGTTGGGCAGCGGCACCATGTCGGGCTTGCCGTAGAGCATGATGCGCGCGGCAGTGAGTGGCACCTCGAGCGAGGTCAGGTGGTAGGGGCGGAAGAGCGCGTAGTAGGGGCCCTTGCCGACATGCAGGTCGTCCATGCGCTCGATGATGCGCGGGTGCTCGGCTTCGACGATGACGAACACGCCCGGCGCCACGCCCTTGCCGATGGTGTAGTCGACGACGCCCTTCCTGTTGAGGATGCCGCCGTCTTCCTTGGGGATCAGCACCCTGGCCATCTGGTCGCGGTCGGCGGCGGGGCCGTGCATGCCTGGCACGTCGGGGACGAGGCCGGTGGCGTTGGCGATGCAGGCCATTTCCACCATGGTCTTGGAGCCATCGACAAACTCGACCAGCATGCGCGGGTTCATGTTCCGGCGGATCGCTTCCTCGCGATAGTCGTCGGGCACGGCGTCGTGGTTGAGCGGGTTGTTCTTGCCCTTGCCGGCCGAGACGATGCGATAGCCGAGGGCAGAGGCGAACTCGATGAGCTCCATGCAGCTACTCGGCTCGTCGCCGGCGCCGACCGAATAGACGACGCCGAGCTTGTCGGCCTGCTGCTTGAGGTAGGGTCCGATGGTGACGTCGGCCTCGACATTCATCATCACCAGGTGCTTGCCATGCTCCATGGCCATGAGGTCGTAGTCGGCGGCAACGCCCGGCTTGCCGGTGGCGTCGATCACCACGTCGATCAGCGGGTTCGTCACCATGGTCTCGACCGAGGTGACAGCCATCTTGCCCGCTTCGATGGCCGCGGTGACCTTCGACTGCGTATCGGCCTCGACGGCGTGGCTGTCGTCGCCATAGGCGATGGCCATGGCTTCGCGCGCCGTATGCGGGCGGCGGGTGGCGATGGCCGAAATCTCGATGCCGCGCATCAGGGCGCCCTGGGTCACGAGATCGGTGCCCATTTCGCCCGAGCCGATGACGCCGATGCGGATGGGCCGGCCCTCGTCGGCGCGCGCCTTGAGATCGCGGGCGATGCCGGTGAGGTGGACGTTCGTCAGCGGGACAGGGGGAGTATTGGCCTTCATGGGCCGGTGCTCTACCACTGAGCGCAAGCCATTGGAACCGAGCACAGATGACCGGACAACTCGAAATCAGCCGCGAGGGAGGCCTCGGCATCATCGCGCTCAACCGCCCCGAGGCCATCAACGCGCTCAACGTCGAGATGATCGACGGAATCACCCGGACGCTGACGCAATGGCGCGACGATGACGACATCCGGGTCGTGCTGTTCGAAGGCAGGGGCCCGCGGGGCTTCTGTTCAGGCGGCGACGTGCGGGCGGTGCGGCAGATGGTGCTCGACGGGCGGCTTGACGAAGCCGACGCCTACTTTGCCGCCGAGTACGCGATGAACGGCCTCATCGCCACCTATCCGAAGCCGACCGTGGCACTGACGCATGGCGTGGTCATGGGCGGCGGCATCGGCATTGCCGGACACTGTCGCTACCGGCTGAGCCTCGGCGAGGGCAAATGGGCGATGCCCGAGGCCGCGATCGGCCTCGTCACGGATGTCGGGGTCAACTTCATCCTGGCCAAGGCGCCGCTCGACGCCGCACTGAATTTCGTGATGAGCGGCGCGACAGTGAGCGTTGCCGGAGCGTTGTCCCTGGGCCTGCTCGACGCCATGGTGGCGGCCGACGACCGGGAGGGCGTGCTGTCGGACCTCGCCACGGCGGCACAGGCGCCCGACATCGATGCGGCGATCGTCCACATGATCCAGCGGCGCGGACTGTCAGGCGGCTACGGCGCGCCCGACGCGCAGCGGATCGGCGATCGGACGACAACAGCCGTCGCCATAGACTGGGAGGACTTCACAACCGCCGCGAACACGGTCGCGGCACTTCACGCGGAAAGCGGCACGAGCAATTCGCCTGCCAGCCTCTATGCCATCCACGCCAGCCACCTCGCGGCCCGCAAGCTGGCGACGGTGCACGAGGTGCTCGCCCTCGACCTTCGGCTCGCAAAACTGCTCTGCCGCCTGCCGGACTTCGCCGAGGGCGTGCGCGCAGTTCTGGTCGACAAGGACCGTCGCCCTAAATGGTCACCGGAAATAAAACAGACTACCGAACTAATTCGCGCTGCGATTGGTCCGAAACCGGTCTGAACTTAGCACTTCTTAAACCGTTACCGTCGATGCTGGCCCCAAGTCGACCAGAAGGTTTGACCAGAAGGTTAGGGGCATTCGGGGCATGGCCCAGACACGCAGCAAAACCGTCGCCTTGCCGGCGATCGTCGATCTCGACGCGCTCGACCCCATTCGCGACGTCCTGCTCGACGCGGTGGAGGCCGGCCCGGTGAAGGTAAAGGGCGCCGCCGTGGAGCGGGTGGCGACCAACGCGCTGTTCCTGCTGATGAGCGCGGCCGAGACGGCCCGTCGCAACAATTTTGCTTTCGCGGTGACCCAGCCCAGCGAGCCATTCCGGCTGGCGGTGGAGCGTCTTGGGCTCGGCGGCGAGTTCGCCGCGATCATGGAAGGATAATTCTCGAAAAATGCGCGTTCTTACTGTCGACGACTCCCGCACCATCCTGGCGATGCTGCACCACACGCTTTCCAATGCCGGCTTCGAGGTGCTGCAGGCCGAGGACGGCCAGAAGGGCCTCGACGTGCTCAAGAACGAGAGCGTCGACGTGGTCATCACCGACATCAACATGCCGGTGATGGACGGTATCGAGTTCATCAAGAACGTGCGCGCCTCCGGCATGCACAATTCCCTGCCCATCCTCATCCTCACCACCGAGACGAGCCAGGACAAGCGCGACCAGGGTCGCGCTGCCGGCGGCACCGGCTGGATCGTCAAGCCGTTCGACCCCGAGAAACTGATCTCGGTCATCCATCGGGTCGTCCACTGACGTAACGGCCCGGCCGACTGCCGCAAGTGCCCAGAAGGGTTTCGACCAGACTATGAGCGACCTCGACGACTTCAAGGCGACATACTTCGACGAGTGTTCCGAGCTGCTCCTCGAACTCGAGGAACAGTTCCACGCCATCGAGGACGGCGATCGCTCGTCGAACCGACTGAACGCGGTGTTCCGCGCCATCCATTCGATTAAGGGTGGCGGCGGCGCTTTCGGCTTTGCCGACCTTGTCGGCTTCGCGCACGCCTACGAGACGCTGCTCGACCACGTGCGCGACGGGCGGGTGGAGCTTTCCGAGCATGTGACGGCGCTGTGCATTCGCGCCAACGACATCGTCGCCGACTTCATCACGGCCGCCAAGGACGGGGTGGCGCTCGCTCCGGGCTATGGCGCAGAGGAGAAGGCCCAGTTCGACGCCCTGACCTCCGGCGACGACCCCGACATGGTCGGCGAGCCGATGGAAGAGTTCGACATCGATTTCGTGCCGGTGATGGTGACCATTCCGGGCGCCGAGGACGACGGCCCGACGTTCCCGCTAGCCGAGCCGGCCGCCGACAGCTTCGAGGCTGCACCGATGGCCGGCAGCCGCTGGATCGTCCGCTTCACCCCGCATTCGGAACTCTACGCGCGCGCCAACGATCCGCTGCTGCTGTTCCGCGAACTGGCGACGCTCGGCCAGCTCGAGGTGAAGGCGCGGCTCGACGAGATTCCGCCGCTGGGCGATTTCGAGCCGTTCGGCGTCTATTGCAGCTGGGAGATCACTCTCACCTCGACGACGGCCGGCGAGGCGCAGATCGCCGAAGTGTTCGAGTTCGTCGACGGCAATTGCGACCTCGAGATCGTTTCGGTGGCCGATGCCGCCGTGGCCGCGATGCCGTCCGACGAGAGCGGCCCGAGCCTGGCTGACCTCGCCGGCATCGAACTCAACGAGGATTCGCTCGACGCCCAGGTGGAACTGGTCGAGGCCGACGGAGCAGGCAACCTCTTGAGCTTCGCCGAGCTCGCCGAGGCGATGAAGCCGGCGCTCAAGGCAGCTCCGCCGGTGATGCCGACACCGCTCGCCGCCGCGCCTGCCGCGGCGTCCGACGACACCGATGGCGACGGCGATCGCCGCAACGGCGCCGAGGATCGGCGCAATGGCGTGCAGTCGATCCGCGTCGACCTCGACAAGATCGATCGCGTGGTCAACATGGTGGGCGAACTGGTGATTACCCAGTCCATGCTCACGCAGCAGATGGATGAAACCCTGCGCGCCCGCTACCAGGAACTGGTGCGCGGCATCGAGGTGCTGGCCCAGACCACCCGGGGTCTGCAGGACTCGGTGATGGCGATCCGCGCGCAGCCGGTGAAGACCGTGTTCAGCCGCATGCCGCGCCTGGTGCGCGAGCTCGCCGCCAAGACCGGCAAGAAGATCCGCCTCGAGACGATCGGCGAGAACACCGAGATCGACAAGACGATCATCGAGCAGCTCTCCGATCCGCTGACCCACATGATCCGCAACTCGGCCGACCACGGCATCGAGCAGCCGGAAAAGCGCAGCGCCAACGGCAAGGGCGAGACCGGCGTCATCCGGCTTTCGGCCGAGCAGGCGGGCGGCAATATCCTCATCGCCGTCGAGGACGATGGCGGCGGCATCAATCGCGAGCGCGTGCTGCAGGTGGCGCGCGACCGTGGCGTCGTCGGGCCGGAGCAGACGCTCACCGACGAACAGATCGACCAGCTGATCTTCGCGCCGGGCTTCTCCACGGCGGCTGAGGTGAGTGACATCTCCGGCCGCGGCGTCGGCATGGATGTGGTGCTGTCCAACATCAAGAAGATCGGCGGCTCGGTGCACGTGAAGAGCTGGACCGGCAAGGGTACGCGCATGACGCTGCGCCTGCCGCTGACGCTCGCCGTGCTCGACGTCATGCTGGTGAAGGTGGCGGGATCGCCATACGTCATCCCACTTTCGTCGATCGTCGAAACCATCCAGTGCGCGCGCGCCAACTTCTCGCGCATGCCGACCGGCGGCCAGGTGCTGCAGGTGCGCGGCGAGTATGTCCAGGTGGTCGACCTCGCGGCTCGCTTCGAGATGACCAGCGATGCCGATCGCGACAGCCGCTTCGTGGTGCTGTGCGAGGCCGAGGGCGGGGTGAAGGTGGCGCTGATCGTCGACGACATCATCGGCCAGCAGCAGGTGGTGATCAAGTCGCTCGAAGAGAACTTCCAATCCATCGAAGGCATCGCCGGCGGCACCATCCTGGGTGATGGCAACGTGGCGCTGATCGTGGACGTGCAAGGACTGAAGACCGCAACCGCGACGCACAAGAGCGCCGCCTGACAACCGAATTGGCCACGCCAGGGCGCGGCAGGAAGGGCCTGAAACCATGGAATCGCTAGCGTTCAAGGACGACGTCTCCGCCGGCAGCAGCATAGCCGCCGCCAACTCGCTGCAGCTCATCGCCTTCTCCATCGGCGAGCAGACCTATGGGGTGGAGATCACCACCGTGCGCGAGATCCGCGCCTGGAACGGCGCTACCCCGCTGCCGAATACCCGCGAGTTCGTGCGCGGTGTCATCAACCTGCGCGGCACGATCGTGCCGATCTTCGACCTGCGCGCCCGCTTCGGCGAGGGCGTCACCTCGCCCACCAAGAACCACGTCGTGGTGGTGATGTCGGTGGGCGACAAGTGGGGCGGCATCCTGGTCGATGCGGTGTCGGAGATCCTGACCGTCTCCAAGGACGAGATCCACAACGTGCCCGAGGGCAACTCCATCGATACCGAGCTGCTCAACGGCATCGTCACGCATGACAGCCGCATGGTCGGCCTGATCGACCTGCATGCGGTGGTGTCCGGCGCCAAGATGGACGCCTGACGGCCTCCACCCGTTCGAGTTCGAGGGCGCCCGTCGGGCGCCCTTCGCCTTTTGGCGATCGCGTCATCCATTCGTCTATTTCGCCGGCGGCCCATGAATCGCCGCAGTTTTGCGCCTGTGTCGCCCTTGCACCGCGAGGGGCTTTCGCCCATGTTCGCAGCACTCACAATTCAACCAGCAACAGGGTAATACCCCACCGGAGGCCAGCAACGATGCCCCACAGCACCCCCCTGATCTCCACGATCGTCGCGGGTCTGGTACTAGCCTTCATCTTCGGGGCCATCGCCAATCGCCTTCGCATGCCGCCGCTGGTGGGCTACCTCATCGCCGGTGTCATGGTGGGCCCGTACACGCCGGGCTTCATCGCCGATGGCGACCTGGCGCTGGAACTCAGCGAAATCGGTGTCATCCTGCTGATGTTCGGGGTGGGCTTGCACTTCTCGCTCAAGGACCTGCTCAGCGTTCGTGCCCTCGCCATCCCCGGCGCGCTGGCGCAGATCGGCGGGGCCACCGTGCTCGGGCTCGGCCTTGCTTTGCTGCTCGGCTGGTCGCTCGGCGCCGGCCTGATCTTCGGCCTCGCGCTCTCGGTCGCCTCCACGGTGGTGCTGCTCAAGGCGCTGCAGGACCGGCACATGGTCGAAAGCGAGAAGGGCAAGATCGCCGTCGGCTGGCTCATCGTCGAGGACATCGCGATGGTGCTGGCGCTGGTGCTGATCCCCGCCATCGCCTCGATCAACGGCGTCGAGGAAGCGGCTCTGCACGACCCATTCGTCGACTTCGTCGAGCGCTTCACCGGGCCGCTGGGCCTTGTCGGTATCATCGGGGTCACGGTGGTGAAGCTCGCTGCCTTCGTCGGCTTCATGCTGGTGGTGGGTCGTCGGGTGATCCCGTTCGTGCTGCACTACACGGCGCATACCGGCAGCCGCGAACTGTTCCGCCTCGCCGTGCTCGCCATCGCGCTGGGTGTGGCTGCCGGAGCGGCCTACCTGTTCGGCGTATCGCTGGCGCTGGGTGCGTTCTTCGCCGGCATGATCCTCTCCGAGAGCGAGTTGTCGCACCGGGCGGCGCAGGAAAGCCTGCCGCTACGCGACGCGTTCGCCGTGCTGTTCTTCGTGTCGGTCGGCATGCTGTTCGACCCCACCGTGTTGCTCAGCGATCCGCTGCCGGTCATTGCCACGGTGCTGATCATCGTGGTGGGCAAGTCGATCATCTCGTTCCTGATCGTCATAGCGTTCCGGCATCCGGTGTCGACGGCGCTCACCATCTCGGCGAGCCTGGCGCAGATCGGCGAGTTCTCGTTCATCCTCGCCGCGCTCGGTGTCGGGCTCGGTATCCTGCCGCCCGAGGGACGTGATCTCATACTCGCCGGCGCCATCATTTCCATCGTGCTGAACCCGCTGATCTTCATGGCCCTCGACGCGCTGCGGCCACGGCTGGAACGGCGCTTCGGCACGGTGGCGGCAACTCCGGCGGGAGCGGCTGTGCGCACCGAGCCGGGCTTCACGCCGGCTGCGCCGGCTGTAGTGGAGGCGGTGGCGGAAGAGGAGCCCGTTCAGGCGCAGGCGACCACCAAGACGGGACATGTCGTGCTGGTCGGCTACGGCCGGGTCGGCACGGTGGTGGCCGAGGCACTCAACGAGCGGCAGGCGAGTTTCGTCGTGGTCGAGGATGCGGAGGCCCGGGTCAACGCGGCGCGTGCCCGCGGCTTCGAGGTGATCGTGGGCAATGCGGCGGGCCTGCGGGTGCTCAACCTCGCCAATGTCGACATGGCCGCGACGGTGGTCGTTGCCATTCCGAATGCCTTCGAGGCGGGGCAGGCGGTGGAGCAGGCGCGCAAGGCCAACCCGAAGGGGCTGATCGTGGCGCGGGCCCATTCGGACGAGGAAGAGGACCACCTCAAGACGCTGGGTGCCAACGTGGTGATCCTCGGCGAGCGCGAGATCGCGCTGGGCATGGTCGACGTGGTCAACCGCGACTCGAGTGCCATCGCCGAGATCACCGCTGCCGACGCGGTGGAATCGGCGCTCGGGCCGCTCGCCGCGGCGGCGCCGGAGCGCAAGCTCGCCGCCGATCCGAACCTCCTGGCCGAGGCCATCGTGGCGACGCATATCCAGCATGCCGATACCGGACCGGCCGAGCCACCCTATGTCGTCTCGTCATTGGGTGAGGAACCCGATCGCGAGCCCGTGGCGGCGGTCGAGGCAGAGGTCGCGACCGAGGCGTCGACGCCGGAACAGCCGGCATCCGAGCTGGTCGAGATGACGCCGGAGCAACGCCTCGCGCCCCTGGTCCCATCAGGGCCGAGGCCGGCGTTGCCTGCCACCAAGCCGGGCGATCTGTTCAATCCCGAGGTGCCGCCGCCGGTGGAAGAGAAGGCCTGACGCCATCCATCGCCTGGCCGATTGGCGGTGGCGGAGGCGCGGCAGTCGTCCTATAGCTCAGTGAAGACGGGGTGATCGTGCGCCCCGAGTGCGTCGACCGATGATCTCGCAAAAAGCCAAATACGCGCTTCGTGCCCTGGTGGCGCTCTGCCGCATCCCGCCTGGGGAATCGCTGATGATCTCGGAGATCTCGCGGGAACAGGCGATCCCCAAGAAGTTCCTCGAGCAGATCCTGCTGGAACTGAAGCGGGCCGGCATCGTGATGAGCCGTCGCGGCCGACTCGGCGGCTATGTGCTGCTGCGCGCGGCCGACGAGGTGACCTTCGGCGAGGTGCTGCGGCTGATCGACGGGCCGATCGCGCCGCTGCCCTGCCTCAGCAAGATCGCCTATCGCCGCTGCACCGACTGCGCCGACGAGGGCACCTGCGAAATCCGCCACGTCTTCGCCCGCGTCACCCTCGCCACGCGCGAAGTGTTGGACCAGACGACGCTGGCCGACGCGGTGAAGAGCCGCACCGAGGACGTGCTGCTGGCGTGAGGGGGGCGTCCGGCGCTCACCTCAGTGAAAATTTCGGCCGCCCGGTAACGCTGCTCTTGCCTGGCGTTGCAGCATCTCCTGGCGGCGTCGCTCGGTTTCGTCGCGCGGGCGGGGCGGGCCGGACTTGCCCTCGTCGGCCCGGATAAGCATCTGGTCGCCGAGGTCGATGCCCTGGGCGATTTCCATCAGCCTCGGGGTGAGGTCGTGGAAGTCGTGCGAGACGATATGCACCACCAGCCCTTCGCGCTGCAGCTTGCCGCGCACGGCGAGGGCGCGCGAGCCCAGCACCACCTTGCGGTGCTTCTGGAAGGTCTTCGGCCAGACGATGATGTTGGCGACTCCCGTCTCGTCTTCCAGCGTGGCGAAGATGACGCCCGAGGCGGTGCCCGGCTGCTGGCGCACCAGCACGAGGCCGGCCGCCTCGACCCATGATCCGTCGCGTTGTTCGGCGAGATCGGCGCAGCGCACGGTGCGGCGGCGATCGAGTTCGGCGCGCATGAAGCTGAGTGGGTGGCCATTCAACGACAGAGTCTTGGTGCGGTAGTCGTGCACCACGCCTTCGCCCGCCGGCATCAGCGGCAGGTTGCCCTGCGCGTCGTCGGCCTGGGGTGGGCGTTCACCGGTGGAGAACAGCGGCAGCCGTTCCGCTCCGGCCGTGCCGCGCAGTCCGCGCACCGTCCACAGCGCCTCGCGGCGGGAGAGGCCGAGCGAGCCGAAGGCATCGGCCTCGGCCAGTTTCTCCAGCGTTTCGACCGGGATGCCGGTCTTGAGCCACAGGTCGCGGATCGAGGCATAGCCGGCGCCGCGACGCGCGACGATGAGGTTGGCGTGCGCCTCCCTGAGCCCGGTCACCTGCCTGAGGCCGAGCCGGATGGCACGGTTCGACCAGATATCGTCGCGCATCTCGGCGTGCTGCTTGCGGATGCGGTCACGGGCGGGGAAGCCGGCTTCGAGCACGTGGATGGTGTCGGAGCGGTTGATATCGACGCCGCGCACCTCGACCCCGTGCTCGATGGCGTCGCGCACGATCTGCGCCGGGGCGTAGAAGCCCATCGGCTGGCTGTTGAGCAGGGCGCAGGCGAACACGTCGGGGTAGTGGCACTTGAACCAGCACGAGGCGTAGACGAGGAGCGCGAAGCTCGCCGCGTGGCTCTCGGGAAAGCCGTATTCGCCGAACCCCTGGATCTGGGCGAAGCAGCGCTTGGCGAAATCCTCGGTGTAGCCATTGCGGATCATGCCGGAGATGAACTCCTCGCCGAACTGGGCGAGCTTGCCGCTGCGCTTCCAGGCAGCCATGGCGCGGCGCAACTGGTCGGCCTTGCCGGGCGAGAAGCCGGCGCCCTCGATGGCCATCTGCATGGCCTGCTCCTGAAAGAGCGGCACGCCGAGGGTGCGCTTCAGCACGGCGGTGAGGCGCTCGCCCATCGGCTCAACCTCCTCCAGACCCTGACGGCGGCGCAGGTAGGGATGCACCATACCGCCCTGGATCGGGCCGGGGCGGACGATCGCCACCTCGATGACGAGGTCGTAGAACTCGTTCGGCTTCAGCCGTGGCAGCATGGACATCTGCGCCCGGCTCTCGATCTGGAACACCCCGATGGTGTCGGCGCGGTGGGTCATGCGATAGACCGGCGCCCTGACCTCGGGCTCGGTCTCCTCGGCCATCAGGTCGGAAAGCTTCAGGTCGCGGCCATAGTGCTGGTGCAGCAGCTCGAACGAGCGGCGCAGGCAGCTCAGCATACCGAGCGCCAGGATATCGACCTTGAGGATGCCGAGGGCGTCGATATCGTCCTTGTCCCATTCGACGATGGTGCGGCTCTCCATCGCCGTCTTGCCGATGGGGACGAGGCTTTCTAGCGAATCGCGGGTGATGACGAAGCCGCCCACATGCTGGCTCAAATGGCGCGGAAACCCCTTGAGCACGCTCACCACGTCGAAGAGCTGGGCGAGGGTCGGATCGTCCGGATCGAGGCCGGCGAGGCGGATGCCTGAGAGGTCGGCGGCATTGCCCCAGCCCCAGTGCAGCTGGTTGATGGCGGCAATGGTGTCGTCTGATAGCCCGAATACCTTGGCGGTCTCGCGCACGGCGCTCTTCGAGCGATAGGAGATGACCGTGGCGGTGAGCCCGGTGCGATGGCCGCCATATTTCTGGTAGACATATTGCATCACCTCCTCGCGCCGCTCGTGCTCGAAATCGACGTCGATGTCGGGAGGCTCGTTGCGCTCGGTGGAAAGGAAGCGGCCGAAGACGAGGTTGACCTTGGAAGGGTCCACCTCGGTGATGCCGAGGCAGTAGCAGACGGCGGAGTTGGCGGCAGAGCCGCGGCCCTGGCAGAGGATGCCGCGATCCTCGCGCGCATAGCGCACGATGTCCTGCACGGTGAGGAAGTAGGAGGCGTATTTCAGCTGCTCGATCAACACGATCTCGGAGTTGAGCGCCTCGACGACCTTGCCGGGAATGCCCTGGGGGTAGCGCCTGGCCGCTCCCTCCCAGGTGAGGCGCACCAGCGTCTCCTGCGCCGTCTCGCCATTGCCGATGGTTTCGACGGGGTAGTTGTAGCGCAGCTGGTCGAGCGAAAAGCCGATGCGGTCGAGCAGCGCCTGCGTTTCCGCCAGCGCCTCGGGGTGGTCGGCGAAGAGGCGCGCCATCTCGTGCGGCGGCTTCAGGTGGCGCTCGGCGTTCTGCTCGAGGCGGCGGCCGGCGGTTTCTAGGGTCAGGTGCTGGCGGATGCAGGTGACGACATCCTGCACGATGCGGCGGCCGGGCTCGTGGTAGAGCACGGCGTTGACGGCCAGCATGGGCACGCCGGCCTGGGTGGCGGCATGGGCGAGGCGATTGAGGCGGGCGCGGTCATTGCCCCGGAAGTTTGCGGCGGCGGCGAGCCAGACATTGCCGGGTGCGATGGCGGCGAGCTGCTGCAGGTAATCCATCGAGACATCCCAGCGGCTCTCGTCGAGGTGGAAGACGAAGAGCTGGCCTTCGGCGAACTCCTCGATGTCGTCGAACAGCACGACCGGGTTGCCCTTTTCGCTCTCCTCGCGGAGGTTGGCACGGCTCAACAGGCGGCAGAGCCGGCCATAGGCCTCGCGGTCGGACGGGTAGGCGAGGATGTCGGGCGCGCCATCGGCAAAGCCCAGGCGGACGCCGACGACGTAGCGGAAATCCGGGTGCTCTTCGCGCATGTCGCGATGCGCGACATAGCCGCGGACGACGCCGGCGAAGGTGTTGCGATCGGCGATGCCGATGCCGCCCAGCCCCAGCGCCATGGCGGCGGCGACCAGTTCCTCGGGGTGGGAGCCGGAGCGGAGGAAGGAGAAGTTGCTGGTCGCCATCAGCTCGGCATAGGCGGGGCGGCTCATGCGAAGAAGCCGTGCAGGTACCAGCGGGGCGAGCTCGCGGCGCCGTAGAGGCCGACGCGGAACACCCAGAAGCGGCGGCCGCCTTCGTCCTCGACGACGTAGTAGTCGCGCACGGTGGTCTCGGGGTCGAAGCTTTCGAGCTTGCTCACGTGAGGAGTGGCAACGTCCCGTTGCACCGGTTTCTTCTTCGGGTCGTGGTGGTCCTGCGGCGGCAGTTCGGCCTCGCCGACTCTGGGCGGGGCGAGAAAGCCGAGCTTTCGACCCGTGCGCCACCACTCTGCCTCGATGCGCTCGGGGCCGGAGGCCTTCTGCACGCGGTAGGAGAGGCGGCGCCACACCATGCGCAGCGGCGGGCCGTGCGGCACTTCGGCGATCACCTCCACCGGCTCGGGGGCAGGCAGCAGGCGAAGCGGGCGGAGAGGAGGAGAGAGCAGGGCGTTCGGATCGTCGGGGGTACGGGCGACCATCGGCTCGAGCACCACTGCACGTTCGGGGATGTGGGTGTCGACCGGCTTCGATCGCACCACGGCGAGAGGGCCGAGGCGGCTGGTCATGCGGTCGAAGAGCCGGGCCAGATCCTCGGCACCGTCGTCGATCTCGAAGGCGCCGACCTGCACGTCGGTGACGGGCGAGAGCGAGGCGGCGGCGAGCCGGATCATGTCGATACCGAAGCCGGCATCGTACTCGCCTTCGAGCCGCTCGGAGCGGTGCACGAAGAGCTGGGCGATGTGGCCAGGGTCGCGGGTGGCGCGGGCGGCGTTGACCGAAAGCGTCATCACCTTGTGGTCGACCCGATAGAGGAAGAGGTGGAAGCCCTGCGCCCCCAGCCCTTCGGCCGAGAGCCTCACGCCGAGCTGGATGGCGAGGTCGCGCACCGTCATCAGCACGTCGTCGAGGTAACCGATGGGTTCGGCGAAGCGGCGCTCGGCATGGTGCTCGGCCACCGGGATGCGCGGAGTGATCCGTTCCTCGATGATCCCGAGCGCCTGGTCGAGCCGGGTGACGAGCGAAGCGCCGAAGCGGGCCTGCAGGGCCTTGCGGTCACGGCCTAGAAGCTGGCCGATGGTCTTCAGACCCATCTGGTTGAGCCCGGCCACCTGTGCCTCGCTCAGCCGCAGGGCGTTGACCGGCAGGTCGGCGATGCCAGGTTCGAGCGCCTCCTCGGGCACGATCCGGCCGGGGTCGAAATGTGCGAAGGCCCATGCCGCGCCCACGGTGTCGGCGATGGCCCCATGGGTGGCATAGCCGAGTGCCCGCAATCGCCCGGTGAGTGTCGCGAGCATCCTGTCTTCGCCGCCGAACAGGTGGGCGACGCCGGTAATGTCGAGGATCAGGTCGCCGTATGGCGCCATAGCATCGTGCACGGCGACGATAGGACTGGCGTTCGAGTGCCAGTCGGCGAACTCGGAGAACACATGCGCGGTGAAATCGGGGTCGTGCTCGAGCACCAGCAGGCCGGGGACCAGCGCGCGGGCATCGGTGATGTTCTGTCCCACCGACAGGCCGGCGCGGCTCGCGGCGATGTCGAGCGCGGCGATCCGCATGCCGCCCTTGATCTTCTCCCACAGGACAAGCGGGCGATCGCGCGGAATGGACGGGTCAGCTCGCCTCAGACAATCGGTCGCCCAGCGCGGCAGGTTGAGGGCGAGATGGCGGCGCCGGTCGGTGAAGCGGAGCGAGGGGACGCAGCCTTCGTGGCTCTCGGGGATCGACTGAAACGAAGCCATTTTCTGTCCAATCCAGTGTCAGGGCATGCTGCTCGGCCTGCCGCGCCTGTCCCAGCCGAAGTTTCTCGATGGCGATGGTGAAGCGAGGCTGGCCGGGGGCGCCGGCATCGAAGGGCTGGCCGGCGCTCACCACTGGCTTCACGTGCCATCGGAGGCGCGCCGCACTCGCCTCCCGCCCCGTCCCGTAGCGGATGAGGAAGGCCGAGGTGCCGGCAGCGGCGGCGCGCAGCGAGATGCGGCGCGACACGGTGAAATCGAGCTCCTTGGGGTGGCTGGCGAGGTCGACGATCACCCCCGCGACGGCGCGGCAGGCGAGCGCTTCCTCGAGCGCCCAGAGCAGTTCGGGCACCGTGCCGATGCGGCCCAGTACGAGGGTATCGGGGGTAAGGCCGAAGCGGGCGAGGCCAATGCCGTAGGGCAGCCCCACCTCCTGGGCTTCGGCGCCCAGTTGCAGGTAGATCAGGGCCTGCCTTTGCCTGCCGATGAGCGAACGAGCGAGGCCGAGGGTGAAGCCGAGCGCCGCGCCCGACTGCCGGTGTTCGTCGGCGAACACTTCGTGCAGCAGGCCGGGGGGAGGGTTCAGCAGGCCGAGCAGCTCATTCTCGCCGGTGGCATGGCGTGAAGCGGACACAGCAGCATCCGCCAGAACCGGCCGCTTTTCGAGGGCGGCGATCTGGGCGCGGAGGGCGTCGAGATCGGGTTTCGGACGGCTCATGGCGGCTACTCGGCAGGCAACGGATGGTGCGGAATGAGAACAAATAAAGAACACACGAGTCCGGTTGCAGAGTCAACCTGAGAATCTTTTCCTTTGCCCCCGCGACGATCAGGGGCCTTTCGCGTTTGTCGCTCCGACCCTATCTTTCAAGACCAGCAACCGAGGAAACGGCATGTTCGAAACGCTCCGCTCGATCTTCCAGAGGCCCGATGCCACCTTGCTGTCGATGGAGCCGAAACTGGCGACCGCGGCGCTGCTCGTGCATCTGGCCGCCATTGACGGCACGGTCAGCGACGCCGAGCGCTCGGCCCTGCGGGGCACGCTGATGGACTACTACAGCCTCCGCGAAGCCGAGGTGGACAAGCTGATCGCCGAAGCGACGCGGCGCGACCAGGAGTCGGTCGATTTTTACCGCTTCACCTCGGCGCTCTCCTCGCTCGACGATTCCGAGAAGCTCGAGATCATCCGGATGATGTGGCAGGTGGTTTTTGCCGACAAACAGAACCACGAACTCGAGGACAACATGGTTTGGCGCATCGCCGAACTGATCGGCGTCTCTGCCCGCGACCGCACGGTCCTGCGCTCCCAGATGGCGAGGAGCTGAGCATGATCATCATTTCGACGACCCCGACCCTCGAAGGTCGGCCGATCCGCGACTATCTCGGCATCGTCACCGGCGAGGTGATCGTCGGCGCCAACATCTTCAAGGACCTTTTCGCCGGTATCCGCGACATCGTCGGCGGCCGTGCCGGAGCGTATGAAGGCGCGCTGCGCGACGCGCGCCGCCAGGCCTTCGAGGAACTGCGCTACGAGGCGCAGCGCGTCGGCGCGGATGCCGTGGTGGGAGTCGACATCGACTACGAGGTGGTCGGCACCAACGGCTCGATGCTGATGGTGTCGGTGTCGGGCACCGCGGTGAAGCTGTAGGGGCCGACCGACCTGCTAGTTGACCTGCAGCACGGCTTTGTCCGGCAGGTCCACCGGGGGCATGTCGGAGAAGCTGAGGGCGCCATGCTCGCCGATCGTTTCGCCACCTTCGCCGCTGCCTGACGACTGGCCTTCGCGCGTCTCGCCGATCTCGACCTTGCCGGAGCCCGCCTCCTGGGCGGTCTGGGCGGCATTGGCCTCCTCCGAACCGGTGGCGGCGAACTCGCCCAGCACCTTGCCGCCGCCCTCGAGCTTGGCCTGCGCCATGGCGATGTCGGTGGCGATCTCGACCTCGTAGGGAACCTCGAAGGCCCGCGGCGGGCTGATGACGATCTGTCGGTCGTCGACTTCCTCGATCCACAGGAAGATGCGGCCGGGCGTGCCGCTCAGCTTGTCGGGCTCGACGATGCGGGTGGCCAGCAGCGAGAAGCGCTCCGGCATGACGCCTGTCGAAGCCCAGCCGATGACGCCGGTGAAGATGAAATAGAGCGCCACCATCCCCGAGAGCGTGACGACGATGGCGCCGGCCTTGATCCACCACTTCCACAGCGAGGCGAAGTTGAGGCTCAGCAGCAGGACGGCGAGCACGAGGAACAGCGCGATGGCGCCCGATAGCGGCAGGTCCATCATTTGCGCACCGCCTGGATCAGCGACACCGGCACCGTATTGATGTCGGAGATGGCGCCGTCCTTGTCCATGGTGAAGCGGATGACCGTCTTCTCGTCGCCCTTCTTCGAAAGAAGCACCGTATCGTAGTAGATCACGGTCAGCCTGGGGTTCACCTTTTCCACCTTCACCGTCACCGGAACGGGGGCGCCGGTGGGGTTGGTGTAGTGGTAGACGTTGACGGCATAATCGCCGGGCAGGACGCCGCGCACCGTCACCGTCTCCTGGTTGAGGGCGATGTGGTGGGTCTCGCCGTTCACCGTCACCTCGTCGAGGTAGTTGCCGCGGTCGTCGCGGTCGAGCGTGACGAAGCCCTTCTGCATCGAGTGGTACCAGACGACGTTGCCGGTCGGATCCTGCACGTAGGTGTCGATGTCGTCGTCGTTGTTGTCCGGCCAGGTCGTGGTGATGATCAGTTCGGCCTTCGTGTCGACCAGACCGCTCTTGGCGTCCGGGTTGATCAGCGCGAAGGCGATGAACACCATCAGCGAGAAGCCGAGCAGGGCGTTGAAGAGAATGTCGGTGAACGGGACGAACGTCCCGTCATCGCTCTCGGCGCCCGAGAAGAGGCTAGGCCCGTCCATGCTGGGCCTTCTCGATGGCGGGCACGACGTGGATCTCGCTCACTTCGGCGATGGTGTCGAACAGCTCGGCGATGGCGTGATCGAGCTGGAAATACTGGAACTTGAGGATGAGCGCGGTGGCGATGCCGGAGACGGTGACGTTCAGCGCGATGGCCATGCCGCCGGTCATGCCGGCCAGGGCGCCGCGCAGCGTCTCCGGGTCGAACGAGGATAGGCCGGAGATGGGGATCAGCATCAGGATGAAGCCGATGGCGGTGCCCAGCAGCGCGAGGCGCAGCAGGGCCTCGGAGACGAACAGGCCGAGCTTCTCGCGGCCGCGGAGCCGATCAGCGATGGCGCGCAGCAGCAGGGTCTGGTCGAGGCGGCCGGGCGCGCCGAGTTCGGCCTTGGTGATCAGGTTGTGCACGTGGGTGGTGAAAGCGCCGGGCTCGAGCACGAGGCCGGAGCCGGTGGTGACGCGCTTGCCGTCGGTGCGGAAGCCGCTGCCGGAGCTCGCTTCGATGGTGGCGCGGGCCTTGCGTGCCGCAACCAGTTCGCGGGCCACGGCGACGGCCTGGATGAGGCAGTGGATGGTGGTGAGCGCAAAGACCACGAAGATCAGCAGCGAGATCCTGGTGTGGTCAGATTCCAGCACGGCGCCGAGAAAGCCCAATTGCCACAGGGCGATCAGGGCCAATGCGACAAGGCAATTGATCAGAAGCCAGCGCAGGACGGGCGCATAGTCACGAATCTCACTGGGCGGCCCGATCACCGCGGACTTCACGTCAGCCAAACTCAGTTCCTCCTCAGGCGTGCTGCTACCGCTAGCAGCGACGACGATCGTTCCCGCCAATAAATCCAATAGGAAATCCTGTTGCCCGGAAGGGGGTGCGCGACAAAAGAGGCGATTGTGCACACCGCGTCGCGCGCGGACTGTCGCCGTCGAGTCACGACTTGAAGGGCAAATCCCATGAGCGAGCGCAGGTGGACTGAGCACGCCTATCGCAGGCAGATCGACGCGGAAACGCACGCGCGGCCGGTGCCGCCGATGACGGCGCCGCTGCGCATCAGGCGCCTCGCGTTCATGAGCGCCGATGGCGGGGCCGACCTCAGGGTGCTGCACGCGCAGATGGCCGCAATCGCCGGGGTTGTCGCCGATGGCCCGGCCTGGGCGCGGCAGCTCGAGTTCGAGCGCGACGGCCACCACGTGACGTGGGAACTGCACAACGAGTTCGCCACCCTCACGTGGACAGCGTCGGACGGGGACTGGGTGGCGCAGCCAGAAGGGATCGGGCTCGAGTTTCACGCGGGGCTGCCGCTGGTTTTCGCCACGCGCATCGACCTGATGCCGACCGAAGCCATCGCGCCCGCGGCGCTGGAAGGCTTCAATCCGCTCAGCCTCTGCTACTCGCAGATCTTCGACGACACCGCCGAGGTGGCGACGGACTTTCACCTCGACCGCGACGGTTTCACGCGCTTCGAAGTGGCGACGCGGCGGATGAGCGCGCTGCGGCAGGGCGTGCTGGTCCGGCGGCTGATGGAGATCGAAACCTACCGCACCATGGCGCTGATCGGCCTGCCGCTGGCGCGGCAGATGGGCGGCCGGGTGAGCGAATACGAGCGGCGGCTGGCCGACATCATGCAGACCATCGGGCGCGGCGAGACGCTGGGCGACCATCAGCAGACCCTCGCGGCCTTGCACCGGATGTCGAGCGAGGTGGGCCAGACGGTGGAGGAGACGAGCTTCCGCTTTGCCGCGACACGGGCCTATGGCGAGGTCCTGGCGGAGCGACTGCACCGGCTGCGGGAGCGGGCCATCGGGGAGTTCACCACGATCGAGCGCTTCCTCAACAACCGCGTGCAGCCGGCGCTTGCCACCTGCCTGGCGATGGAGAAGCGGCTCGGGGCGCTGACCGAGAAGCTGCAGCGCTCCATCGAGCTGCTGGACGCGCGTATCTCGCTGTCGATCCAGAGCCAGAACCAGTCGGTTCTCGACACCATATCGTCGACGGCGCGCAGCCAGTACCGCCTGCAGCAGACGGTCGAGGGGCTGTCGATCATCGCCATCTCGTACTACGCGCTGGGCATTCTCTCATACGTGTTCGAGGGGCTGCACGACCTGCTGCCCTATCCCAAGGGGGTGATGCTGGCCCTGTCGGCGCCGGTGGTGCTGCTGGTGGTGTTCTTCGGTCTCTCGAGGCTCAAGAAGAGCCACTGAGCCGATAACGGAAGCGTGAACAAATGGTTAAGCAAGGAGCGTGCCATCATGCATTGGTGGCGTGCATTGCGGCGGCGCCTGCGACAGGCCGTCACCCCGCCGTTCGATTGACTCGCAACCGTTGTGTCCAACATGGATTGGACCAGTGCAGTGCTACCGGCGTCCGAAAGCCGGTACGTGAGGAGAGTGAATGATGAAGTTTGTAACCCTTGGCTTGGTCGTTTCGGCGCTTGCGGTAATCGCTCCGGCCCATGCCCAGGATGTCGATGCCGGTGCCAACGTATTCAAGCGCTGCGGCGCCTGCCACGCCGTGGGAGAAGGCGCCAAGAACAAGGTCGGCCCCGAACTCAACGACCTCTATGGCCGTGTCGCGGGCAGCCTGCCCGACTACAACTACTCCAAGGCCATGATCGAGGCCGGCAAGAACGGCCTGGTGTGGAACCCGGAGACGGTCGCTCCCTACCTGCGCAAGCCCAAGGAGCACGTGCCCGGCACCAAGATGAGCTTCCCGGGCCTGGGCAACGAGAAGGACATCACGAACCTGATCGCCTATCTCGCGACCTTTTCGCCCAACTACGTGCCGGCCGATGGCGCTGCTGCCGCGGCGCCGGCCGATGGCG
>JAEYYP010000352.1 GCA_023428425.1 Pseudomonadota bacterium
GTTCCTCCACCGCTTCAGCGGGGGAGGGGGACCACGCGAAGCGTGGTGGAGGGGGCGTCCAGCCTGCCAGGAAGCGCCTACTCGGCCGCCACCGCCACCGTAACTTCGCTCACGACCTGGTTGCGCCCGCCGGTCTTCGCTGCATAGAGCGCGTAGTCGGCGCGTTCGATCACGTCGGCAATGTCACGGTCGCGGCGCTCCGCCATGGCGAGTCCGATCGATACCGTGACGTTGATCTCGCCGTGCCCGCGTCCGTCGATCACGGTCGTGTCCACTTTCTCGCGGATGCGCTCCGCCAGGGCCACCGCGCCGTCCAACTCGGTCTCGCGCAGCAGCACGACGAACTCCTCGCCGCCGAAGCGCGCCACCTTGTCGGTGGTGCGCACCTCGCCCTGAATCATCTTGCCGACCGCCTCGATGACGTCGTCGCCAGCGCCATGCCCGTAGGTGTCGTTGACGCGCTTGAAGAAGTCGATGTCGACCACGAGGATGCCGATGCCGCGGCCATAGCGGCGATAGTAGTTCATGGCGTCACTGGCGAACACGAGGAACGCCCTGCGGTTGAGCAGGTGGGTCAGCGGGTCGGTGTCGGCCAGCTGCTGAAGCGTGCTGATGTGTTCGCCGAGCGAGCGGGTCTTCTCGTCCATTTTCAGTTGCAAGCCCTCGGCAGCGCGTTCGGCGAGCACCTGCGCGTCCTCGGCCGTGCCGACGCGGCGCAGCAGCGAGCGTACCGAGGCCGAGAGAAGCTGGATGTCGGACGAGCCGTGTTCACGCTCCACCATGGTGACCGCCGGGTCGCGGCCCACGCGGTCCACCTGCTCGCTCAGCTGCTTGAGCGGCCGGGCCATGCGCCTCGCCAGCAGCCAGGCGATGCCCACCCCCAGCACGCCCAGGCCGAGCCCGGCGCCAAGGATCGACAATGCCAGCTGGTCGGCGCCGGCAAAGGCAGTGGCCAGCGGTCGGCGCGCCACCACGATCCAGCCCAGCCCATTGTCGGCGGTCGACGCGGCGGGGACGATCGCCGACAGCGCCGCCGGGCCGTTGCCGCGGTCGATAAATGTCCGGCCATCGCCGAGGTCATCGAGCACGGCCCGGTCGATAGGGGTCGAGTCGTATTGGGGGCCGAGCAGCACGCGTCCGTCGGCGCGCAGGATCCAGATGCTGGTCTCGAGCGCCGGATCGACGCCCCGCAGCACCGTCTCGCGGATTTCGTCGGACCAGGTCCAGCTCATATGCGCTCCCAGCACGCCGGCAAGTTGTCCTTCGGGGTCCAGCACCGGCACCGCCACGTCGACAAAACGGAAGGGCTCGCCGCCCGGCTGCTGTCCGAGCAGGCCGGCGAGAAGCTTGGCGTCATGAACGTCGCCGAGCATCGGTCCTTCGAGCCCGGCGATGAACCACGGACGCTCGGCCACCGACGCACCCTCCAGCATGCCCTGCGTCGCGGCGGCCACGGTACCGTCGGGCCGCGCCAGGCCGATCCAGGTATAGGCCGGCAGCGAAGCCTGCATCTGGGTCAGGACGGTGCGGATGGAATCGCTGTCCGACACCCACAGGTCCCGCAGCGCCTCGAGGCCGGCAAGGTCGTTGAGATCGCGGAAGCGTTCGACCATATAGGTATCGAGCCGCTCGGCCATGTTGGCGGCGAGCGTCTGCATCGAGGCCTCGACGCGGTTGGTGGCCTGTTGCCGGGCGATGCTGGCGGCAACAATGGTCGAGCCGAGCACCAGGGTGAGGCAGAGCACGGCCATCACCATGGCCATCTGCTGGCCGAGGCTGAGCCGGTCGCGCCACGAGTTGAACTCGAACGAAAGGTGCCGCATCGCAAGTCCCACGAAGGTCGGGACAAGGTAGCTTCCCGTAGCTGCAGCAATCCTTTCCGCGCCCGAACAAAAAACCCCGGTGGTGAACCGGGGCTTAGCGAAACCAGTAAAGATCAGCCTGTCAGGCGCCGATCAGCTTCCTGATCTTCTGCACGGCGACGTCGGCGTTCTCGCCATAGGCAATGGTGCCTTCGAAGCCGCCCTGGGCGTTGACGAGGAACACTGACGCGGTGTGGTTGACCGTATAATCGTCGCCCTCGCCGACCTTCTCCCCCAGCACCTTCCAGGCGCTCATGATCTTTTCGATCTCGGCGCGGGAGCCGGTGACGGCGGTGACCTTGCCGTCCATCCAGCCGACATAGTCGCCCACCACTTCGGGCGTATCGCGCTCGGGATCGACGGTGACGAAGTAGGCCTTCACCGCATTCGCCGAAGGCCCGAGCGCCTCGAACCACGTCGCCATCTCGGCCAGCGTCGTCGGGCAGACGTCGGGGCAGTGAGTGTAGCCGAAGAACAGCAGCGAGGGCTGGCCGGTGAGCATGGTCTGGTCGACCGCCGCGCCACTGCCATCGACGAGCGAATAGGTGCCCCCGCCAATGCCGGCTACCTGCGGGTTGCGCGGCGGCGCAAAGACGAACAGCGCCGTGGCGGCGAGTGCGGCGACCACCACCAGACCCCAGAGGATCACACGGAAGCGGGCGAGGGCAGTGGTCGTCATGCGAGGTCTCCCGGCAGGGTGGTAGCGCGGCTGGAATGCATCGAATGGTCCATCGCCGGACCTTTCGCGGCGGGGCTGCCGACCGGCAGCTGCACGTCCACCGTGCCGGCCTTCTCGAAGGTCAGCGTCACGGTGACGGTCTCGCCTTCGACCAGCGGGCCCCTGAGGTCCATGAACATCAGGTGGTAGCCGCCCGGCGCCAGCGACACGCTGCCGCCCGCCGGAATGACGAGGCCGTCGGGCAGCTCGTTCATCTTCATCACGTCGCCCTCCATCTTCATCTCATGGATCTGCGACATTCCCGCGGCCGGGGTCGAGACGGCGACGAGGCGGTCGTCTTCCGCGCCCGTGTTGGCGATCGTCAGGTAGCCGCCCGCCACCGGGGCGTTGGGCAGCGTGGCGCGGGTGAAGGCGCCGCTGATCTCGAGGTCGCCGACCGTCACCGCAGCCCCCGCGGCGTCGGGCATGGCGCCATGGTGCATGTCGTGGCCGCCTTCGGCCAAAGTAACCGCCAGAACCGGGGCCGGGTGCTTGAGCGCGTGGGGGTCAGCACCCTCGGCCGCAAGTTCGTCCCAGGCCACGGAGGCTATGCCGCAATACTGTGTAGTGACGAAGGCCAGCGGGGTGTTCGAGGAGATGGTCCCCTGAAGCACGAACTCGTCGAACTGGTCGTCTGGAATGCTTCCACCGGACCAGGTGACGGATACTGCTCCGCTGGTCACCGCCCGGCCGTGCACGTCATGCGAGGCGGCGTAGTCGCCGGTGCTGACCTCGGCCTGCCAACCGGCTTTCACCTGGGGTTTGGCGGAAACGAAGCCCTCCGGGACGACGACCGTCACCTTGTCGGTTGGCGCGCTATCGCAGCCGTGTGGGATGCTGATCGCCACCTTGACGCTCGCGCCATTCGCGGCGGTGGCTGGTGCGATCGAGGCGTGGGCGAAGGCGGATGTGGAAACGAGGACCGCCGCGGCGGCCAGGGTGAGCTTGAACATTGCATTGTCTCGCGAAAGCCGCGCGTCAGCGTCGGCAGTTGAACCGGAAGGGGGAGGCGTGGTTCAGGCGAGGGCAGGTGGGCCGCGGGCGTCCGGAATGTCGGGCGGCGCGACGACGAATGGCGCAGCCGCCAGTTCGGCGAAGGGCGGCTCGCTTGCCTTCGGCAGGTGCACCATGCCGCCGCAGGGTGGCGGCAGGTCGGCGCCGCCGCCGATCCGGCAGGCATGACACGGGGCGTGCGGGCTGTCGGCTGGGCTGTCGGCACAGAAGTCGGCGGTCACCACGGCGGTCAGGGTGTCGTGGTCGAGATGAGTCGCGGCGACGGGCTGGTGGGCGTAGCTCAGGAAGACGAGCGACAGCACCACCAGAGCCGCGACGAGGTCGCGGACGATGGTTGCGGCGATGTGGCGAGGGGTTGCCACCTGCGTCGTCTCCGTTGGTGCCGCACGCTTAGCGCATGGCTCGGCTGCCGTCATGCGACATTTGCGCGCCTGCCGTCATTGATCTTGATCACACAACCTGCAACAAATCGCGCTGACGGTGCGTGGGCGAAAACCCCACGTGAAACGGGAAGCCGGGGCCCTGCGGGGGGCAAACCGGCGCCGCCCCCGCGACTGTATCGGGCCGAACGCTCCCTCCAGGTGCCACTGGGTTTCACGCTGGGAAGGCGGGGGGAGTAAGGTCCGGAGCCAGGAGACCGGCCGTCGCATGTTTGGCTCGAACGCGGGACGGTGGGTCCCGCTCTAGGAGATATTCCCGATGCGCGCCCGCGCCCTTCTGCCTCTGCTTCTCATCGCGCTGCCGACTGCGGCGCTCGCCCATACCGGTCACGGCGAAACGTCCGGTTTCGCCTACGGCTTCATGCACCCGATCGGCGGCATCGACCACATCCTCGCCATGGTCGCCGTCGGCGTCTTCGCCTTCGTGCTGGGCGGCCGCGCCCTGGTCCTCGTGCCGTTGAGCTTCGTGCTCATGATGGCCGTAGGCTTCCTGCTCGGCATCGGCCAGGTCGACCTGCCCTTCGTCGAACTGGGCATCGCCCTTTCCTCCGTCGTCATCGGTGCCGCCGCGGCCTGGGGCCGCCCCATACCGGTCGCCGCCGCCATGGCTCTGGTC
>JAEYYP010000369.1 GCA_023428425.1 Pseudomonadota bacterium
GGTCATTTCCGAGGACGGAACATCCCGGTCTGCGGCGTCATCGGCGGCGGCTACTCGAAGGACATCGACAGCCTCGCCGCCCGCCACGCCATCCTGTTCGAGGTGGCGGCGGAATTCTGCTGAAGCCTCAGCGGCGGTAACTGAGGATGCGGATGATGATGAAGGCGGGGATGACGATCGCCGCACCCAGCAGGAAATAGCCGACGAAGTTCTCGATCGCCGAAAAACCCATGTTCCAGATGCGCAGGAAGAAATCCCGGATGGCATAGACCACGTCGTAGGGGCTCCAGCCGAAAGCGCTCATCACCAGCCCGACGACGAAGGAGACGAGCACCAGCTTCAAGAGGACGCGAAGCGGCGTGTCGCCGAGGAAACGGGTGAGTGCGGACATGGGCGGTCTCCTCGGCGCTTGGTGCCGCCGGGAGATACGCATTCCACAAGGCGCGATCAAGGCGCCGCGAGCAGGAGGCGGTCGCGGGACCCGACAGCCCCTTTATGACCGCTAGCGGACATGCCAATACTGGCGAACCGGTGACCTTTGGAGGGGGGCACATCCAATGAAGACTCACCGTCTGATCGTGGGCCGGGCGATCAAGTACATCGCCAATGCGATGAAACCCTCTTTCTACGCGTTTCACTATCTTTTCCCGAAGAAACGCTTTCGGATTCCAGCCATCGCCAAACCGCTCCGAAAAAAGAAATCGGAGACGGATATCCCGTTCGTCGTATGGCAGACGAACTATACCGATGCTGTCACCCTTCCGGTCTATGTCAATTATCTCTTCAACCGCCTGATGGCGCCCGCCTGCGCGTTCCGTTTCGTCAGTCATTTCGAGAGGGAACGATTTATCGACGAATTCTATCCGGGCGAAATCAGCGACTGTTTCAAGCGCCTGCAGATCGGGGCGGCACAGGCCGACTTCTGGCGGGTGCTGGTTCTGAAGAAGTCCGGCGGCGGCTACATGGACATCGACGCCCATCTGGTCTGGCCCCTGGCTCGGCTGATCAAGCCGGGCCAATCCGAACTGCTGGTCACCGCGAGGGACGGCGCGATCACCAACTTCTTCATTGCCAGCAGGCCGGACAATCCGCTGCTGGACCGGGTCGTGGGCAGGATCGTCGACAACATCAAGCGCGACAGCGACACGGACGTGTTCAAGGTCACCGGACCGAAAGCGTTCGCAGACGCGATCGCGACGTCCGAAGCAACCGTGGAAGGCTTCCGCACCGTTTGCCTACAGGGGAATTTCACCAACGAGTTCTTCCAGTATGTCGACAAGCCCGCCGGCAAGTGGCATCGCGAACAGCAACACGTCGACATCGTGCGCAAACAGCCGACGGCTTGATGCGCTTGCGACTGCCTCGCGCCGGAGACGAATTCGCGGCCGGACCGCGCGTTGTTGTTGCGCACACGACAGGTCCGGTGGTAGTCAGGCGCGGACGCGGGTATGATGTAATGGTAGCCTGTCAGCTTCCCAAGCTGAACGCGCGGGTTCGATTCCCGCTACCCGCTCCAGCCTCTTTCATCGTCGTCGTGCTCCAGAACCGCGGTAGGCTTGTTGCGTCGCGATGCGCCTCGCGGCCTCCTACTTGTGACCTGTTTGCGGACCAAATGCGCTACAATCTATGAAATGACTTGCATTTATAAGGCGCGCCGCCCGTCGCCGATTTAATTTATAAATTCACCTGCCTTGCAATTTTGCCAGATCTATAACTAGCGGTTCTAAGTACATAAAATTCATAATCATGAGTCCTAAAAATATTGTTATATTTACTAGTGCAACTAGAGTATATCTTAATACTTTAAAACGCTTCATACTCGGCAATATGTCAACGTACCATCCGGTAAAATATGAAAGAATGTATAACGCAATCAAACCTCCGCTTAATTTAGCTATAAATTTGATTGTCTCAATGCCACTGATTTCGCCGAAATAGATAAACGCAACGACAATCAGGATAGACCTCAATATTTCAAACCACCATTTGCAGAATTTTCTGATGTACGGCCATAAATCGGGCTCGTCAGCCACATCGGAGTGTGGCTTTATGGTCCACCAAATTGCGGGATCTTTCTCAGGGTCTTGCAGCTATTTGCCTCCTTTTCAAAGTAAGAAGACGCCGGTAAGGGCGGCTAGTCAATAGCGTGCGGCGAGCTATGCGCTCCGGTAGAACGACTTTAGTCGAGAATTTCGGCTACCCGCTCCAGCCCCCTTCATCGTCAACGATCGTGCTCCAGAACGGCCGCGAGCTGCTTGCGGTCGCGGCGGCTGCGCAGCTGTGTGGTGAACGGTGTTTGTCCCTTCAGCTCGATGCCGCGGTTGCCGGCGGAGGCCAGGAAGGTGCGGCGCGCGCCGACCGGCAGATCTTCGGATGCATAGACGCCGAGCAGTTCGATCTGGACCGATCGCAGCCGGCGAAGCTGTTCGTCCTCGCCGCCCCGATCAACCTCGCCGCCCCGATCGTCCGCGCCGTCACTGTGCAGAACGTGGCGGACAAGATTGCCGACGGTGCCCACGTCCTTGAGTTCGCCGCTGGCCAGGGGACCCTGGCGCGTCGGCAGTCCCGCGCC
>JAEYYP010000370.1 GCA_023428425.1 Pseudomonadota bacterium
GGCCTCGGCAACGAGAAGGACGTGGTGAACCTCGTCGCCTACCTCGCGACGTTCTCGCCGAACTATGTGCCGGCCGACGCCGCCGCGGCTCCGGCCGATGCCGCCGCGCCGGCTGACGGTGCCGCGCCGGCTGACGGTGCCGCGCCGGCCGAACCGGCTGCTCCCGCCGCCCAGTAACGGCGCAACCCGACCAATGCCTGCAAATACCGGGGCCGGTCCGCACCTTGAGAGGTGGGGCCGGCCCAAATTGCCTACTAATGTTGCAGCGCGCCCGCCTATTGAGATATCGAATTTGATGTATTGTGGTGACACTGATCCCACGGGAGGGGATGCATGGACATCACGCTCAAGCAGCTGCAGATCTTTCGCGCTGTGGTCATTGCCGGCTCCATCACCAAGGCCTCGCGTCGGGTCGGGCTGTCGCAGCCGTCGATCAGCCAGCAGCTGGCCAAGCTCGAGGAGCGGCTCGGCACGCAGCTGATCAACCGCAACCGCACCGGCACCGTGAGCCTCACGCCCTCGGGCGAATACTGGTTCAAGTTCTCCGACGAGCTGCTGCGCAAGTTCGACCAGGCCATCGACGAGCACGAGAAGCGCTATGTCGACAGCCGCATCTTCCTGCGCATGGGGGTGAGTCCGACGCTGCGCGGCCGTTTCCTGTCGGCCGCGGCACGCATTGCGTCCGAGGAGACCGGCTTCGCCAAGTTCGAGGTCACGTTCGCGGTGACGAGCGGCGAACTGGTCGAGCAGTTGCGGCTGCACCAGCTCAATTGCGTCATCGTCAACGACGATTCGCTGGCCGAGGACCGGACCTCGTTCTCGATCGCAACCTTGTTCCGCGACCCGATGCTGCTGGCTGTGCCGGCGAGCGTGCCCGATGCCATGGTGGAAAAGGCCCTGCAGAAGAACGCCAAGCCGCAGTTGCTCGACCCGGCGCTGACCCGCTACGTCGAGATCGACGCCAACGTGCCGATGCGACCGGTCTCGGATGCCTGGTACCGGGCGCATCTGCCCTATGCGACGCCGGCCTTCTCGGCCATGACCTATGCCGCCGCCATCGACATGGTGAGCGAAGGCCTGGCGACGGCGCATACCCCACTGTCGCTGCTGCCTAGCCTGCCCGCATCCGTGCGGCAGCGACTGAAGGTCTACACGCTTCCCCACATGGACCGTTCGATCGTGCTGGCTATGCCCAAGCACCTGATGACGCTGCCCGGCTACGCCAGCATCTTTCGTCGCCTGACGGATTTCTGCCGCAACGAATACGGCCAAAACGTGCCATCGGAGGACCTGCTCGAACTGCCGTTGGCCGGGGCAGCCAGGCCCGAGCGCGACGCACTGGAAGCGCGCCGCGCTGCCGAGCACCCTCAGATTGTCCAATAGGCAACATTAGCAAACTCCCCCGCGGATCGGTCTTATGTGGCGCAACGCCGCATCCAAGAACCATCCGAAGAGGGGGAGAAACCTAATGCGCCTCAAACTATTCATGTCCGTCCTGTTGGCGGGCAGCATGCTGGCTGGAGCCGGGATGTCGCAGGCGGCGGAAGTGACCGCCGAGCGTCTCGCCGCAGCCAGCACCGACGCCGAGTCGGGCAACTGGCTGAGCGTCCACAAGGACTGGGCCGGCTCGCGCCACTCGACGCTCGACGAGATCAACGCCAGCACCGTGGCGGGCCTGAAGCTCGCCTTCGCCGTGCCGCTCGGTGGCTCCGAGCCGGCCGGCTTCGGCGCCGGCTCCATGGAAGCCACCCCGCTCGCCAATGACGGCTTCCTCTACATCACCGATCCGTGGGGCACGCCCTACAAGATCGACGTCTCCGACGGCAAGCAGGGCAAGCTCGTGTGGACCGGCGAGACCGGTATCGACAAGGACCCGAGCCGCGGCATCCTGCTCGCCTCGCGCGGCCTCGCGCTCAGCGGCAACCTGGTGATCACCGCTCTCAACGACGGCCGTGTCATGGCCTTCGACGACGAGACCGGCGACGTGGTGTGGGACCAGCAGGTCGCCTCCGATCCGGGTGAAGGCTTCACCAATGCCCCGCTGGCCGTGAAGGACATGGTCCTCGTCGGCCAGTCCTACGGTGACTGGGCGACTCGCGGCTGGATCGCGGCCCTCGACGCCGCCACCGGCGAAGAGCGCTGGCGCTTCTACACGGTTCCGGAGCCCGGCCAGCCCGGTTCGGAAACCTGGCTCTGCGACCAGACCGGCAACCCGGACTGCTGGAAGACCGGCGGCGCGGCTGCCTGGGTCACCGGCTCGTACGACGAAGCCACCAACACCACCTACTGGGGCACGGGTAACCCGGTGCCGATGTTCGACCCGGAATACCGTCCCGGCGACAACCTCTACTCCAACTCCTCGATCGCGCTCGACGCCGATACGGGCGAGCTGAAGTGGCACTTTCAGTACACCCCGAACGACTACATGGACTACGACGAAGTCGGCGTTCAGCTGCTGGTCGATACCAAGATCGACGGCGAGGATCGCAAGGTCCTGGCGCACTTCGGCCGCAACGGCCTGTTCTACACGCTCGACCGCACCAATGGCTCGTTCATTGCTGCCAACCAGTACGTGAACAAGCTGAACTGGACGAAGGGCATCGACCCCAAGACCGGCAAGCCCGTCGAGTATGACAGCTCGAAGGCCCTGCAGGTCTACGCCAACGGCGCGCAGCGTCGCGGCACCGGCGATACCGTCAACACCTGCCCGCACATCCAGGGTGGCGTGAACTTCTGGCCGCCGTCGTACAACCCCGAGACCGGCATCGCCTTCGCCGCCGGCATCGAGGCCTGTTCCGACCTGACCGTGAAGGAAGAGAAGCCCGGCGAGAACCTGACGTTCTCGGGCGGCGCCTCGGCCGGCTCGGGCCCGCAGACCGGCTCGATCTTCGGCTTCGACGTCGCCACCGGCAAGCAGGTGGTCAAAGTCGAGCGCAAGTACCCGAACTATGCCGGCGTGATGAGCAGCGCCGACCTGGTCTGGACCGGTGAAATGGACGGCACCTTCGCTGCCTTCGATGCCAAGACTCTGGAAGAGAAGTGGTCGATCAATGTCGGCGGCGCGTTCAACGCTCCCCCGATCACCTTCAAGATCGGCGACAAGCAGTATGTCGCGATCGCTGCCGGCGGTAACGGCGTGGCCACCTTCGGCTACCCCGAGCTGACCCGTCCGGCCGCCAACGTCCTCTACGTCTTCTCGCTCTAAGCGACGAGACGCCGATAACAGGATCAAGCCGGGCGGCGCCATGCCGCCCGGCACATTTGCTGAAACAGGAAGATTTTCTGATGTCCTTCTCGCCCCGCAAACTCTTCGGCATGCTGCTCGTCGCCGGCCTGCTGGCCGCCACCCCGGCAACCGTCACCCTTGCCCAGGATGCCGCAACCCTCGATCCGCTGCTCGAGGGTGCCGACCTCGCCCGCGGCAAGGATGTCTACGCCAAGGTCGGCGTGTGCGTGTCCTGCCATGGCTGGGATGGCGACGGCAAAGGCAAGAACCCGCGTTCCGAGGGTGCGGCGGCCCTGCTGCGCGAGAGCCAGCTCGATGCAGCCGGCCTGATCGAGATCATCGCGTGCGGCATTCCCGGCACGCCGATGCCGTATCACGACAACCAGGCCTACAAGGACGATCGGTGCTACGGCATGACCGCCGACATGTTCGAGCCCGGCCAGGAGCCGCACAAGGGCAAGTCGATCAAGAAGGAAGACATCGTCAGCCTGGTCGCCTACATCCAGACCACTATCCAGGGCAAGCCGCCGGCAACCTACGACGATTGCGCTGCCTATTTCGGCGATTCGGCTGAAAAGGCCTGCGCCTTCATGAAGAAGTAACGATGCGCCCCCTCCTGCGGGTCGCTGCCATGCTGGCGTTGGGAGCATCGACGATGCTCCCAACCACCGCGCTGGCCCAGTTCGACCCCACGCTCGTTCCCGCATTCACGATCTGGGACATCAAGTTCGGCGAACCGATCACGCAGTTTCCGGATGCCGAAGTGGCGGAAATCGCCTGCGGCACCAATGGCGGCCCTCCGTCGACGCCGCTCAAGAGTTTCACCGAGTTCGCGAAGTGCCCTCCCGAGGCGTCGGGGCTGCACGAAGTGTTCTTCACCAACGATGACGAGCAGGACTACATCGCCCGGGCGATGGAGCTCGAATACCGCGTGATGCAAGGGGGCACCTCGATCTACGCGCACCCGGTGGTGTTCTCGGCCCTCATCGACAGCGACGGAATTGCCCGCGGCATCCGGGTCATTACCGACGAGCGCGCCTCGGACCGCGATCGGCGCGTGGCGGTGACACTCGCCCGCAACCTCAAGTCGCGCTACGGCCGGTGGGCCCAGACCTGCGAGAACCTCGAGCCGACGGCCGGCCAGGAGCCGGTGGGGAAGATCTTCGTGCACGAGATCTGCACCGCCACCAGCCCGGAGGGTGACGCGCAGATGCGGCTCGAGGCCACCTATTTCCGCAAGAAGGGCCAGGTCTCGATCAACCTCGAGACCCAGCAGGTCAACCGCAACTACTTCCAGAGCGCGACACGGCTCGAAGTGGTGCAGAAGCCGTATGAGCCGGACGATACGCCGGTCCGCTGACCGCCTACTGCGCGGCCGGGGCAGCCTCGGCCGCGGCGTCCCCGACCGGCTGGTCGCGGCCGTTGGGCAGGATGTTTCGGGCGAACTCGGTGGTGACGTCGAACTGCTCCATCAGCACCTTGGCGCGGGTGAGCCGCGAGGCAGTGATGCTGGCGCCGGCGAAATCCACCCGGAGCATCTGGGCGCCGTAGAAATCCGTCAGTTCGATCCGGGAATCAGTGAAGCTGGCGCCGGTCAGCGTCGCCTGGTTGAACGACGCCTTGCTGATCGTGGTGTCGTCGAACTTGCTGCGGCCCAGACTGGCGCCGGTGAGGTTCGTCTGGCTCATCGAGGCGCCGGTCAGGTCGGCATTGTTGAGGCGCACGTTCTTCATCACGGCGCCATCGAGATTGGCGCCGGTGAAGTCCGCCCCGGTCAGCCGCGCTTCCTGCAGGCGCGCATCGAACAGGTCGGCGCCACCGAACTTCGCGGCCGAGAGCTGCGAGCCGTAGAAGAAGGCGCTCCTGAGGTTGGCACCGCTGAAGTCGGCGCCGCCCAGGTCGGTGAGGTTGAAGTTTGCCGCCTCGGCGATGGCGCCGGCGAAGTTCGCGCCCTTGAGGTTGGCGCGGTGGAAGCTGGCGCCGGTGACATCGGCGCCCGAGAAATCGACGCCGGCGAGGTCGGCCTTCTTGAAGCTGGCGTCCTTGAGGTCGCAGCCGCGGCATTCGGTGCGTGCGCCGCTGATCAGATCCTCGATCGGGCCTGCGACAGCCATCGAAGGCAGCAACGCGAATAACACGAATAAGGCGGTCTTCACTTGTCTCTCCCATTGAGTTGGCAGGAGATTGCCCTCATCGACCATTGGAGGAACATATGTCGAGCATTGTCAAACTGGCGGCCGCGACCGGACTGGCGGCCCTACTGGCCATCGGCGCCGCCCCGGCAGCGGCGCAGGAGGTGGTGAGCGGCCCCGCCAAGGTGATCGACGGCGACATCATCCAGGTCGACAAGATGCGCGTCATCCTGTGGGGCGTCGATGCGCCGGAGCGCACGCAGAAGTGCAAGGTCGGCACGCTCGACTGGGCCTGCTACGAGGCCGCCCGCACAGGGCTCGGCGAACTCATCGCCTCGGGCGAGGCGAGTTGCACGCTCACCGCCGACAAGCCGGATGTCTTCGCCCGTCGCTACGGCGTCTGCACCTCGGCCGGCAAGGATGTCGGCGCCGAGATGGTGCGGCTGGGCTACGCCCGGGCCTATGTCGACCAGGCACCGGACTACCTGCCACAGGAGGAAGAGGCCAAGGCCGCAAAGGCCGGGATCTGGCAGGACGGCGCCCAGGTGATGGACCCGTGGATATGGCGCAAGCGCGATCCGCGCGGCTATCGCTAGACGGCGCCTAGGTCATTGGTTCCGGTTGTCCGGTGCACCGTCAGCGGCTGCGGGACGCCCCCTCCACCACGCTGCGCGTGGTCCCCCTCCCCCGCTGACGCGGTGGAGGACCACCTCGGCCTCGGCGCTTCGGCTTATCCTGTTGTCGGGGTGCTGAGCTTGCAGCGCTCCTCCACCGCGCGAGCGGGGGAGGGGACCGCGCATCGAAGATGCGTGGTGGAGGGGGGCGTCGTTCAATCCGACGGCGGCGCGCCTGTCGTCGGCTTCACGCCCGTAAGCGCGATATAGGCGTCGGTGAGGTTGTCGGTGCCGGCGGCGGCCATCAGCTCGGCCGGGGTGCCGGTTCGGATGATGCGGCCGGCGACGATGAGGATGATACGGTCGGCGTCGGCGACTTCCTCGACGATGTGGGTGGCCCACAGGATCGAGGTGCCGTGGCGCTGGCGGATGTCCTGCATGTGCTTGACCAGGAGGCGCCGGGTGACCGGATCGAGGCCGGTCGAGGGCTCGTCCATCAGCATCAGGTCGGGCAGATTCATGAGGGCGCGGGCGACTTCGGCACGGCGCTGGTTGCCGCCGGACAGGGTGCGGACCGGGCGCTTCAGGAGGTCGGAGATCTCGAGGAAGGCGGCGGCGCCGTCGATCCGCTCCCGCAGCAGCTTGCCGTGCAGGCCGAACAGGGCGCCGTGGAATTTCAGGTTCGCCTCGACGGTCATGTCGAGGTCGATGGCGCGGGCCTGGAACATGACGCCGAGGCGTTTCAGGATTTCGGAGGGCTTCGACCGGTAGTCCATGCCGAAGACCCGCACGGTACCGCCATCGGGCGCGAACAGGCCGGCCGCGAGCTGAAACAGCGTCGACTTGCCGGCGCCGTTGGGGCCGAGCAGGCCGACGATCTCGCCGGGAGCGATCGACAGCGACACACCTTTCAGCGCCTGGGTCTTGCCGTAGTTCTTGACGACGTCAGTGAGTGCGAGGACCGGTTCGGCCATGGTCAGGCGGGCTCCAGCGAGGCGGCGGCGATCTGGGTGGCGATGCGCTCGAGTTCGGCGCGCGAGCGGGCGCCGCGCCGGCTATCGAAGCGGTAGTCGGCGACAATGCGGGCCGGGCGGCCGCTGAGCACCACGGCCCGGTCGGCCAGCATGGCGGCATCCTCGGGCAGATGGGTGACGAAGACGGTGGTCGGCCGGCCGGCATCGAGCAGGGTCTGCAGCAGGGCCTCGACCTCTTTCACCAGTGCTCGGTCCAGCGAGACGAAGGGTTCGTCGAGCAGCAGCAGGCGCGAGTTGACCGAAAAAGCCCGGGCAATGGCGACGCGGCGTTGCATGCCGCCCGAGAGCTGGTGCGGGTAGGCATGCTCCGAGCCGGCGAGGCCGACGCGGCGGAGCATGTCGACCGCCTCGTCGCGGGTTGTCGCCTTGCGGACAACGCGGACATTGTCGAGCGCGGTCAGCCAGGGGAGGAGGCGCGGGTCCTGGAACACGAAACCGGGCGGTGGGGCTTCGGCGGCGGGGATGCCGTCGATGGTGACGCGACCCTCGAACACCGTGTCGATACCGCCGATCATGCGGAGGAGAGTGGACTTGCCGACCCCGGACGGGCCGACCAGCGCCACCACGGAGGAGGGCTCGACGGTGAGCGAGAAGTTGCTCAGCAGGGGCGGCAGGAAATCGAAGCGCTTGCCCTCGATCGTGATCTTCAGCTCGGGACCGGTCATGCCGTCTGCCTCCAGCGCAGCACCCGGCGCTCGAGCGGGCGCAGGATCAGGTACTCGAAGACGAAGACCACGGCGATGAAGGCGGTGGTGTAGCTGAGGATGCCCTTGATATCGAAGAACTGGAAGAAGGTGGAGATGCGGAAGCCGACTCCGCCATCGGAGCCCAGCACCTCGAACACCAGCACGATCTTCCAGATGAGGCTCAACCCGGTGCGCGCCGCGGCGAGGACGAAGGGCATCAGTTGCGGGGCGGAGACGAAGGCGAGGCGGCGCCAGAAGCCGAAGCGGTAGGCGCGGGCGAGGTCGTCATACTCGGCGGCGAAGCTGCGCACGCCCTCCCTGATCGTGGTGATGACGAGCGGCAGCTTGTTGAGTACCACGGCGAGGATCAGCGCGAACTCGGTCAGCCCCAGCCAGATGTAGAGCATGATGGCGATGACGATGGCGGGCAGGTTGAGCCCGATGACCAGCCAGCTCGAGAACAGCCGGTCGGCGATGCGGGAGCGACCAAGGCCGATGCCGATGGCCGTGCCGAGCAGCATGGCGACGGCGAAGGCGGTGAAGGCGCGGGTGAGGGTCTTGCCGAGGTCGCCGAGGAGCCGGCCTTCGGTGAGGTGCTCCCAGAGCTGCAACGCCACGGCCACCGGGGTGGGAAAGAGCCGGGCCGGGAACACGGTGGCCAGGACCTGCCAGGCGCCGAGCAGCAGGACGAGGCTGATCAGTTCGAGCGGCAAGCCCGGTTGCCGGCCTCTCGCCCCCGCGCCGACCGGCGCGAGGGTGGTTTCGGTGGGCAGGCGCTGGTCTATTTGCGATAGCCCTTGAAGAAGGTGCCGTCGGGGATCTCGGTAATGTCGCCGACGACGTCCTTGCCGCCGAACTGGGCCATCAGCGCGAAGCTCTCGGTGGCTGGCTTCATGCTGGTGGCGGCGTACTTGGTGACGATGCCCTTGCGGTAGTCGTCGCGCAGCTGGGCGAAGAGCGCATCGTCGTCGCCGACATTCATGGCGTCGCGGATCTGGTCCCACACCGCATCGTCGGCGAGCAGCGCCTTCTTGGTCTCGAAGGAGGCGTCGAAGAACGCCTTGAACTCCGCCTTCTTGGCCTTGGCGTTGTCCTCGAAGAAGGCCCAGCCGAGCAGCGGCGGGGTGTCGGAGACGCCGAGGTCCTTCAGCATGTCGGCGACGGCCACCAGCTCGGTCTTGCCGGCGAGCTTGGCGCGGGCGTTCCAGTTCCACAGGTTGAGCGCCGCATGGGCCTGGCCGGTGGTCAGCAGTTCGTTGACCAGCGGCGGAGCGCCGAACTTCACGTCGGCATCGTCGGTCAGGTTGCCGCCGGTCAGCTTGTTGTACTCGGCGGCGAGGATGACGAAGCTCTTGTCGACCGGGCTGCCGGAGACGGCGAGGGTCTTGCCCTTGAGGTCGGCGATGGTGGCGATGCCGGCCGCCGGATCGACCATCAGGCCGCCGACGGTTAGTGAGTGCGAGACGAACGACACCATGTTGCCCTGGTGCCGCTGGAGCGCCACCCAGACGAAGTCGGAGAGGATGATGTCGGCTTCCTTGGCCTGCAGCGCGATCTGCCCGGCCTTGGAGTCGGCGACGTCGCGGATATCGAGCACGAGGTTGTACTTCTTGTGGATGCCGAGCGCCTGCATGGCGGCCAGCTCCCACTTCACGGTGCCGGTGGCCTGCACGGCGACGGAGATGTTCTTGGTGCCGTGCTGGGCGAGCGCGCCGGAGCTGGCGAGGATGGCCAGGCCGAACACGGCCAGAGCCTTAAACAGATTACGCATTCTTCCTCCTGAAAGGGGCGTTTTCAGCGGGTTTCGCCAGCGCTACCACCCCGAAACATTGGTCATGGCAATGTTGAGTATTGTGCTCCGCGCGTTGCGAGCGGCGCGCGGCGCGGCCGATTGTCAGAACCGATCACTGTGATCGGAAGTACCTATGGGGGAGATCGATAATGCATAGGATTTTGGCTGCCGCCACCGTTTCGCTGCTGCTGGCAGGCGGCGCTCACGCCGAAGGCAACCTGGCCGCCAACGGCACCGACCTGACGCTCAGCATCAACACCATCGACCTGACATTCAGCCAGGATACCTGGGAACTCGAGACGGGCAAGTATTACCAGCTCGACATCACGTCCGACGGCAACGAGGAGATTTCGGTCGTCGCGCCGGAGCTGTGGCGCAACTCCTGGATCAACCAGATCGTCGTCAACGAACTCGAAGTGAAGTCCTACGGCCTCTATTCGGTGGAGTTCGACGACGAGGGCACGTTCAACATCTCCTTCGTGCCGATCCGGCCGGGTGAATACGAAATCTATGTGCCGGGCTACGAGAACCGTGGCCTCAAGGGGAAGTTCATCGTAAAATGAGAAAGTCGCTTCTTGCCGCCGCCGCGGGCCTTCTGCTCGGGGCACTGGTCTCCGTCCCGGCCCTCGCGGCCGGCACGGGGCTGATCTTCGTCTCGACCGAGAAGGGGAACGAAGTCGTCGTGCTCGACCAGGAACTCAACGTGGTCAAGCGCATCGAGACCTCGCGCCGCCCGCGCGACATGCACTTCAACGCCGACAAGACGCTGCTCTACGTGGCGTGCGGCGATGACGACGTGATCGAGGTGATCGACGTGGCGACGCTGGAGATCGTCGACTCGATCCCCACCGGCCCGTCGCCCGAGGTGTTCGCCTTCTCGCCCGACGAGAAGATGGTCTACGTCTCCAACGAGGAAGACTCCCGCCTCGAGGCCATCGACATGGAATCACGTGTCTCCGTGCAGGACGTGCCGACCGGCGCCGAGCCCGAGGGCGTACTGGTGATGCCCGACGGCAAGACGGCTTACGTCACCTCGGAAGTCGCCGACATGGTGCATGTGGTGGATACCGCCACGGGCGTCGTCACCAAGAACATCCTCGTGGGCACGCGGCCGCGCCGCTTCATCCTGTCGCCCGACGGGTCGGAGCTTTGGGTAAGCTGCGAGCTGAGCTCGGAGATCTTCATCATCGATACGGCCACAAACGAGATCAAGGGCGACAGCCTGATCTTCGTGCCGCCCGGCTTCCGCGAGGAAGACGT
>JAEYYP010000466.1 GCA_023428425.1 Pseudomonadota bacterium
CCGCCACGGCGACGACCCAGCCGGCGAGCAGCAGCCACAACCCATGCGCCAGCGCAAAGACCGGCGGCAGGAAGGCAGCGAGCCAGCTGAAGCGGTCGGCAACGGCCGATGGCGCCTGGTCCTGTCGTGCGTAGACGGAATAGAGGGTCACGTATTATCCTTTTGGGCGGAGGATGGCGTCGGCCTCCCGGTTCGCCTTAGAGCAAAACCCGTGCGGTTGGAAGCTTTCGGTACCGGCAGGCGGCGCCTTCGATGGAACGACCAGCGAGGAGACACCAATGACGCACGATTCCCACGACGGACACGCCCACGAGCCCACCCAGGGGGTGTTCATCGGCGGATTGGCCATCGGCCTGATGGGGCTGATGGCGGTGGTCACCATCTTCGTGCTGATCGCCGGCTTCCTCTGAGGCCAGCCAACCGGTCGTCAGAGCGTTCCCTTGGTCGAGGGAATGACGTTGCTCGCCCGCGGGTCGATCTCTACGGCATCGCGAAGCGCCCGCGCCAGCGCCTTGAAGGCGCTTTCGGCGACGTGGTGGTTGTTGTCGCCGTAGAACGTCTCGACGTGGAGCGTGATCCCCGCGTTCATGGCGAAGGCCTGGAACCACTCGCGGAACAGCTCGGTATCCATGTCGCCCACCTTGTCGCGGGTGAACTCGACCTTCCAGACCAGGAAGGGCCGGCCTGAGACGTCGAGGGCGACGCGCGTGAGGGTGCCGTCCATCGGCAGGTCGGAGCTGGCGTAGCGGCGGATGCCCTTCTTGTCGCCCAGCGCCTTCTTCACCGCTTCGCCGAGCGCTATGCCGACATCTTCCGCCGTGTGGTGGAAATCGATGTGCAGGTCGCCCTTGGCGCGCACGGTCATGTCGATCAGCGAGTGTTTCGAGAGCTGGTCGAGCATGTGGTCGAGGAAGCCGATGCCGGTCTGCATGTCGTGCCTGCCGGTGCCGTCGAGGTTCACCGAGACGGTGATCTCGGTCTCGTTGGTCTTACGGGCGATCTCGGCGGTACGCATGGGCTTCATCCAGTTTGCGGCGGCGCTGTAGCATCTAGCGCTCGTGGCGTGAAGATGGGGTTAGTGGTCGAGCGCCCCCTCCAGCTGTCGCCCTCTGCTCTTGGAGGACGCCCCCTCCACCCCGCATCTGCGATGCGCGGTCCCCCTCCCCCGTGCCTTCGGCACAGTGGAGGAGCAAACGAACCGCAGCGTATCTACAAGCGCCTCACCCTCCCCCTTGCGGGGAGGGTAGCGGAGCTTGGGAGCGAAGCGAGTTAGCGCAGCTAGGGAGGGCGTATGCAGTAGGCCAGATCGAGCCTCGGTTATACCCCCCTCCTAGTTCCGCTAGGCGCTGAAGCGCCAAGCTTCACTACCTCCCCCGCAAGGAGGGAGGTGAGCCTCGGGTTTGATCGACCCACACGCCCAGGACGACCTCCCCCCTCCCCCTTCGGGCAGGGCGGTTTGCATTCGCGGCTCAGGCGCCTAAATAAGGCGGCATCAGTTCTGGAGTTCTTCCCCCATGTCGCAAGACAGCGATTTCCCCGGCTGGCACGGGACGACCATCGTTGCCGTCCGCAAGGGCAATAAGGTGGTGGTGGCTGGCGACGGCCAGGTGTCCGTCGGCAATACCGTGATGAAGCATTCGGCCAGGAAGGTCCGCCGCCTTGCCGGCGGCAAGGTGATCGGCGGGTTCGCCGGTGCCACCGCCGATGCATTCACGCTGTTCGAGCGGCTGGAGAGCAAGCTCGAGCAGTACCCCGACCAGCTCATGCGCGCCGCCGTGGAGCTGGCCAAGGACTGGCGAACCGATCGCTACCTGCGCCGGCTCGAGGCGATGATGATCGTCGCCGACAAGGACGTGACGCTGGTGCTCACCGGCAATGGCGACGTGCTGACGCCCGATCACGCGACCATCGCCATCGGCTCGGGCGGCAACTACGCTTATTCGGCGGCGCTGGCACTCAGCGAGAACACCGACATGGACGCCGAGGAGGTCGCCCGCAAGGCGATGAAGATCGCGGCGGAAGTCTGCATCTACACCAACGAGAACGTCACCGTCGAAACGATCGAGAGCTGACGGGATGGCCGCACTGGCGGCGCCCACGAGGAATGCGCTGCGACAGGCGTTCCGGAAAGTGATGAGTGAATGACCGATACCAATTTCTCCCCGCGCGAGATCGTCTCCGAGCTCGATCGCAACATCGTCGGCCAGAACGACGCCAAGCGCGCCGTGGCCGTGGCGTTGCGCAACCGCTGGCGCCGGCAGCAGCTGAGCGACGACCTGCGCGCCGAGGTGACGCCCAAGAACATCCTGATGATCGGGCCCACGGGCGTCGGCAAGACCGAGATTTCGCGCCGCCTCGCCAAGCTGGCGCAGGCGCCGTTCATCAAGGTCGAAGCGACCAAGTTCACCGAGGTGGGCTATGTCGGCCGCGACGTGGAACAGATCATCCGCGACCTGGTGGAAGCCGGCATCGCGCTCCTGCGCGACAAGAAGCGCGCCGAGGTCGAGGCGCAGGCTCACCACAACGCCGAGGAGCGGGTGCTCGACGCGCTGGTCGGCAGTTCGGCGACGCCGTCCACCCGCGACAGCTTCCGCCAGAAGTTGCGGAGCAACGAACTCGACGACCGCGAGATCGAGATCGAGCTGACCTCGTCGGCGCCGCAGGGTGGCTTCGAGATCCCGGGCATGCCGGGCGCCAGCGTCATCAACATCCAGGACATGCTGGGCAAGGCGTTCGGTGGCCGTGGCGTGAAGCGCAAGGTGAAGGTGAAGGACGCCCACGCCCCGCTGATGGCCGAGGAAGCCGACAAGCTGCTCGACCAAGATGCGTTGCAGAAGGAAGCAGTGGAGCTGGTGGAGAACCACGGCATCGCCTTCATCGACGAGATCGACAAGGTCGCCAACCGCGAAGGCGGGGTAAGCGCCGGGCCGAGCCGCGAAGGCGTGCAGCGCGACCTGCTGCCCTTGATCGAAGGCACCACGGTGTCCACCAAGTACGGCCCGGTGAAGACCGACCATATCCTGTTCATCGCCTCGGGCGCGTTTCATGTGAGCAAGCCCTCCGACCTGCTGCCCGAGCTGCAGGGCCGGCTGCCCATTCGCGTCGAGCTCAAGGCGCTCGACCGGCAGGACCTGATCAACATCCTCAATGCGACCGATGCCAGCCTCATCAAGCAGTATGTGGCGCTGATGGCGACCGAGGGGCTGACGCTCGATTTCACCCAGGACGCCATCGAGGCGATCGCGGACGCGGCGGTGCACGTCAACTCGACGGTCGAGAATATCGGCGCACGACGGCTCTCGACGATCATGGAGCGGCTGGTCGAGGACATCTCGTTCGACGCGCCCGACAAGTCGGGCCAGACGATCAGGATCGACGCGGCCTATGTGCATGACCGCATCGGCAAGATGGCGGCGAATACCGACCTCAGCCGCTTCGTGCTCTAGGCGGAACGCGGGATCAGGCTTTCGGGGCCGCTGGTGGGGAACCGCCGGCGGCCTTCCTGTTTGCCCGTTGCTCCATGAAGTGGAGGCCGGCCGCGACAAGCATGCCGAGCAGGGCGAAGAGGCCGACGAACAGGGCCGGCGTCTCGTAGCCATAGACGGCGATGGTGAGAAAAGGCACGAACGGCGTGATCCACCAGCCGACGTGGCGAAACAGCGGGATGTTCTCGTCGGGGTCCGACAGGTAGACGATGAACAGCACCAGCATGACGGGCACGGCGAGCGGCGCCAGCTCCCAGCCGGTGCCTGCCGGCAGGCCCTTGTGGACCAGGCCATGGACATAGTCGGTAGTGGTGTAGAGGCCGCCGATGTGGCGGCTCTCGCCGGAATTGTACTGGAAGAACAGCGTTAGCGTGAATACCGCTAGGCAGGCCAGCATCAGCTTGTGGCTGAGCGGCATGGCGTCGCGCACCGACTTGTCGAACAGTGTCTTCATAGGTGTCCCCCAGAACCCACGACACTATCTATGCGTGGCGGCGCGGTAGCCGGCAATGGGCTTCGTGCCTGCGCCAAAGCGACGGATTTCCTTTGGCCACCAACTGCACTACCAAGTGACCCTCCCTCCCGACCGAGCCCATCCATGACCATCGACCAAGTCTCCGCCCGTCCCGCCGTGCAGGCGCTCGAGAGCTCGCTGATCCGCGTGGTGGCGAATGCCGGGATGGGACGCACGGACGTGCTGCCGTTCTGGTTCGGCGAGAGCGACCAGCCGACGGCGGCGTTTATCCGCGAGGCCGGGATGGCGTCGCTCGCTCGCAACGAGACGTTCTATTCGCAGAACATGGGGCGACCTTATCTGCGCGAGGCGCTTGCGACGTACCTCGGGGACCTGCACGGGATCGACATGTCGCCCGACCGCATCGCGGCGGTGGGGTCGGGCGTGAACGGGCTGATGCTGGCGGCGCAGACGCTGATCTCGCCCGGCGACCGGGTGGTGGCCGTGACGCCGCTCTGGCCCAACATCACCGAGATCCCGAAAATCCTCGGGGCCGATGTCGTTCGCGTGCCACTGGCGGTGGCGAACGGCAAATGGTCGCTCGACCTCGACCGGCTGCTCGAGGCGCTGACGCCCGGCACGCGCATGGTGATCATCAACTCGCCCAACACCCCGACCGGCTGGACCAGCGAGGAGCACGAGGTCGATGCGGTGCTGGCCCATTGCCGCAAGCACGGCATCTGGGTGCTCAGCGACGACGCCTACGAACGGCTGGTGCACGACCCGTCGCGCAAGGTCGCTCCCTCGTTTCTTGCCCGCTACCAGAAGGGGGACCGGATCGTCTCGGCCAACACCTTCTCCAAGGCCTGGACGATGACGGGGTGGCGCGCCGGATGGCTGGCCGTGCCGCCCGAACTGTCGGCCGACCTCGGCAAGATCATCGAATATAACACCTCATGTATCTTCGAGCCGGTGCAGCGCGCCGCGACGGTAGCGCTGCAGCAAGGCGAGCCGGAGGTAGCGAAGCTCAGGGCGCAACTCACCTCGACGCGCGAACTGCTGGTGGGTGAACTGCGCTCCCTGCCCGGCGTGGTGGCGCCCGAGGCCGGCGGGGCGATGTATGTGTTCTTCCGCATCGCCGGCCACGACGACACCGTGACGCTGGCGACGCGGCTGGTCGAGGAGGCCGGTCTCGGTCTTGCCCCCGGCGGCGCCTTCGGCCCCGAGGGTGACGGCTGGCTGCGCTGGTGCCATGCCACCAGTTCCGAACGTCTGCTGGACGGCGTGGCGCGTCTGCGCGCCTTCCTCGGCGCCTGAACCTTGCCGAGAGTTAAGGTCGTCAGCCCGTTGCGGCGCGGTGCGACGCGCACTACCTGAAGCCGTGCCCTCCGGAGCCTGCCCCCTTGACGACCGCCATTGCCCGACGCCGCGCCCTGATGCTCGTCAACCCCAACGCCCGACGGGGGACGGCGACGCTCGATCCGGTGGTCGCGCGTCTCGAGGCTGGTGGCATCGAGGTGAGCATCGAGCGCTTCGAGACTCCGGACGAGGTCAGCGCCGATATCATCAACCGCGGCGGCGCCTTCGACATGGTGATCGTCTGCGGCGGCGACGGGACGATCAATTCGGCGGCGCGTGGCGTGCTGCAGACGGGCCTGCCGATGGGGATCCTGCCCATGGGCACCGCCAACGATCTTGCCCGCACCCTCGGCATCTCCGACAACCTGCTCGCGGCGGCCGATGTGATCATCGCGGGTAATCGCCGGCGCGTCGACCTCGGCGAGGTCAACGGCAAGCCGTTCTTCAACGTCGCCTCGATCGGCCTCAGCGCGGAACTGGCGGGTGGGTTGTCGCGCGAGACCAAGCGGCGCTGGGGCAAGCTCGGCTACGCCGTGGCGGCGCTCCGGGTGCTGTCGAAGGCGCGCCCCTTCTCCGCGACGATCATCTCACCCCGCGGCGAGGAGAAGGTTAAGACCTTCCAGATCGCGGTAGGCAACGGTCGCCACTATGGCGGTGGCACCGTGATCGAGGAAAACGCCGCGATCGATGACGGTCACCTCGACCTCTACAGCCTCGAGCAGGACCGGGTGTGGAAGCTGCTGCTGCTGCTCGGCTGGTTCCGGCAGGGCCGGCACGGCATGTGGGAGGAGGTGCGCACCGACAAGGCCACCGAGTTCGACATCCGCACGAAGCGTCCCATGCCGGTGAACACGGACGGCGATATCGTGACGCATACGCCGGCCCACTTCCTCATCCGGCCGGCGGCGATCGAGGTGTTCGCGCCCAAGACTGTGGACGCTGCCCATCGACCTCAGCAATCGAAGTGACCGTGCCCGGCGGCGGTCGACGGCAGGGCGCGTTCAGAATCCGTTAATCTTCACGGCGATTTCACGCCGCTTTCGGGGCTGGTGTCTTCGGTTCGAACCGGCACCATTCGCGGATGTCGCACCGCCAGCACTCGGGTTTGCGGGCCTTGCACACATAGCGCCCATGCAGGATCAGCCAATGGTGAGCATGCAGCAGGTACAGGTCGGGGACCACCTTCAGCAGTCCCAGTTCCACTTCCAGCGGTGTCTTCCCCGGTGCCAGTCCGGTCCGGTTGGCGACGCGGAAGAGGTGCGTATCGACCGCGATGGTCGGCTGCCGGAAGGCGATGTTGAGCACGACGTTGGCCGTCTTCCGCCCCACGCCCGGCAGGGCCTCGAGTGCCGCCCGATCCTGGGGCACCTGCGAATCATGGTGTTCGATCAACATGTTGGAGAGGGCGAAGACGTTCTTGGCCTTGCCGCGGAACAGCCCGATCGTCTTGATCCGCTCCTCGATGCCCGCCACCCCGAGCGCCACCATCTTCTCTGGAGTATCGGCGATGGGGAACAGACCCGCCGTCGCCTTGTTGACCCCCACATCCGTCGCCTGCGCCGAAAGCACCACCGCTACCAGCAGGGTGAAGGGGTTCACATAGTCGAGTTCGCCCTTCGGCTCCGGGTTGGCCGCCGCAAAAGCGCCGAAAATGGCTTCGACATCTGCTTTCGGGAGTCTCTTCAATTTTTTCGGCGCCATTCCCGTCATCCCGATTCTGAGCCTATACTGATGCCCAAGATGACGACCCAAACGCAAGCACGCCCGCTTTTCGCTGCCAGACTGACCCCTCACCGGTCCCTGGGCCAGCGGGGCTTTCGCGTCGTCATCGCCATCCTCGCCATCGCCATTACCGTGCCTGCCATCGCGTTCTACTCGCTGGGCGCCTGGCCGGTAGTCGGGCTGCTCGGGCTCGATTTCGTGCTGGTCGCGTGGGCGATGTGGGCGGCCCTCAACGATGGCAAGCGCTACGAGCTCGTCACCCTGTGGCGCGACCAGCTCGAAGTGAAGCAAGTCGATGGCACCGGCAAGGAGACGCTGGTGCGGTTCAACCCCAGCTTCGTCAAGCTGGTCGTCGATCGCGACTACAACGAGCGCACCACCGGGCTGCACCTGCGCACCCGCGACCGCGACGTGGTGCTCGGCGCCTTCCTGAACAACGACGAAAAATCCAGCTTCGCCAAAGCATTTGGCACCGCCCTCAAACGCGCCCGCAGCTGAATTCCACACAGAAATGTTTCACGTGAAATCCGGGTCGCCCGCCACAATTGGCGGCGCTACTCTCGTCCCATGAAACACGAAGCCCTCATCGCCAACTCGGATTACGAGACCGTACGCGCCGCCATCGCCTATCTCAGCGAGACGCAGCCCGACGAGATCGACCTGCCGCGTTTCGCCAATGCTCTCGGCCTCACCGAGCGCCAGTTGACCGATCTCTTCCGTCGCTGGTGCGGGCTCAGCCCGAAGAGCTTCGCCCAGTGCGTCGCCCTCGACCACGCCAAGCGGCTGCTGGCGGCCGACCAGAGCGTGCTCGACACCACCTACGAGATCGGCCTCAGCTCCACCTCGCGGCTGCACGACCTGTTCGTTGCCCACGAAGCCATGCCCCCCGGCGCCTATCGTGCCCGGGGCGGGGGCCTCGAAATGACATGGGGCGCGGCGCCGTCGCCTTTCGGCACCGCGGTTCTCACCACCACTGAATATGGGCTATCCGGCATCGGCTTCGCCGATGGCGAAATGAGCGTCGATCAGGCCTTCGCCGATCTGTCTAACCGCTGGCCCAACGCCAGCTATCGCCGCGATGATGCGGCCATCGCCCCCATCGCCGCGCGCGTCTTCGATCCTGCCCGCTGGAATCCGGACCAGCCGATCCGGGTCTTCCTCATCGGCACCGATTTCGAGGTGAAGGTATGGGAGACGCTGCTGAAGATCCCGGTCGGCAGGGCCACGACCTACCAGAGCGTCGCCAACCATATCGGCAAGCCATCGGCCCCCCGGGCCGTCGGGGCAGCCGTCGGCAAGAACCCCATCAGCTTCGTGGTTCCCTGCCACCGCGTGGTCGGCTCCACCGGCGCCCTCACCGGCTACCACTGGGGCCTGCCGCGCAAGCGTGCGATCCTGGGCTGGGAAAGCGGCGTGACGGGGGGCTGACCCCATCCGAGACGGCCCCCTCCCAGCCTCCCCCATGAAGGGGGAGGTGCCAGCCGGTGGAA
>JAEYYP010000004.1 GCA_023428425.1 Pseudomonadota bacterium
ACTGGCAGACCATTTCGCACTCGATCCAGCGCCTGCGCGAGCTCGAGGCCCAGGAAGCCGATGGCGGCCACGGCCTCACCAAGAAGGAGCTGCTGCTCCTCTCGCGTGAGAAGGAGCGCCTGGAGCGTGACCTTGGCGGCATCAAGGACATGGGCAACCTGCCCAACCTGCTGTTCGTCATCGACACCAACAAGGAAGCGAACGCCATCAAGGAAGCCAAGCGCCTTGGCATCCCGGTGATCGCCATCGTCGACTCGAACTCCGATCCCGACACCGTCGACTACCCGATCCCGGGCAACGATGACGCCGCCCGCGCCCTCGAGCTCTACGCTTCGCTGGTTTCGCGCGCCGCCATCGACGGCATCGGCCGTTCGGCTGCCGGCTGCGGCAGCGACCTCGGAGCAGCCGTCGACGCTCCGGAAGAGCCCGCACTCGCCGCTGCCGACGAGGCCGCCGCGAACTGAGACCGGAGGGAGCGAAATGCTGCTGTCACAATAGCAGCGTTCGCTCCCGTCCCTGATGCCCGGCCTTGACGGCCGGGTCTTCATTTCCCCGAACCCGTGGAGCCGCCTTCCGGCTTCCTCCACGAGAAAGCGATATGGACATGACCGTTACTGCTCAGCAGGTAAAAGAACTCCGCGAGATGACCGGCGTGGGGATGATGGACTGCAAGAAGGCCCTGGCCGAGACCAATGGCGACATGGAAGCCGCCATTGACTGGCTGCGCACCCGTGGCCTCGCCAAGGCCGCCAAGAAGGCCGGCCGCGTTGCCGCCGAGGGCCTCGTCGGCGTCTCGATCGAAGGCACCCGCGGTGCCATCGTCGAGGTGAACTCCGAGACCGACTTCGTGGCGCGCAACGAGCAGTTCCAGTCCATCGTCGAGAACATCGCCAAGCTCGCCCACGACGCCGATGGCGACGTGAACAAGCTCGCCGAAATGCCGTACCCCGGCACCGGCCGTTCGGCTTCGGCCGAGTTGACCGATGCGATCGCCAAGATCGGCGAGAACATGAACCTGCGTCGCACCGCCACGATCGTCGTGTCGGACGGCGTGATCGGCTCGTATGTGCATAACGCGGTGAAGCCGGGCCTCGGCAAGCTGGGCGTGATCGTCGGCCTCGAGTCGACCGGCGACAAGGCTGTGCTGCTAGCCCTCGGCAAGCAGATCGCCATGCACATCACCAACACCAACCCGCTGTCCGTGTCGCCCGACGACATCGACCCCGAGGTGGTGGAGCGTGAGCGCGCCATCTTCGCCGAGCAGGCCCGCGAGTCCGGCAAGCCGGAAGCCGTCATCGAGAAGATGATCGAAGGCCGCGTCCGCAAGTTCTACGAGGAAGTCACCCTGCTCGCGCAGACCTTCGTCATCGACGGCGAAACCAAGATCGCCGACGTGATCAAGAATGCCGAGAAGGACGCTGGTGCTCCGATCAAGCTGACCAAGTTCGTGCGCTACGCGCTCGGAGAGGGCATCGAGAAGGAAGTCACCGACTTCGCCGCCGAAGTCGCGGCGACTTCGGGCGTGCCGCAGGCGCCGGCCAATACCTGATCCGAACTATTTCGAGCGGGCTGCTTCCAAGCCCGCTCGAATATGCAATAACCGCCGACGGCCCGCGCCGGAGTCGCGCAGGGCGTCGGCGCAATCACTTCCGGGGAACTGACAAATGGCCAAGTCCGCCTACAAACGGATATTGCTCAAAGTCTCCGGCGAAGTGCTTGCCGGAGATCAGTCCTTCGGCATCGAGCCGAAGTTCCTTCACCAGGTCGCCGACCAGATCGCCGAGGTAGCCCGCACCGGGGTCCAGGTCGCCATCGTCATCGGCGCCGGCAACATTTTCCGTGGCATGGCCGTGGCCGCCAAGGGTGGCGACCGCGTCACCTCCGACCTCATGGGCAAGCTCGGCACCGTCATCAATTCCCTCGCCCTCGGCGACGCCATCGAGCAGAAGGGCCTCAAGGTGAAAGTCTACTCCAACGTCCCGATGGAGACGGTGGCCGATACGTTCACTGCCCGCGACGCCATCCGCGCCCTCGCTGAAGGCAACGTCGTCGTGTGCGCCGGTGGTACCGGCAGCCCGTTCTTCACCACTGACACCGCGGCAGCGCTCAAGGCCATCGAGCTGCGCTGCGACGTCCTGCTCAAGGGCACCAAGGTCGATGGGGTCTACTCTGCCCACCCCAAGAAAGACCCGAGCGCCAGCCGCTACGACGCCATTTCACATGCAGAGGTGATCGCCCGCGACCTGCGGGTGATGGACACGGCCGCCTTCGCGCTTGCCCGCGACAACGCCTTGCCCATAATTGTCTATGCTCTCGATGACCCGACGGGTCTCACCGGCGTGCTCGAGGGCAGGGCCAAAAGTACACGCGTCGGCTAAGACGCCATCAATACTGGAGTTTCGACCATGGCTCAGCCTCAGGCTTTCTCGCTCGACGAGCTCAAGACCCGGATGCAGAAGTCCATCGCTTCGCTGAAGGACGAACTCGCCGGCCTCCGTACCGGCCGCGCCAGCCCCAGCCTGCTCGAACCGGTCACAGTTGACGCCTATGGCAGCCGCATGCCGCTCAACCAGGTGGCCACCGTCACCGTGCCCGAGGCGCGCATGCTGAGCGTGCAGGTGTGGGATCGTGGTCTCGCCAGCGCCGTCGAGAAGGCGATTCGCAATTCCGGTCTCGGCCTGAACCCGGCAGGGGAGGGGGCGGTTATCCGTGTGCCGCTACCCGAGCTCAACGAAGAGCGCCGCCGCGAACTCACCAAGGTTGCGCACAATTATGCCGAGCAGGCCCGTGTTGCCGTTCGCCATATCCGCCGCGACGGCATGGACCTGCTGAAGAAGCTGGAGAAGGACGGCAACCTCGCCCAGGACGAGAGCCGCAAGTTCGCCGATCAGGTTCAGGCGGCAACCGACAGCGCGGTCGGCGAGATCGACAACGTGGTCGCCGTCAAGGAACAGGAAATCATGCAGGTCTAGTCTGGCCCGCAAACACCGCCCGGGAGGGCAGCCCATGTCCCTGGACACCGTCATCGCCGCGCAGGCCGGGGAAAAGCCCGGCCTCAAGATACCGGCGCATGTCGCGGTGATCATGGACGGCAATGGGCGCTGGGCCACCGCCCGCGGCAAATTGCGGACCGAAGGGCACGTGGAAGGCGTGAAGGCGCTGCGCCGCCTGGTCGACCTCTCCATCCGCTACGGCGTCAAGCACCTCACGGTGTTCAGCTTCTCTTCCGAGAACTGGCGCCGGCCGCCGGACGAGGTGAAGTTCATCTTCACCCTTCTGCATCGCTTCGTCGCCTCCGATCTCGCGACGCTGATCCAGAACAATGTGCGCGTGAAGATCATCGGCTCGCGTCACGAGCTCGACGATGGCCTCAATCGCCTCATCGACGACACCCAGCGAAAAACCGCGAACAATACCGGGCTCGAGCTGATCGTCGCCTTCAACTACGGCGGCAAGGCCGAGATCGTCGAGGCTGCCCGCCGCGTCGCCGCGCATGTGGCCGCCGGCAAGCTGAAGCCCGAGGACATTACCGAGCAGACGGTAGAGCGCGAGCTCTACACCCATGGTATTCCCGATCCGGACCTCATCATCCGGACCTCGGGCGAGCAGCGCACCTCCAATTTTCTCATTTGGCAGGGTGCCTATTCGGAACTCGTGTTCATCGAGGAGAACTGGCCCGATTTCAGCGAGGAGACGTTCCTCCGGGCGCTCGAGGAGTATTCCGGCCGCAAGCGACGCTTCGGCGGTATTGACACGAGGGGCAAGTGAGCGACGGAGAGGCCCCGCGCCCCGAGTTCAACCCCTTGGCGCGTCGGTCGTGGACCGATCTCGGGCCCCGGCTCGTCTCGGCCGCCGTGCTGCTCGCCATAGCGATCGTCAGTCTTTACATCGGCTCGTACCTGTTCGCTGCCGTGGTCGGTGCCGTTTTTGCCGGTTGCTACCGCGAGTGGGAACGCATGGTGACGCTGCGTCCCATCAGCGTGCTCGGTGGCTCGTTGATCGCGCTGCTGGCGCTCTGTGCCCTGGTATTCCCGTGGATGGGCGTCACTGCTAGTGCGTTTCTCGTCGCGATCGCAGCAATCGTCGCGGGGTTCGGCACTCCTGGCGCCAGGCTATGGCGGATCGGCGGGGTGGTCTTCTACGGTGCCGTGATCATCGTCACTATGGCGATGCGCGGCCCCTCCAGCTGGCTGGAGTGGGGCAGCTTCGACATCGGCTTCTGGGCCGGAGTGTTCCTCGGTGTCGTCATCTTCGCCACCGATACCGGAGCCTATTTCATGGGACGGCAGATCGGTGGCGAGAAGCTCGCGCCCGATATCTCGCCGGGGAAAACCTGGTCGGGGGCAATCGGCGGCTTCGCCATCGGCACCCTCGCCGGGCTGGTCCTGTGGCTGATCGTCGTGCCCGCGTCGCCGTGGTGGATCGGGCTTGCCCTGGCCGCCAGCATGAGCATCCTGGGGCAGGTGGGTGATCTCACCGAGAGCTTCATCAAGCGCCGCTTCCGGGTCAAGGATTCTGGCGACATTATCCCCGGGCACGGGGGTCTGATGGACCGACTGGACAGCCTCACCTTCGGCGTCATCTTGCTGTTCGCGGTGGGCAACCTGCAAGCAGGGTTCGACGCGGTCGCGGCCGGTTTTATGCTTTGGTGAGCTTGCTGGCCCGCCTCCCGATCGCAATCTTAACGCAATCCACGCCTAATTCCCTCGCCCTGGGCCGGCCGAAAGCGATGTCGACGAGATGGACTCAATCCTAGCGTTTCCCATGGCAGTGCTGCCGTTCCTGGTGGTGCTGACCATCATCGTGTTCGTGCACGAAATGGGGCACTATCTCGTGGCCCGCTGGAACGGCATCGCCATCCAGACCTTCTCGGTTGGTTTCGGCCCCGAACTTCTCGGTTTCACCGACAAGAAGGGCACCCGCTGGCGCGTCGCCGCCATCCCCTTGGGTGGCTATGTCCGCTTCGTGGGCGACATGAACCCCGCGAGTCAGCCGGACGAAGAGTTCATCAAGCGCGCCGGTCCCGAGCTCAGCTCCCAGCTTTTCGTCAACAAGAACGTCTGGCAGCGCATTGCCGTCGTCGCAGCCGGCCCCGCTGCCAACGTGTTGTTCACGCTACTGATTCTCTATGCGTTGCTCCTCGGCTACGGTCGCTACATGGCGCCCGCCGTGCTGCAGACGATCACGCCCGATTCAGCTGCGGCCGAAGCTGGACTGCAACCGGGAGATCGCATCCTGGCGATCGACGGATTCGCCGTGCGCAGCTTCGATGACTTGCAGCGCCTCGTCGCCACCGCCCCGCAGCGCACCATTACCATCCGTCTCGAGCGGGCAGGGGAGGCGGAAACCGTGCAGGCGACGCCCCGCATCGGCGAGACTCGCGACAGGTTCGGTGGCGTGCATCGCATCGGCATTCTTGGCCTGCAGAACACGTTCGAGCCGTCGGACTACGTGCTCTACAAGCCGAACCCGATCGAAGCGGTCGGCATGACCTTCGAGGAAGTGCGGTTCATCATCGATCGCACGGCCGCGTTTCTCGGCGATTTCTTCGTCGGTCGCGGTGACGTCCAGCAGCTGGGCGGGCCGATCAAGATGGCGACTGTGAGCCAGCAGGTGGCGACTCTCGGGATCGTGCCACTGCTCAGCCTGATCGCCATGCTGTCGCTCAATATCGGGCTGGTGAACCTGCTGCCGATTCCTGTGCTGGATGGCGGTCACCTGGTCTATTACCTGATCGAGGCGATCCGCGGAAAGCCGCTGACCCAGCGCGTGCAGGAGATCGGGTTCCGTTTCGGCCTGGCGGTCGTGCTGACCCTGATGGTCTTCACCTTCACCATCGACGTCCCCGACCTCCTGCGCCGGATCGCCGGCTCCTGAGCTGTCGCCCCGCCTGGCCCGGACCGGGATTTCGCTGGGCGCCGGGTCAGGGACCCATATTTCGGCCGTTTGTGGCAGCCGGGGTCATTTGGCGTTAACCCTTGGATAACCTAGGTTTTTGAGGTGTTGCAGGAATGCACGGCACCCAATCATTCGCTAACCGCGCGGCGGTCAACGGCTTGTCCGTGGTTAAAAATCCAGTAAAAGCTGTAGCTGGAGTGAGCTGGGAGCGCTGTGCATGGCGATTCTCGGCAGGTCGTACGAGGCAACAAGAACCATGACGTATTTCAAGAAGCTGACGCGCGGAGCCATTGTGGCGCTTGCCCTCGCTCTCGCCGCGCCGCTCGGTGGCATCGGCGTACCGCTGGTCGGCGTTGCTCACGCTCAGGATCAGCGCCTCGTGGCATCGGTGCTCTTCGAGGGCAACAACGGCTTCTCCGACGCGCAGTTGAGTGACATGGTCAATGTCACCTCCCGCGGCTCGTTCTCCGAGGGTTCGCTTGCTGCCGATGTGGAGACGATCCGGCTCGCTTATGTCGGCAAGGGCTACACCGGCGTGCAGGTTTCGACGCGCATCGAGCAGGCGCCGAACGGGCGGGCTCGCGTGACCTTCGTCGTCGACGAAGGGGAGCGGGTTGGCATTGCTGCCGTCAACTTCACTGGGAACAACTCCATCAACGCCGGCACGCTGAAGTCCGTGATCCGCACGCGCGAGACTCATCTCCTCAGCTGGCTGTTCCGTGATGACGCGTACTCCGAGGATCTGCTGCAGGTCGATCGGCAGTTGATCGAGCTGTACTACATGAACCACGGCTATCCGGATGCCGTCGTGACTTCTGCGGTGGGCGAGTTCGATCCGTCCCGCGGCGCCTACTTCGTGAACTTCACGATCAACGAGGGTGAGCGTTACAAGTTCGGCACGATCGGGGTCGAGACGTCGATCGCCGGCCTCAATGCCGACGCGCTGACTGGGGCCATCAAGACGAACGCGGGTGGCATCTACTCGCTTACCCAGTTGCAGAAGTCGCAGGAAGAGATGGCCTTTGAGGCGACGGCGCAGGGCTATGCCTTTGCCGACGTGCGTCCGCGCATCGATCGCGACGTCGCCACCAGCACCTTCAACATCACCTACCTGGTCGATCAGGGCGCGCGCATCTACGTCGAGCGCATCAACATCACCGGTAACGAAAAGACTCGCGACGCGGTGATCCGTCGTGAGCTGGATTTCGGTGAAGGCGACCCCTTCAACCGGTCCATGGTTTCCCGCGGCAAGACGAACATCGAAAAGCTTGGCTTCTTCAAGACCGTCAGCCTTGATTTCGCTCCGGGTAGCGCCCCCGACAAGGTGGTGATCAACATCAACGTGGAAGAGCAGTCCACGGGCGACTACGGCCTGACCGCAGGCTACGACTCTAGTGCCGGCCTCCTTGGCGAGGTGTCGGTCACGGAACGCAACTTCCTCGGTAAGGGGCAGTATGTCCGCGTCGCCGTGGGTGCTTCGGAGAGTGGTCAGTCGTTCGACTTCTCCTTCACTGAGCCGCGTTTCATGGGTCTGCGCGTCTCTTCGGGTGTCGATCTGTACCACCGCATCGTCAGCGAGACCGACAGCAACCTGTACGGTACGACTTCGACTGGCGGTCAGCTGCGCTTCGGCGTTCCGATCACCACCGACATTCGCGCCACGGCTTTTGTTGGTCTCGAGCAGAAGACGATCCAGGACGATGATGCGCCGAATACGGAAGTGTTCGATCTTGGTGTCCAGAACACTTGGAACAAGGCGTGGGTTGGCTATTCGCTGAATTACAGCACCGTCGATGACGCCAAGCGCCCGACCGAAGGCATCATTGCGAGCTTCACGCAGCAGTATATTGGTCTCGACCACAGCCTGCTGAAGACCGAGGCGAAGGCTCGCTACTTCATCAACCTCATGCCGGACGCTGGTATTGTCGGCAGCGTGAAGGGCCAGGCCGGGTTCATCTACTCCTTCGACGGTGATGTGAGCCCGCTGGAAGCGTTCCGTGGATCGAGCAACATTGTTCGGGGTTTCCAGAGCAATGGCTTCGGTCCGCGTTACGAGGGCACTTTGGGGAGTGCCACCGAGTCCCTTGGGTACACGGGCTACATTGCCGCGTCGGCAGAGATCGAGTTCCCGATCCCTGTCCTTCCCGAGACCTACGGGGTCCGTGGTTCGGTGTGGGCTGATGCTGCTCTCATCGACGGCAACGGCTCGACCAGCCTGGTGCTCGGTGGTCCTGATGCCGATAGCGTCGACGAGAACTTCAAGTCGTCGGTTGGTGCGTCGGTGATCTGGGACAGCCCGTTCGGCCCGCTGCGTGGCGACTTCGCCTACGTGATCAACAAGGCGACCGACGACAAGACCCAGGTCTTCTCGCTGACCCTCCAGAACCTGCTCTAAGGTTCGAAGCCCTCCGAAACGAGGGCAGGAAATGGATCGAAGCCGCGGCGCGGTTGCCCCGCGGCTTCTTCTTTGTGTAGAGACAGCCATGGTCGATACGCGCTTCCATACTTCGTCAGGACCCATACCGCTGCGGGCGCTCCTGGCGTCACTGGCGACCCCACCGCTCGTGGATGATCGACGCCTCGGCCAACTGGTGATCACAGGTGCCGACGAACTGGAGCGAGCCGACCCCACTGAGCTCGCGCTTGCCACCCGCCCCGCCTATCGCGCAGCGTTGTGGGAGACCTCCGCAGGTGTGGTGGTGGTCCATCCCAGTCTCCGTGACGATGTACCGGCCGATGCCTTGGCAATCGTCGATGAGCGGGCCCATGAGTTGTTCGTCGATATGCTGGAGAAGCTCTACCCCGGCGGAACGCCAGGCGCCGCTCTATCGCAGTTCGACGAGGAGGGGCCGGACACGCTGATCGAAGGCGACGTCAGGCTCGGCGAGAACGTTGTGATCGGTCCGAATGTCGAAATCGGACGCAACGCCGTGATCGGCCCGAACACGGTAATCGGCCGTGGTGTCACCATCGGACGCAACGCCGTGATCGGTGCGAACGTCACGATCGAGTATGCCCACCTGGGCAACAATGTCGTGCTGCATCCAGGCGTGCGCATCGGCGCAGAGGGGTTCGGGTGGCTGTCGCACGTCCGAGCCAACCGCAAGATTCCGCAACTGGGGCGAGTGATCCTGCAGGACGGTGTGGAGATCGGTGCCAACTCCACGGTGGACCGGGGGGCGTTGGGCGACACGGTCATCGGCGAAGGCACCAAGATCGATAACCTTGTGCAGATCGGCCACAACTGTCGTATCGGACGACGGTGTCTCATTGCCGGGACTTGCGGTATCGGCGGCAGCACCATTATCGGTGACAATGTGCTGGTCGGCGGCGGTGCGGGTACAGTCGGGCACCTGATCATCGGCAATGGCAGCGTGCTTTCAGCCCGATGCCTCGTGACCAAGGACGTACAGGCAGGCACGCATGTCGCCGGACAACCGGCACAGGAACTAAGGACGTGGCAGCGCGAAATGGCGACGCTGCGGCGGCTGAGCAAAAGGGGACGAGAGTGACGGTTACGAGTGAGGCACCGACCGCGCAGGCGCGGGAACTGACCTCGATGCAGATCGGCGACATCCTGAAGGCCCTGCCGCATCGCTATCCGTTCCTCATGATCGATCGGATCATCGAGGTCGACAGCGATGACTCCGCCATCGGCATCAAGAACGTCAGCTTCAACGAGCCAATCTTCCAGGGGCACTTCCCAGGGGAACCGGTCTTTCCGGGTGTTCTCATCATCGAGGGCATGGCTCAGACGGCCGGCGCCATCGCCATCGCCGCGGGCGCGGCGGCGGGCATCGACCACATCGTGTACCTGCTGACAGTCGATAAGTGCAAATTCCGCAAGCCTGCGCGGCCGGGTGACCGGATCGAATATCACATCAGGAAGATGCGCCGTCGCATGACCATGGGTTGGTACGAAGCCAAAGCCATCGTCGACGGCGTCGTGATCGCCGAGGCCGAGGTCGGCGCCATGGTGAGCCCTTCCGAAAAGTGAGCGCTCTCGTTCATTCAACTGCCATTGTCGAGGACGGTGCGCAACTGGCCGATGGCGTGAAGGTCGGTCCCTTCTGTCACGTTGGCCCTGAGGTTTCGCTCGCACCAGGTGTAGAACTTCTCTCGCACGTGGTCGTCGCCGGCCGGACCAGAATCGGGTCTGAGACACGTATCTTCCCGTTTGCGTCGATCGGTCACCAGCCTCAGGACCTGAAGTATCGCGGCGAATCCAGCAGCCTGGTGATCGGGGCGCGCTGCCAGATCCGCGAGAACGTCACCGTGAACCCCGGCACTGCCGGCGGCACGTTGGAGACCCGTATCGGCGATGATTGCCTGCTGATGAATTCCGCGCATGTGGCACACGACGTCGAGGTCGGCAACCACGTGGTGATCGCGGCCTATGTAGCCGTCGCCGGGCACTGCAAGATCGGCGACTACGTGGCGTTCGGTGGCATGTGCGGGGTGCACCAGTTCGTACGGATTGGCGCCCACGCTTTCATCGGTGCACACTCGATGATTGATGCCGACGTGATCCCATACGGCATGGCCGTGGGCAATCGCGCACGGCTCGCCGGTCTGAACCTCGTTGGCCTCAAGCGTCGCAAGTTCGATCGTGAAGCAATTCATTCCCTGCGCGCCGCGTACCGAATGATCTTCTCGTCCGAAGGCACGTTGAAGGAGCGGGTGGACGACGCTGCAACCTTGTTCAGCAACGAGGCCATGGTGCAGGACGTGGTGAAGTTCATCACGGCTGCGAGCGACAGGCCGATCTGCCTGCCGGTCAACGTTCCGGCGCAAGAGTGATGCCTCGCCGGCTCGCCATCGTGGCTGGAGCCGGAGCGCTGGCCCCTCAGGTAGCCGAGGCGGCCTTGTCGACCGGCGATGTGGTGTGCGTCTTCTGCCTCTCGCCACTGGACCTATCCCAAGCGATCGAGCGGCAGGCAGCGTCGATCGAGCATCCGGGTGCACTGTTCGAAGCAATCCGGAGGTTTAGGGCCTCGCACGTCGTGCTGGCAGGAGCGGTCACTTTGACGGACGGCGATCGGCGCAGGCTGCTGTCGGCGTTGGGCAGCGTCGGCCAGTCGATGGGCGATGCCGCGCTGTCGCACCTCGCCGTGCGTCTGCAGGACCTCACAGGGGCGGAGCTGATCGGCCCGCACGAAGTGGCGCCGGATCTCCTGGCCGGGTCGGGACACCTTGCTGGCCCAGTTGCCAGTGACGTGCAACTGGCGGCGGGAAGATTGGCCTTGCTGGCGGCACGCCAGACGGGTGCAATGGACATGGGGCAGGCAGCTGTGGTGTCCGGTTCGCGTATCGTTGCCGCAGAGGATGTTGCTGGCACCGATGAGTTGCTGGCGCGCATTGGTCGCTATAGCACGGCCGGGTTGATTGGAGACTCAGCCGAAAGCCCCCTTGTGCTCGGCAAAGCCTGCAAGCCTCAGCAACCTCTCTTCGTCGACCTCCCGGCTATCGGTCCCAGGACGATTGCGGGCGCGGCGGGGGCGGGGATAGGTCTGATTGCCGTCGAAGCCGGCAAGACGCTGCTGCTGGAGCGAGAGAAGCTGTTTGTCGAGGCAGATAGCCACGCCGTCACGATTGTCGGGCTGCCGCTCGATGAGTGAGCCGCTGCGGCTGTTCGTGCTCGCCGGCGAGGCTTCCGGCGATCTGATCGGAGCCGATCTGATA
>JAEYYP010000089.1 GCA_023428425.1 Pseudomonadota bacterium
TGACCGACCAGCCGGGCCTCTACGGCATCGGCTCCGCCAGCGACCACTATCGCGCGCGGGTCATACAGGCGGCCGTCGAAACCGTCGCCCCGCTGATCATCGGCCGTGACGCCAGCCGCATCGAGGACATCTGGCAGTCGATCCACACCTCGGCCTACTGGCGCAACGACGCCGTGATGAACACCGTGCAGGCCGGCATCGACATGGCGCTCTGGGACATCAAGGGCAAGGAGGCCGGCATGCCGGTCTACCAGCTGCTGGGCGGCAAGACCCGCAGCGCCGTCGCCGCGTACGCCCACGCTCAAGGCAACTCGCTCGGCGAACTCGAGGACGACGTCCGCAAGTACTGGGAGGAGGGCTACACCGTCATCCGCTGCCAGCTCGGCAATTACGGAGGCGGCGGCTTTCTCGACCGCGCCAACGCCCGCGGCCCCAAGAACCACTGGCCGCAGGACAAGGCCTTCGACGACGACGCCTACCTCCAGGCCATCCCCGAAATGTTCGCGTACCTGCGCGACAAGCTCGGCTGGGGGCCGAAATTCACCCACGACGTGCATGAGCACCTCGCGCCCCACAACGCGGTGCAGCTGGCCAAGCTGCTCGAGCCCTACCGCCTCTTCTTCCTCGAAGACCTGCTCTCCCCCGAGCAGGTGCAGTGGTATCGCCTCGTCCGCCAGCAATGCGCCACCCCGCAGGCGATGGGCGAGCTGTTCATCAACCCACATGAATACCTGCCACTGATCACCGAGCGGCTGATCGACTTCGTCCGCATCCGGGTGTCGAAGGGCGGCGGCATCACCCCTGCCCGCAAGGTGGCAACGCTCTGCGAATGGTTCGGCGTCCAGACCGCCTGGAAGGAAGGCGGCGACAACGCCCCGGTCAACCAGATGGCCGCCATGCATGTCGACCTCGCCTCCACCGCCTTCGGCATCCAGGAAGAAAACAATTTCCGCCCCGAGGAATACGACCTCTTCACCGGCGCCGCGGTCCTAGATGGCGGCTACCTCTATGGCAACGACAACCCCGGCCTCGGCATCGATATCGATGTGACGAAGGCCGAAGCCCTGCTCGATCCGGAGAGGGCGGAAAAGTCCTATTTCATGGCGGAAGACCGCCGCCGCGACGGCGCCATCGTCCGGCCGTAACCTATCAAGACATCTGGAGGAACAATCACATGGCCCGCACACTGCAGGTACTGTCCGAAGCCGACGCGCAGCATTTCATCGAAAAGGGCTACGTCCGCGTGAAGGGCTGCGTCGATCCGGCACTGGCGAAGAAGTGGACGGACCAGGCCTACACCCGCCTCGGATACGATCCCATCGACCGCTCGACCTGGACCAAGGACATCGTCTGGATGGATCGCCACAACATGGCCTCCATCAAGGACATCTCGCCCCGCGGCTGGGCCGCCCTCTGCGACGTGACCGGCGGCCCCGACCGCATCGAGCACAAGATCATGGAGATCGAGTCCCAGCACTTCACCACGATCGACTCGACCGAATGGTCGGATGCGTTCGTGGTGAACTTCCGCCGAGGCGCCGACAAGCCGTGGGATCCGCCCTCGCCCACCTCGGGTGGCTGGCACAAGGATGGCAGCTTCTTCCGCCACTTCCTCGATAGCCGCGAACAGGGCCTCCTTACCATCGTCTACTGGTCCGACGTCGTCCACAAGGGCGGCGGCACCTTCGTTGCGCCCGACTCGATCAAGGTGGTGGCCGAATACCTCGCCGCCCATCCCGAGGGCGTCGATGACGGCGATGCCTTCGGCAAGCTGATCGACCAGTGCAAAGAGTTCGAGGAGATCACCGGCGAGACCGGCGACTTCATCATCCTCCACCCCTTCATGCTGCACGCCTCGTCCAACAACCACTCGGGCAATGTGCGCTTCATGACCAACCCGCCGGTGGTGCTGAAGGAGCCGATGAACCTCAACCGCGAGGACCCGGCCGAGTTCTCGCTGATCGAACGCGCCACGCTGCACGCGCTGGGCAAGGAGCGCTACGACTTCCGCCCCACCATGCCCCGCGAGGAGCGCTGGAGCGTCATCGGCCACAGCGCCGCCTGACCTCGTCGGCGGCCCGCTTCGACGGGCCGCCCCTACTTCCTACGGCAGCAGGACCAGCAGCAAATGCGACTTGGAATGAGCGGGTGTTTCCTGCCCGCCAACATGAACGACGTCGACTCCGCCATGTGTCGGCGTGTCCGTGACGCCGGCTTCTCCGGCATCTTCACCCGCTTCCGCGACAACGATCCCCTGACGACAGCCCAATCCGACGCCGAACGGCTCAAGTCGCTGCTGGCCGACGAAGGCGTGTCCTTCTTCCAGTGCACCGGCTACTGGCAGAACCTGATCACCTCGGACGAGGCGGCCCGCGCCCAGTCGGTCAAGGTGCTGCAGGCTGCGCTGAAGCTTGCCGGGTGGATGGGCGCTCGCGGCATCGACACCGGCCCCGGCTCGATGAACCCGGCCGGCCCGTGGTTTCCGCACCCGGACAACTGGACGGCCAAGGCCGAGACGCAGTTGATTCGATCGCTCACGGAATGCGCCAAAGCCGCTGAAGATGCTGGGGTCTTTCTCAGCCTCGAGTGCCACAGCCTCGTCACCCCGCGTACGCCCGAGATCGCCCGCCGCATTCTCGACGCGGTGGATTCGCCCTGGGTTCGGTGCGACTACGACAGCGCCAACTGGATCACGCTCGACACCATCTACGACACCACCGGCGCCGTGAACCACCACTTCGACGTGCTCGGCCACCACATCTGCAGCGCACACGCCAAGGACATCTGGGTCGAGAACCGCCTCGCCATCCACCTGCAGGATGGCTGCCCCGGCAAGGGCCTGATGGACTTCGGCACCTTGTTCCGGCGCCTCGAAGCGCTCGACCCGGATTACCCGATCATCGCCGAGGGCAACTCTTCGGAGGAACTGCCGGAAGTCGGCGCGCTGTTCCACAAGACCGCAAAAGAGGCCGGCATCCGCGTTCTCGATACCGGCGAAAAGGCCTGAAGATGAAACTTCTCCTCGTCGGTGGCGCCGGTCACGTCGGCAAACTCATCACGCCCTACCTGAAGCGTCAGCACGAGTTGCGCGTTCTCGACCTCGCCCCTCCCACCGAGCCGGGTGTCGAGTTTGTGCAGGGCTCAGCGCTCGACCCCGAGGTTCTGCGCAGGGGCCTCGATGGTGTAGACGCCTTCGTCTGGCTCGCGATGCGCAACGGCCAGGGCGGCATGTCCACGCACCAGGATGTGGAGACCATCCTCAACAACTACGACCTGAACACAAAGGCCCTGCACCTGTTCCTCTACCTGGCGCAGGAGGCGGGCGTGAAACGTGGCGTCTACACCACCTCGATGAGCGTCCACTACCGCGAGCGGGATTTCTACCCGACCGAGGAAACGGTGCCACTCGACTCCCCGTCGGTCTATGGGCTGACCAAGGGCCTGGGCGAGGAGATCTGCGCCTATTTTGCCCGCTGGTTCGGCATGGATATCCTCGGCCTGCGCATCAGCGGCCCTCGCACCCGCGCCGATTTCCTGGCCCAGCGCAGCACCCCAAAGCGCGCCGGTGACGGCAGCTTCGTCCACCCGCTCGACGAGGAGGACATGGCCAACGCCTATCTCGGGGCGGTCAACGCGCTCGGCGACCAGCCCCGCTACGAGTCGATCTACATCGTCGGTGACGAAAAGGGCGTCGAGCACGACCTGTCGAAGGCCCAGCGTCTCATCGGCTGGCAGCCTCGCGCGCACCTGTTGCTGGATGAGGCGGCCAGACAGCAGACGCTACCACCTCGCGGCTAAGGGCGGGTCGGGTCCCCGTGACCGCCCCCCGATTACCAGTTCGCGATCCGACCATCCTTGAGGATTGACTCGGTGGCCGGGATCACTTCCTGCGCGAACGGGTATTTCGCCGCCGCCTTTTCGTCGATCTCGATCCCCAGCCCCGGTGCATCCGGGATCAGCCACGATCCCTGGTCGAGCTGCAGCGGATAGACCGAGCAGATTTCCTCGAACCACGGCACGATGCCGACCGCTTCTTCCTGGATGACGAAGTTGGTCGTCGCGGCGTCGAACTGCAGCGCCACGGCGCCTGCCACCGGCCCCATCGGGTTGTGCGGGCACACACCCTGGTGCGCTGCCTCGGCGATCGCCGCGATCTTGCGCCCGCCCGAAATACCCATGCAGTGCGCCAGGTCCGGCTGGATGTAGGCCACCGCCCGTGTCTCGGCCACCTCGGCGAACTCGCGCGGCGTGAACAGCCGTTCGCCCGTCGCCAGCGGGCAATCGACCCGCCGCGCGATATCGGCCATCGCCGCCGTATCGCCGGGCTGGATGACCTCCTCGCAGAACAGCGGCTTGATCGGCTCGATCGCCTTGATGTAGGCGATCGCCGCATCGAGCGAGTCCGGCCTCCCGTGGAAATCGGTCATCACATCGACGCCGTCACCCACTCGTTCCCGTACCGCCGCTGCGAGCTTCTCGACATGCTTCACCGCCGGCAACGGCGCGTCGTAGCCGGTGTAGGGCACGAAGCCGAGCTTGATGGCGTCGTACCCCATCTCCACCGTCTCCTGCACCGCATCGACGAAGGCGGGAATGTCGAGGTTCGAGACCCGCGCAGAGGACGAGCCGCGCCGCAGGTGCGTGTAGACCCGCACCCGGTCACGCACCTTGCCGCCCAGCAGCTGCCACACCGGCACGCCGAGCGCCTTGCCCTTGATATCCCACAGCGCATGCTCGATGCCGGACACCGCGGTCAGCCCGATCGACCCAAGCGGCCAGAAGCTGAAGCGCGTCATGGTGTTGACGAGGTGCTCGATCCGCATCGGATCCTGGCCGATGAGGAACGGGGCAAGATCGTCAATCGTCCCCTTGATCGCCCGCGTCTTCCATTCGAGCGTCGCCTCGCCCCAGCCCCAGAGGCCCGGCTGGTCGGTCAGCACCTTCACGAAAATCCAGTTGCGGTGCACCGCGTTGACGACGACGGTTTCGATGCCGGTAATCTTCATGGTTACACCGTCTCGATCTTGTTGTTCTCGAGGTAGTCGCGATCGAGCTCGATGCCGAGGCCCGGCACGGCGGGCAGCTTCAGCGCGCCATCGGAGTTGTCGAAGCGCGTGTGCATCAGTTCGTTGTAGCAGTTGAGGTTCCAGCGCGAGGTTTCGAGCCGGTAGAAGTTGGGCACCGTCATCATCACATGCGCCCCGGCGAGGATGTTGATCGGGCCACCGGCGTCGTGAGGCGAAATCGGAATGTAGTGGGCCTCGGCAAGGGTCGAGATCTTCTTCATCTCGGTGATGCCGCCGGTCCAGGTGACGTCGGGCATGATGTAGTCGGTGAGCTTCTCCTCGAGGATGCGCACGAAATCCCACTTGGTGTGGGCCCGCTCGCCCACCGAAATAGCCGCGCTCACCTTCTCGCGGACCTGTTTCAGAGCGCCGTAGCTCTCGGGCGGCACCGGCTCCTCGAACCAGTCGATCTGCCCCGCCTCCTCGAGCGAACGGCAGAGCCTGATCGCGGTCGGCACGTCGAAGCGGCCATGCGCGTCGATCAGCACCTCGACCTGTGGCCCGGCC
>JAEYYP010000102.1 GCA_023428425.1 Pseudomonadota bacterium
CTCTCGCGGCGCGCTCCAACCCCGCTTGGACTGCGCCCCCGACAAGGCCGATGCGTTTGCAGCGAAAGTGGCGAAAGCCGGCGGCGAAGCACAGATCACTCCGGCCTCGGGCGATACGCCGCCGCAGTACCGGGAACAGGCTCCCCGCCGCGAGTTCAAGCCGCGCGCCGACCGGGGGCACGAGGAACGCCCACGCCGCGAGTATAAGCCGCGTGAGGAGGGGGCGCCGCCACGTGAGCGCAAGGCCGCCGGGGAGTTCGTCACCCCCTTCGCTCATCGCGGCACCCGCCAGTACAAACCGCGCGAGGACGGTCCCCGCTACAAGGTCCGCACCGACAAGGGCGGCAAGCTTGATTCGGTCCCGGCCAACGACCCCGCGCCGGCGATCGCCGATGCGGATCGGCCCCGGGCTCCGAAAGAGAGCAAGCCGAACCCCAAGGACAAGGGCAAGCCCAAGTACAAGAACCGGGTGAAGCCAGGCCCGCGCCGCGAGCGAGAAGAATTGCCGCCCGCTGATGCCGGCGCCAAGCCGCGGAAGAAGAAAAGCTACGATTCACTCGATTGACGAACGTGCATCAATGGTCGAAGCTCCCCTCACTCTGAGGGGAGAACACCATGCCTTACGTGCGTATCGAGATTACTGACGGCGCGACTTACGAGCAGAAGCTGCAGATCTACAAGGAGACCACCGAGATGCTGCAGCGCATCCTCAACAAGAAGCCCGAGTACACTTTCGTCGTCATCGAGGAAGTCGACAACAAGAGCTGGGGCCACATGGGCACCTCGGTGCACGAGATTCGCATGCGCGAGGCGCAGGAGCGGGAAGCGGCCGCTGCCGCCAGCAAGAGCTGACCGGTGCCGGAAATCCTCGTCCACATCGTCGAAGGCCGCAGCGTCGAGAGCAAGAAGGCGCTGATGCGGGATATCACCGACGCGGTGGTGAAGAACTTCGCCGTGCCGGCCGAGCGGGTGGTCGTCCAGATCGTCGAGAGCCCCAGATCGGCCAAGATGCGCGGCGGCGTGGCGTTCGACGAGATGTAGCTGGCCGGCGGGCGTGGTCTCGCCGGACCTATCGTCCCTCATCGGGGATGTTCAGCACATGGCCGCAGGCCTTGCAGTGCACGGCGTCCGGGTCGTGCCGGTTCAAGCCGCATTGCGGGCAGGGGAAGATCACCTTGTGCGGCCGGAACACCGACTGTGCCAGCCGCACGAACAACGTGATCCCCACGATCATGGCGACGATGGATGTCAGCTTGCCGGCAGTGCCCGGCAACGTCACGTCGCCGAAGCCGGTGGTCGTTACCGTGGCGACGGTAAAGTAGAGCGCGTCGACATAGCCCGCGATGCCGGCCTCTTCGTTGTAGAAGAAAGTCAGCACGAAGCCCGACAACAGGAACAGGAACGTGATGATGTTCACCACCGCCTGCCCGGATTCCTGATACTGGCCGAGGTCTCGCCGCTTCAAGGGTCGCCACAGGGCGCCGCTCTGTGACAGCGTCCAAAGCCTGAGGATGCGCAGGAACCCGAAATTGGCGAGCCAGTCGGGAAACAGCAGGGTCACCAGCACGAACAGGTCGACGAGCGTCGTGGGCTGCTTCAGCCAGCGCAGCGGCTCCCGCGCGGCAAGGCCCCGCGCCACCATGTCGATCAGCAGCACCGTCGCCACGGCAAAATCGACCCAGATGAAATACTGCCGGTCCCGCAGCGTCGGGGTGGCGATGAAGAAGGCGATGATCACAAGATCGACTATCAGTACCGCAGACTGGAAGCGCAGCGCCTCAGCGGTCTTGCCGTGGTAGAGCTGCCGCAGCCGGGCGCGCAGTGTCGACAGGCGGTTCGGTGCAGGCTGGTCCAACTCATTGGCTCCGTGGATCAGCGAACGCATACCGCCCCTGCCGCCGTCCTGCCAACCGCAACCTGAGCCTTGCTCAAGGTTTGGGACAATGCATAGTGTGCCTTGTATTTGGGCGCTGACGAGAACTCGATATGCAATACACCACTCTGCGGGCGGCGGATGTTCCGGCGCGTGACCTGCCTGTGTGGCGCTACCTCAACGACCTCTACGGACGTCACCTGCCCAACAAGTCGGGCGAGCTCGCCAGCTACATCCCGGAACTGGCCGCCGTTCCGCCCGATCGCTTCGCCATTGCCTTCGCCACCGCCGACGGCTTCGTCTACGAAGTCGGCGACACCGACGCGGAGTTCACCATCCAGTCCGTCTCGAAGGCGGTGATCTACGCCCTCGCCCTCGAGGACCATGGACGTGACGAGGTGCTGAAACGCATCGGCGTCGAACCCTCGGGCGAAGCCTTCAACTCCATCGTCTTCGACGAAAAGAACAACCGGCCATTCAACCCGATGGTCAACGCCGGCGCCATCGCTGCCAGCGCGCTTATCAAGGGCAAGGACCATGCCGAGCGGTACCAGCGGATAATCGACATCTTCGAGCGCTTCACCGGCCGAGTGCTGGACCTCGACGAAGCCGTCTACCGTTCCGAGAGCCTGACCGGGCACCGCAACCGCGCCATCGCCTATCTCGAGCTCAACTCGAACATGATCGGCGGCGACGTCGACGAACATCTCGATCTCTATTTCCGCCAGTGCTCGCTGCTGGTGAATGCCCGTGACCTCGCGATGATCGGTGCCACGCTCGCCAATGGCGGCGTCAATCCGGTGACCCGCAAGCGGGCGCTGTCGGCGGCGCATGTCCGCGCCGTGCTGAGCGTGATGAACACCTGCGGCATGTACGACTATGCCGGCGGCTGGCAGTTCTCCATCGGCCTGCCGGCGAAGAGCGGGGTAGGGGGCGGCGTCACCGCCGTGCTGCCCGGCCAGCTCGGCATCGGCACGTTCTCGCCGCGCCTCGACGCGGTCGGCAACAGCGCACGCGGCGTTGCTGTCTGCGAGGACATCTCCGCCAACTTCCGGCTCCACCTGTTCGAGGACCATGGCGGCGGTGTGCTGCCGTTTCGCCGCCTCTACCGCGGCGACGAGGTGCATTCGAAACGCGTGCGCCGGCCCGAGCAGGCCAAGAAGCTCGACCAATTCGGCCACCTGATCTCCGTCTACGAGTTGCAGGCCCAACTGAGCTTCATCGAGGCGGAGCGGGTTACCCGCCGGCTGATCGAGGATACGCCGACGGCCTACTACTTCGTGCTCGACCTGACCCGCGTGCTGCACCTCGACAGCGTGGCGCTCGGGCTGCTGAACACGGCGAGACGCACCTTGCAGGAAGCAGGCAAGGGCTTTGCCATCGTCACCGTATCGGATGAGTATCCTGCCGCCTTCGACCAGGAGATGCATTTCCCCACTATCGACCTGGCGCTCGAGTATTTCGAGGAGCGGCTGCTCGAACAGGCAGACGCGAAGGCCGATGACCGCGAGGTGCCGCTGAACGAGTTCGAGATGCTGGCCGGGCTCAACGAACAGATGCTCAACGAACTGGACAACCGGGTGCGGAGCCATTCCTTTGCGCCTGGCGAGACGCTGATCGCGCAGAACTCCCGCGCCGACGCGCTGTTCTTTCTCGTCGAAGGGCATGTCGATATCGCCGTGCGCATCGGCAACGGACCGAGCCACCGGGTGAGCACGGTCGAAGCGGGGACGGTGTTCGGGGAACTGGCGCTGTTCGGGCAGGGGCCCCGCACGGCCGACGTGATTGCCGCCAGCAACGGCCGGGTGCTGGTGCTCGACCGCGCCGGCCTCGATGCCCTCGCCGAGGAGAAGCCGCACACGCACGCGGCGCTGGTGCTGGCGGTTGGTGCCAGCCTCGCGGAGCGGCTGCGGCGCGCCAATGCGGAAATCCGGGCCCTGTCGCGCTAGGTGTTGCACTCGTGCGACGGCGATTCCTCGAATTCGCCGGATAACGCGAAAGTTGATGGAACCATTTCGCGATTCGCCTAACGTGCGCGGTGGGGGTTCGGTTGAATGACCGGGCTCAACTCTCTCTGGCCCGCGCGTAGCGTCAGCGCACAACGTTGAAAGTACAAGGCAGCCATGCTGTTCCGCTTCCATGAAGTGGTGTCCGTGCTGACGCTCATCGTCGTCCTGCTCATCGCCAAGCACGTCCCGTTCGCCAGCGCCCTGCCGCTGGCCCAGATGACCGGCATCGTCTGCTTTGCATTCGCGATCTTCCTGAGCCTCAGGATCTACAACGCCGAACTGGCCCGCATTCGCGCCGAGGAATAAGGCGAGCGCCGCCTGACTGCGGCGGTGGAGCCGTGCTATGAGGGCGTCATGAACGCCATCACTGCCCCGCGCACCGCCCGCTCCGTCTGCCCGCACGATTGCCCGTCTACCTGCGCCCTCGATGTCGAGATCATCGACGCGCACACCATCGGTCGCGTGCGAGGCGCCAAGGATGATCCCTACACGGCCGGCGTGATCTGCGAGAAGGTGGCGCGCTACGCCGAGCGGATTCATCACCCGAACCGGGTGCTCCATCCCCTTCGCCGCGTTGGCAAAAAGGGCGGAGGCGAGTGGCAGCGCATCGGCTGGGACGAAGCGATGGCGGAGATCGCCGCGCGCTTTCTCGACATCGAGCGTGAGCATGGGGCCGAGGCCGTGTGGCCGTACTTCTACGCCGGCACCATGGGCCATGTGCACCGCGACGGCATCGAGCGGCTGCGCCATGCGCGCGGCTATTCGCGGCAATACGACACTATCTGCACCGGCACCGCTTGGCCCGGTTTTCTCGCCGGCGCCGGTCGCCTGACCGGGCCGAACCCCGAGGAGATGGCGGAGGCCGACTGCGTTGTGATCTGGGGCACCAACGCGGTGGCCACGCAGGTCAACGTGATGACCCACGCCGTCCGCGCCCGCAAGGAGCGGGGCGCGCAGCTGGTGGTTATCGACATCTATCGCAACGCCACCATGGAGCAGGCCGACATGGCCCTGCTGCTGCGTCCCGGCACAGACGGCGCGCTGGCGGTGGCGGTGATGCATATCCTGCTGCGCGACAACCTCGCCGACCGCGACTACATGGCGCGCTGGACCGATTTCTCGCCCGAGTTCGAGACGCATCTAGCGAGCCGCACGCCGGAATGGGCGGCGGCGATCACCGGCCTGACGGTCGCCGAGATCGAAGCGTTCGCCCGGCTGGTCGGTACGACGCCCCGGACCTATTTCCGCCTCGGCTACGGGTTCACCCGGCAGCGCAATGGGGCGACCGCCATGCACGCGGCGTTGTCCATCGCCTCGATGACCGGCGCCTGGCAGCACACCGGGGGCGGGGCGTTCCACTCCAATTCTGGCAGCTGGAAGATCGACAAGTCGCTGATCTACGGGCGGGACATGGGGCCTGCCGGCCGCGAGCTCGATATGAGCGAGATCGGCAAGGTGCTGACCGGCGACCCGGTAGCGCTGAAGGGTGGCGGCCCTGTGAAGGCGCTCTTTGTCCAGAACACCAACCCGGTGAACGTCGCCCCCGAGCAGGGGCTGACCCGAGCCGGCTTCGCGCGCGAAGACCTGTTCACCGTGGTGCACGAGCAGTTCATGACCGATACGGCGCAACTGGCCGATATCGTTCTGCCCGCCACCATGTTCCTCGAGCACAACGACTACTATCGTCGCGGCGGCCATACCCGTGTGCTCTACGGGCCGCAACTGGTCGAGGCGCCCGGCGAATGTCGCTCGAACTTCGAGGTCATCAACGACCTGCTGCGCCGACTCGGCGCGGACCACGCCTCCATGCACCTCACCGACCGGCAGATGGTGGCCGAGACATTCCGCCGCTCGGGCTTCGGCGAACTCGACGAGATCGAGAAGACCGGCTTCATCGAGAGCCCGCAGCCGGCGGCGAAGGCGCATTTCGCCGACGGCTTCGGCTGGCCCGACGGTCGCTACCGCTTCGCGCCGAACTGGCAGGGCGTCTACGACCAGGGCGGCTACCTCTGGGCCTGCGATCCGGCCGAGATGCCGCGCTTCGCCGACCACTGGGACGTGACCGAGCGCATCGATGAGGCGACGCCGTACCGCCTCGCCACCAGCCCGGCGCGCGCCTTCCTGAACTCCAGCTTCTCGGAGACGGCGGGCAGCCGGAAGCGGCATCCGGAGCCCTCGCTGTTGATCCATCCGCTCGATGCCGCCGAACTCGGCATCGCAGCGGGCGACCTCGTGCAAATCGGTAATGCACGTGGCGAAGTGACTCTGCTGGCTCAGCTTTTCGACGGGATGCAGCGTCGTGTCGTCATCGCCGAAGGTATCCATCCCAACTCCGCGCATCGAGGCGGGGTGGGGATCAACACGCTGATCGGCTCCGACCCGGTCCGCCCCTTCGGAGGAGCGGCGTTCCACGATACGTCGGTATGGATTCGGCGGGGATAACTCAGCCGGCGATGTATGCGCTGTAGAAGAACCAGGCGGTCAGCGCCCCGGCATAGATCAAGACGAGTGTGCGGAGCAGCTCGCGCGGGATGAGGTGAGCGAGGCGCGCCGCGGCATAGGCGCCGACCACGACGCCGACGAGCGTGATGGTGCCGAAATACCAGTCGATCGAGCCCGACAGCGCGAAGCGCACCACCGCGATCACCGCCACCACCGACGAAATCCAGAGCTTGAGCCCGTTCATGGCGTGAATGTCGGTCATCCCGGCCAGTGCCAGGTAAGCCAGCAGCATGATGCCGAGGCCGGCGTTGAAGAATCCGCCATAGACGCAGAGCGCTGCCAGCAGGGCCAGCAGCAGGAGGGCGCCCGTCAGCTTCGCGCCTCGCATGCCGCCCGCCCGGGCCGCGATCATCCGGTTGAGCTGCGTCCCGAAAGCGAAGAGCAGCACGGCGAGCAGCATCAGCCACGGCACGATGCGGTTGAAGGCCTCGTTGCTGACATGCAGCAGCAACTCCGCTCCGGCGTAGCCGAACAACAGCGCGATGATCGTGTAGGGCAGCAGGCGCGCGCGGTGCCGGAACAGCTCCTCGCGGAACCCTGCGGCGCCGCTGACATAGCCCGGCAGGGCGGCGAAGGTGTTGGTCGCATTGGCGACAACAGGCGGTATTCCGGCCGCGAGCAGGGCCGGGAAGGCCACGAACGAGCCGCCGCCGGCCAGCGTGTTGAGCGCGCCGGCAATGAGGCCAGCGACGAGAAGCATCAGTTCGATCAAGGCGATCTCCAAGAGTCGAACCTCCCATAGCGCGCGCGGCGCACCGTGGCCAACGTATTGCCGCGATCAGCCCGATCAACGTTGCTGATGGCTGGCCGATTGCCCTTTGTTTCACCCGCCGAACCGGCTACCGGAAGGGCCGCCCCCGCTCCGGACCTGATACGCGACGACCATGACCACAGCGACCGCAACCCGCCCGACGCTCATCCCCGTGCTGGCGGCCTTCGCCACGGGGTGCCTGCTGACCCTTATGGTGCACTTCAATGGCGAGCTCGGACGCTATGGCGGTCCGGTCTTCGCCTCCTGGGCCGCGCACGGCACCGGCACTGTTGCCGCCGCGATCTGGCTAGCGCTCGGCTGGGCCGCCGCGCGGTCGTCGCCCTTTGCCAACGGGGGCCGAGCGCGAGCGCCGCTCTGGGCCTATCTCGGCGGCGTGTCCGGAGCCGTCACTGTCATCCTGACGTCGATGACCGTCAACTCGCCGCTCGCGCTCTCTGGTACGCTGGCGCTGGGTCTGGCCGGGCAGGTGGGGTTCGGCCTTGTCGCTGATCGCTGGGGTCTCTTCGGCATGCCGCGCCGCAACGCCGACCTGCGCGACTATGCGGCGCTGGCCTTGATCGTCGCCGGCAGCGCCATCATCATTCTCGCGGCCGGGAGCATCGCATGATCGAGCTCGTCGCCCTCGCGACCCTTGCCGGCGTTCTGGTTGGCATCAGCCGGCAGGTCAATGGCCGGCTGAGCCTCTCGACATCGCCGCTGGTGTCGTCGTTCTGGAATCACCTCGTCGGCTTCGGCCTGCTGACGGCGATCGGCCTCGGGCTGGGTGGGCTGCTCCCCGCCTCTGCGGCTGCCGCGCCCTGGTACGCCTATGTCGGTGGACCGCTCGGCGTGGTGTTCGTCGCCGCCGGCAGCTGGTTGATCCCGCGCATCGGCGCGACAAACACGGCCCTGCTGATCATCGGCGGCCAGATGATTTCGGGCGTCGCCCTCGACCTGCTGAGCGCCGCCCCCAAGCCGGTACTCGCCAGCGCCATCGGCGTGGCGATGATCCTCGGCGGCATGGCGCTGACCCAGCGCAGGCGGTGATTGTGGGGGCGGCTGACCGGGGGCCCCCCCCCCCCCGCAACCCAGCCGC
>JAEYYP010000112.1 GCA_023428425.1 Pseudomonadota bacterium
GCCACGGATCTCGTCGCCGGTCAGCGTTTCGAACTCGATCAGCGCCTGGGCGATCGCATGCAGGTCATCGATATTGTCGCGGATGACCTTCTGCGCCGTCTGGTAGCCTTCGTCGACGAAGCGCTTCACTTCCGCATCGACGATCTGCTGCGTCTCGTCCGACATGTGAATCTGGCGGCTGACCATCGAGCGGCCGAGGAACACCTCGTCCTGGTTGTCGCCGTAGAGCAGCGGGCCGAGCTTGTCGGACATGCCCCACTCCGTCGCCATGGCGCGCGCCAGGCCCGTCGCCATCTTGATGTCGGCCGATGCGCCCGAAGTCACCTTGTCGTAGCCGAAGATTTCCTCCTCGGCGACACGGCCACCCATGGCGACCGCAAGGTCCGCATAGGCCTTGCGGCGGGTCAGCGACACCTGGTCCTTCTCGGGCAGGCGCATCACCATGCCCAGCGCACGACCGCGCGGCACGATCGTCGCCTTGTGGATGGGGTCCGACGCGTCCATCTTGACGGCCAGCAGGGCGTGCCCGGCTTCATGGTAGGCGGTGAGCTTCTTCTCTTCCTCGGTGAGCGCCAGCGTACGGCGCTCGGCACCCATCATCAGCTTGTCCTTGGCGTCCTCGAACTCGGCCATCGTGACGAACCGCTTGTTGCGACGCGCAGCGAGCAGGGCCGCCTCGTTGACGAGGTTCATCAGGTCGGCGCCCGAGAAGCCGGGCGTACCGCGAGCCAGCACCTTGAGATCCACATCGGGAGCCAGCGGCACCTTGCGGACATGGACCTTGAGAATCTTCTCGCGACCCATGAAGTCGGGGTTCGGCACCACCACCTGGCGGTCGAAACGGCCGGGCCGCAGCAGCGCGGGGTCGAGCACGTCCGGGCGGTTGGTCGCGGCGATGAGGATGATCCCCTCGTTCGCCTCGAAGCCGTCCATCTCGACCAGCAACTGGTTGAGCGTCTGCTCGCGCTCGTCGTTACCACCGCCGAGGCCAGCGCCACGATGACGGCCGACGGCGTCGATTTCGTCGATGAAGATGATGCACGGCGCGTTCTTCTTGGCCTGCTCGAACATGTCGCGGACACGCGAAGCGCCCACGCCGACAAACATTTCGACGAAGTCCGAACCCGAGATGGTGAAGAACGGCACGTTGGCTTCACCGGCCACGGCGCGCGCGATGAGCGTCTTGCCGGTACCCGGCGGGCCGACCAGCAGCACGCCGCGCGGAATCTTGCCGCCCAGGCGCTGGAACTTGCCCGGATCGCGGAGGAACTCGACAATTTCCTCGAGGTCCTGCTTGGCCTCGTCGACGCCCGCCACGTCCTCGAATGTGATTTTGCCCTGCGCCTCGGTCAGCATCTTGGCGCGCGACTTGCCGAAGCCCATGGCGCCGCCACGGCCGCCGCCCTGCATCTGGCGAATGAAGAAGAACCACACGCCGATGATCACGAGGAACGGCAGCCAGCTCGACAGCAGCACGCCCCAGAAGGGGCTGCCTTCAGGCTGGCGGGCGGTGATCGAGACGTTGCGATCCTCGAGCCGCGAAATGATGTCGGCACCCTGCGGAACGACCGTCTCCGATTTCGTGCCGTCGGCGTTGGTGCTGGTCACGATATTGTCAGTGATCGTCACCGACCGCACGCTGCCCGCATCGACGTCCTGCACGAACTGGCTGTAGCTCTTGTCGGTCACCGAAATCGATCGGGTAGACGACTGGAAGACCTGGAACAGGCCCATCAGCATGAAGAGAATCACCAGCCAGATGGCGAAGTTCCGGAAATTGACGTTCATCAACCTGTGTCCTGAGGTCCGGCGGAGGCGCCGGGAATTAGGGCGAATGTAGGCCTCGGTCCGGGGCCTTACAAGGGCGGCACTGTACGCTAGTGGTGCGGCGATATGGCCGGATTCTGACTAGTTTCGCCCCTCGCGGTTAATTTCGCGCTGAGGGGATACACGGGGACGCCGGGCAGGTTCCCTGCGAAAGGTCACCGTTGTGCCGTCACTGGCGATGACAGAGCCATGCAAACTTGTCCGCTTGAGGGCGGCGCCGTCCTGCAGGCGCAGGCAAAGCAGTTCGATCCGCGCGAGCTGCCGGCGCTTCCCTGCCCCGCCGGCGCGCTCTAGCAGGCGACCGACAACCTCGACAAGCACCGCGCGCGGGAGTTCGCCCAGCAGATGGGCCGGCATCGATACGCCATCGGCCAGCGGCACGGCATGGCGTGCGATCGCCGTTTCGGCCATCTGCGCGATCGCCTCGTACGCCTCGCCGGCCCGCGCCGCGAACAGCGCCAGGCGCCCTGCGTCCAGCCCCAGCGCCGCAAGTTGCGGCATCGCCCTGCGCCAGCGCACCCGCTCATAGGCGGGATCATCGTTGCTGGGGTCCGCAACCGGAACCAGACCGGCCTCGGTCACCACCGTTTCAAGCTCTGCCCTCGGAACACCCAGAAGCGGCCGCGCCACGGCGGTGCCTTCGACCTCGGCCAGCGCCGTCATGCCTCGTAGCCCGGCGAGGCCCGAACCGTGGGCCATCCGCATCAGCACGGTCTCGGCCTGGTCATCGAGGTGGTGAGCGGTCACGAGGATGCGCGCGCCATCGCGTCGCATCGCCTCGCCGATCAACTGGTAGCGCGCCGACCGCGCCGCCTCCGAGACACCGGTCCGGGGCTTCTCGCCATCCCACCGCAAACCACGCGCCGGCAATCCGAGCCGCGCCGCCTCGGCGAGGACGAACGCCACCTCGCTGGCCGCCTCTGGCCGCAGGGCATGATCCACAGAATACACAAAGAGCGGCGGAGCCCCCGGGTCCGCGTCGCGCCAGCGGGCGGCGAGCAGCATCAGCGCGAGGCTGTCGGCCCCGCCGGAAATGGCGAGGCCCAGAGCCTCCGCCCCACGAAGCGGGGCGAAGAGGGTCGTCGGATCGGTCAGCCGGCCGGGCATTGCGCCTTCTGCGCTTCGAGCTCCAGCCGCTCCTTGAACCGTGGGGCGACGTTGGGATATCGCTCGCGCAGCTTGGCGAAGTTTTCGCAGGCAAGTTCCGCCTGCCCCAGCCCACTCAGCGCCACGCCGAGCCGCAGCATGATGTCGGGTGCGCGGTTGGACTGACTGTAGTCGATATAGCCCTGCGCCAGCACCTGCGAGGCCTGCTGGTAGTCCTGCTGCTGGATCAGTGCCTCGCCCAGATAGTTCACGGCATCCGGCGCGGCCGGATCATCTCGGTAGTACTCGAGGAACTGCGACAGCTGGTCGCTCGCGAAAGCGTAGTCGCCCCGGGTCATGGCATCACGCCCCGCCTCGAACTGCGCCTTGGCGTCTCCGCTCGACAGGGCCTCCTCCCCGCCGAGGCTGAGATCGAGCGGCCGGCTCAGCAGGGCATCGTCCGTCCCCTCGAGCGTGCCGAGCTGGTCAGAACCGCCGTTCAGCAGCGGATCGAGCGAATCGTCGAGCCCGTGCATCGGCAGGTCCTCGCCCGGCAGGTCCGGGGCCTCGATGTCGTCGCCGGGCGTGGCCGGCAGGCGATCGGTGGGCACATCGAGGGCGACGTCGGCGTTCGGGTCCTGCGGCAGTGCATCGGACGGCATCACGCCGTCAGTTGGCACTGCCGCCTGGGGTTTTCCCACGGGGGTACCCCCTTCGAGCTGCTGGAAGCGGAATTCGTTGTCTTCCTGCACCTTGAGGATCTGCTGCAGCTGGAACTCCAGACCCTCGATGCGGCCGGTCAGCTGGCGCAGCTGTTCCTCGAGGTCCTGGATGCGGACGAGCAGTTCGGCCGTGTTCTGGCTGTTCTGCGCCACATGGATGCGCCCATCGGCGACGGCCGGCGCCTGCGGGCCGAAGAACGAGTTGGCGGCCAGCGCCGGCACGGCGATGCCGGTCATCAGCACAGCGATCAGGATCGCGGGCCGCAGCCTGACGCGAAGGGGATTGTGGGGCACCATCGAGGCTCCATCGGGGTCCGAATGTGTGCGGCGCATCATGCGCCGGCGGGGGCGAGTTAGCAGAGGATTTCGACAAAAAGAAAGCGCCGGGGCCCCAAATACGCGGGTACCCGGCGCTCTTGCCTCCAGTCGAACCAGCCTCGGGGATTACGCACGGGTGCGCCGCTGAAATGAGCCGCGCCCCGCCCCGAAGCCCGCTCGGCCTATTGTACGACCGTCACAGCACGGCGGTTTTGTGACCAGCAGGAGATATCGTTGCAGATGGCCACAGGACGTTCCTTGCCGAACGACTTCGACGTGATGCGGCCCTGGTTCACGCCGCGGCTGACGAGGTAGTTGACCACCACGGCGGCGCGGCGGGCGCCCAGCGCGATGTTGTACTCGCGGGTGCCGCGCTCGTCGGCATGGCCTTCGAGCAGGATGCGGTACTGGTTGTACTTGTTGAGCCAGGCGGCCTGCTTGTCGAGAGTCGCCATGGCGGTCGGGGTGAGGTTCGAGCTGTCCGTCTCGAAGAACACGCGGTCGCCGACCGACACCAGGAATTCCTGCTGGCTGCCCGGGGCACCACCGCCCGGCGTATTGCCGACGCCGACGCCGCCGGCGCCATTGCGCGCACACGCGGCCACCGCCACGACGAGAACCACCAGTGCGGCGGCACGCAGCACGGCGAAAATGGGCGTTACAGAACGCATCCGGACAGTCTCCTGAAGGCTAAGATTTGCTGGTGGTTTTTTACCGCTCTTAATCTTAAGGGCGGGTTGTCCAGCAGGGTTAATTGTTCGCCAATCGGGCGCGAATATGGCCGAAATCCGGGCTTTTCCGTGATGTTGCGCGTTTGCAATGGTCACGAGAATTGACGAGCGTTAACCAGACGCGCCCTACCCCCTCAGCGGCGACCAGCTCGGGTCCGACGCGAAGCTCTCGGTCTTCAGGTTCTGCTCGTTGCGGCCCCAGATGTCCACCGACCACAGGCTCGGCCCGGCATCGCCGCCCGGATCGCGGAAGAACATGATGACGCGGCTGTTCGGCGCCCAGGTGGGTCCCTCCTGCACCGCGTTCGACGATGACAGGATGCGCTCGCCCGAGCCATCGGTCCGCATGATCCCTATGTGGAACTGCCCACCGGACTGGCGCGTGTAGGCGATCAGTTGGCCATCGGGCGAGAACACCGGCGTCGAATAGGTCCCCTCGCCATAGGAGATGCGCTGCGCCCCGCCGCCGCCGGCGCCCATGATGTAGAGCTGCGGGCTGCCGCCGCGATCGCTCTCGAACACGATGCGGCTGCCATCGGGCGAAAAGCTCGGCGACGTGTCGATCGCCGCGCCGCTCGTGAGCTGGGTCGGGTTGCCGCTCAGCGACGCCGAGTAGATATTGGTGGTGCCGCCGTTCGAGACCGAGAACACCACCGTGTTGCCGTCCGGCGAGAAGTTGGGCGCAAACGACATCGGCGCGCCCTGGATCAGCTTCTTGGCGCCGCCGCCGAGGCCGGCATAGTAGACCTGCGGATTGCCGTCCTCGTACGAAGTGTAGGCGATGGTGTCGCCGCGCGGCCCGATCTTGGGACCGAAAGTCAGCGCCTTGCCCGAGCTCAGGTACTGCACGTTGGCGCCGTCCTGGTCCATGATCGCGAGCTTCTTGACCCGGTTGGCCTTGGGCCCCGACTCCGCGACGAAGAGCACTCGTGTATCGAAATAGCCGGTGCCGCCCGACAGCGACGCGTAGATGGCGTCGGATACGATGTGGGCGATGCGGCGGTAGTTCTGGGCATCGGTCTGGTACGACTTGCCCACCACCTGCTGCGCCGCCTGCGTGTCCCACACCCGCACCTGGGAGTTGACCTGCCCGCCCCGCTCCACCGAGCCCATCACCAGAGCATCGACGCTGGCGGCGCGCCACGATGCGAAGTCGGGCTGGTTCTGGACGTCGCCCACCCGGATCGGCAGCGACGCCGGATCGAGCGGTACGAAGAGGCCGGAGCGCTTCAGGTTGTTTCGCACGATCTGCGCGATCTCCGCTCCGAAGGCCGGATCGGAGGAAGCGAAGTCGGGAATGGCGATCGGCAGCGGCGTGAAGTCGCCGCCGGTGACGACGATCTCGACCAGGGCCTGCGATGGAGTGGCAAGCGCCAGCGCACCGCCGGCGAGCCCGAGCTTCAGCGCGTTGCGCCGGGTGAACAGGGTCATGTCATGTCTCCACACTGGATATCGTCGGGCATCAGAAATCCCTTGCCCGGAATGTTGCTTTCACGTCCTGCCCGGCCACGACCGCATAGGGGCCGCAGCGCATGACAGCACGGGTAACCGCGCGCGCATAGGCATCGGCGACGGTGTCGCCGGTGAGGCTGACCACCTGCGGCTGCGCCACCAGCGAGCCGTCGCCAGCGACGCTGAACAGCAGTTGCGCCTCCGATCCGGCCTCCGACGCACCGGGAGGCACCGCGATGCAGCCGCGAATCTGCGACACGAGGCCATCGATCTGCGACTGGCTCAGCGTCGCCGAACGACCATCCTGCCGGCCGAGCGTCTGCTCGCCGCCTTCGCCGGTTGTCGCGCCGCGCGATTCCTCGTTGTTGATGATGCTGGCGAGCTCGTCGGCTTCCTTGGCCTGCTCCGCCCGGGCCTGCTCGATCCGCCGCTGCTCGTCCGCCTTCTTCTTGTCGGCGGCCTTCTTGGCGTCGTCGGCCTTCTTTTTCTCTTCCTCGGCCTTTTTCTTGGCGTCGGCAGCGGCCTTGGCGTCATCGGCAGCCTTCTGCCTTGCCGCCTCCTGCTGCTTCTTGAAGTCGGCGCGCTTGTCGGCCAGCGCCGCTGTCTTCATGATCGGACGCGGAGCCGCATCGGCCGGATCTGGCGCGGGTGTATCGACGGCGAGAGGCGGTGTTTCCACCGCCGGGGGCTCGGGCTCCACGACCGGCTCGGGCTCGGGTTCTGGCTCTGGCGCGGGCGGAGGCGGCTCGACGGGACGCTCGACCGGGACCGGCGCAGCCTCCTCGACGGGCTCCGGCTCGGGCTCGGGCTCGGTCGCCTCCGGAGCGGGCGCGGTCTGCACCGTGGGCGCCGGTGTGGGGTCGGGCGTATCCTCGGGCGTCGGCTGGTCTTCTTCCGTGTTCCCCGTCGGCTGCGCGATCTCGGCCGGCGCCTCGGCATTGACGGCCGACGGCGTCTCCGTCTCGACGATCGTGCTGTCGAGCGAACCCACGCGGATGTTCGAGAAATCCGAGATCGGCACCAGGTCCACCGCTATCGACTCCACCGGCGTCGCCTCTATGGGCTGGCCGAAGCCGAGCCCCAGGACCGCGATCGCGATCAGGCCGGCATGCAGTGCGGTCGATACGGTGAGACCGGCGCGCATCTGGGTTACGGCGCCGGCGCCTGCTGCGCCTGTTCGGTGATGAGGCCGATCTTGGCGTAACCCGCGCCCGACAACGCACCCATCACCTGCATGACGGAGCCGTAGTTCGCAGCGAGGTCACCGCGCACGTTCACGCGCGTCACCTCGGCGTCGACGCCCTGGTCGGCAAGCTTCTGAGGCAGGTCGGCAAGTAGCACCGGCTCCTCGCCGAGGAAGATGGCGCCTTCGTTGGTCACCGAGATGATCACCGGCTTCTGGTCGGTGTTCATCGGCCTGGCCGCGGTCTGCGGCAGGTCGATCGGCACGCCGACCGTCATCAGCGGCGCCGCCACCATGAAGATGATGAGCAGCACCAGCATCACGTCGACCATCGGCGTGACGTTGATCTCGCTCATCAGCGCACCGCCGCCCCGACGCCGGCCGCGCCGCCGACCGCCGCCTGCGCCACCCTTTGCAACCGACATTGCCATCAGCGTTGACCCCGGGCTTCCAGCTGCCGCGACAGGATGGTCGAGAACTCGTCGGCAAAGCCTTCGAGCCGGCCGATCATCTTGCTCGCGTCACCGGACAGCTTGTTGTAGGCGATCACCGCCGGGATGGCCGCGACAAGGCCGATGGCCGTGGCGAACAGCGCCTCGGCGATCGGACCGGCCACAACCGAGAGGTTCGTGCTCGAGGCGGCCGAGATGGCGGTAAATGCGTTCATGATGCCCCATACCGTGCCAAAAAGGCCAATGAAGGGCGCGGCCGAACCAATCGTCGCAAGGAAGCTCAGCCGCTTCTCCAGAGACTCGCTTTCACGCGCTATGGCGACGTCCAGAACCTTCTCGAGCCGCGTCTGCACGCCGATGAATGACGAGGCGTTCTGCTCATGGCTGCGCTTCCATTCCTTCATCGCCGCGACGAAGATGTTCCCCAGCCCAGGCGATGGCCGCTCGCTCATCTGTTGGTAGAGTTCTTCCAGCGACTGCCCCGACCAGAACACGCGCTCGAAGCGGTTCATCTCGCTCTTCACCCGGCCGAACAGCAGCGACTTGTCGACGATGATGGCCCAGCACCACACCGAGGCCGCGACAAGCCCGAGCATCACTGACTTGACGACGAGGTCGGCCTGCATGAACAGGCCCCATATCGACAGATCGGCATGTGGTGCAGCCGCTGCGGCAAGCGTTGGGTCCATGTGAGGGTCCTTCTCAGCCCGGCCCCGACGACCGAACGCGATGGTTCAGGCGATGCGGACCAAATTTGTCAAATTTAAGAGAAAAGCCCGGATTCCCGGAGCTTTGGCAGTGCTCCAACTGCACTGCCTTAGTTACGGTCAACGAAGCGTTAAGATCGTCGGCGAGGCCGATCAACCTTTGACGATCAGCGCCTGCAGGGCCTTGGGCATGCGCGCCGCGCCACCCGTCACCTTGATCGACACGACCTGCACCTCGGCGCGCACCAGTTCGGCTCCGTCGCGGCTGATCGACTGCACGAGGTTGAGCCGCGCCGCCGTCGCCGAAGCGACTTCCGTCGTCACCACAAGCGCGTCGTCGATATGCGCGGCCGCCATGAAGTCGATCGTCATCCGCCGCACGGCAAAGGCAATGCCGTCGTGGATCAGCTCCGAGTGATGCACGCCAAGATCGCGCAGAAACTCCGTCCGCCCCCGCTCGAAGAAGTGCAGGTAAGCCGCGTGATACACGTTCCCCGAGAAATCGGTGTCCTCGTAGTAGACACGGACCTCGAGGCGATGGACGCTCATTCGTCGTCCCGGTCGAGGATGTGGACCGTCTGGGTCGGCAGGTCGACGAGCCGGTTGCGGAGCGCTCGCGGATGAAACCGCACGGCATCGAGCCCCGCCTCGGTCGCCGGCACCCAGCGATACTCCATCTCCGCCGTGCCCTCGAAGCAGCGGTGGCAGATCTCGCTGTCGTGGTACGGAAAGTCGGCGTCCGTTTCCACCCGGTAGTAGAGCGAAAGCTCGTGGAACTGCTGTGAGCGGCTCGGATAGAAGGATTCCATCACGTAGGCGAGTTGCCCGACAACAACGACTTGACCGAACTCCTCCTCGCTCTCTCGCACCAGCGTCTCGGTGCTCGCCTCCCCCTGCGCGATCCGGCCACCCGGCAAGAAAGTCGCGTCCTCGCCCTTGATGTTCTGCACCAGCACGCGGCCATCGCGGATGGCGATGGCC
>JAEYYP010000142.1 GCA_023428425.1 Pseudomonadota bacterium
GCGCCACCCCCTCCATCACCGCCCGTACCATCTCCGGCGCCCCCGCCCGGTTGTCGAGCCGCGCGAACACCCCGCGCGACGCACTGTCCCAGATCGGCGCCCGCTCGCCCTGGAGATGCGGTAGGAACAGCGGCACGGCCGCGGACGGTTCGATGCCCGCCGCCATCTCCGACATCTCCACCGGGCTCCGTCCGAGCACCTTGCCCAGCCACGAGAGCGCCGCCCCACCGGTCTGCGTCGGCGCCGCATGCATGACGATGCCCTCATAGGGCGGGAACAGGATCACCCCCGGCGTCGGGTTCACCACCGACGACACGATCCCCGGAATCTCGCTGGTGCCGCTCTGGTACATCGCATCGCCATCCGCCGCGACGCCCGTACCGAACATCCCGCCCCAGGCATCCATCGCCCCCACCACCACCGGCACCCCGGCGCAGGGCAGCCCCTCGCGAACCCGGCCCGCCACATGGGTGAACGGATAGAGCGGCGGGAATTTCTCCAGCGTCCCCGGCAGCAGGTCGAACAGCGCCCCGACATACCCATCCGCATTGGTGAGTCCGATCGCCGCGATCGGGTCAGCCGCCAGTTCGCCCGTGAGATGCAGGATGCAGTAGTCGCGCGGCTGCAGCACATGGCGCGTTTTCGCCCACGCCTCGGGCGCCACCCGCCTCACATGTGCCACCCGCGCCAGCGCGTGACTCGCATCGATCGGCATCGGGCCACCGAACCAGTCGAGCTTCTGCTGAGCGCTGATGCGCCCGTCGAGCTTCGCCGCATCTCCGGCCGCCCGCGTGTCCTGCCACACGATCGCAGGCAGCACCGGCTCTCCGGCCGCATCCACGAACACCGTCGTCTGCACCTGCGAGCAGATGCCGATCCCCGCCAGCCCGCCGAGATCATGCCCCCCGGCGAACTGCGAAAGCGCCGCCAGCACCCCGTCCATCCAGTCGAGCGGATCCTGCTCGGCATGGCCGTCCTGAGGCCGCGCGATCGGATAGCTCCGGGCAAAGCTGTCGAGCCTGTTGCCCTGCGCATCGATCAGGATGGCCTTGATCGCCGTCGTTCCGACGTCGATTCCGATGAGGGTGGTTTGCGCCACGAGGGTTGCTCCCAAATGCCAGTGGCCGCCCGCGGCCCGCTCCCTTATAGTCGGCTGAGGCACAAGGAAAACAGCCGTTCCGCTGGGCAATGCGGCCGGCCGGGCGATCATGCCGCCCGATGCCTACAGGAGGACTAACCCGAAAATGCTCACCACCTTCAGCAAGACCGTTCGCGGCCTCGCCTTCGCGGCTGCCGCCATCGTCGCCGGCGCATCCGGCGCCGCCTTCGCTCAGTCCAAGGTCGCCGTCATCACCCCCTACATGGCCCAGCCGGGCACGCAGGCCTATGTCGAATCCTTCCAGGCCGTGGCCAAGGAAAAGGGCTGGGACGTTAACGTCATCGACACCCAGAATGACGTCGCCGCCGTCATCAGCCGCATCGAGGACGCGGTGAACCAGGGCGTCGACGCCATCGTCATCAACGTCGACCCGACCCAGGTCGCCGCTGGCCTCGAGACCGCCAAGGCTGCCAACATCCCGGTCGTCGGCATGGATGCCGGCAGCGACCCGCTGCTCGCCACCAACGTCACCTCAGATGGCGTCGCCATGGCCGAAACCACCGCCGGCTACGTCGTCGACCGCATAAACGGCGAAGGCAACGTCGTGATGTTCGTCTTCGACGCCTTCCCACCGGTGCAGGTGCGTGGCGCCAAGGCCGACGAAATCTTCGCCGCCAATGCTGGCATCAAGGTGCTCGACCGGATCACCCCGGACGTGTCGGACGGCGGCATCGCCGACAGCCGCGCCAAGATGGATGCGGTGCTCGCCGCCAACCCCGAGCCGGGCAGCATCAAGGCCGTGTGGGCCGCCTGGGACCAGCCGGCGCTCGGCGCGCTCCAGGCCATCGAGGCCGCCGGCCGCCAGGGTGAAGGCATCGTCATCACCGGCATCGACGCCAACCCGCAGGCCCGCGAGGAAGTCGCCAAGGGCGGCAACTTCGAAGCCACTGTCGCCCAGGACTTCGCCGGCATCGGCGCCGCCGCCGCCGAGGCCGACGCCGGCCTCCTCGCCGGCACCGCTCCCGCCACCGCCGTCACCTTCGTCCCCACCAAGCTGGTGACCAAGGACAACGCGGCCCAGTAGGCCGAGCTGGCTGACGCCCCCTCCACCACCCTCCGGGTGATCCCCCTCCCCCCCTCTGCGGGGGAGGACCCAGGTCGGGGCACCGACGTCGCCGGGGTCCTCCACCGCGATAGGGGGGGAGGGGGACCAAGCGTAGCTTGGTGGAGGGGGCGCTCACAGGGGTCGACCGACCAGCCTCAATCAGTATGAACCCATGAGTTTCCTCTCCCTCGACAACGTCGCAAAAGCCTACGCGGGCGTGCCCGCGCTGCGCCGTGTCGCCCTCACCATCGAGGCGGGCGAGATCCACGCGCTGATGGGCGAGAACGGCGCCGGCAAGTCGACGCTCATCAAGATCCTCGCCGGCGTCGTCGCCCCCGATACCGCCGACATCCGCATCGACGGCAAACCCGTCACCATCGGAAGTCCCAAGGAAGCGCATCGCCTCGGCTTCCGCTTCATCCACCAGGAATTCAACGTCGTCCCGGCTTTGTCGGTGGCCGAGAACATCTTCATGGGCCGCCGCTACCCCAGGCATGCCGGCCTCCTCGTCAACTGGCGCAAGCTCAACGCCACCGCCCGCGCCGCTCTCGAAACCCTCGGCATCAGCCATATCGATCCGCGCCAGCGCATGGCCCGGCTCTCCCCCGGCGACCAGATGCTCGTCCGCCTGTCGAGCGCCTTCCTCTCCGAGCCCGACGCCCCTGCCCGTCTCTACGTCATGGACGAGCCCACCGCGGCCCTCACCCGCGACGAGTCCGAGCGCCTGTTCCGCGTGCTGCGCGAAATCCGATCGAGCGGCGGCTCCGTCCTCTACGTCTCGCACCGCCTCGACGAGGTGATGGCGCTCTGCGACCGCGCCACCGTCATGCGCGACGGCCAGACCGTCGATACCGGCCGCATGGCCGACATCACCCACGACGACCTCGTCGCCCTGATGATCGGCCGCAAGGTCGAGGAAGCCTACCCCGCCCCCGCCACACCCCGCACCAGTGGCACCGCGCTCGAGGTGCGCGACCTCGCCGCCGCCCGCCTGCGCCCCACCTCGTTCACCCTCCGCCAGGGCGAAATCCTCGGCGTCGCCGGCCTCTCCGGCCCCGGCCAGCGCGAGCTGGTCCGCGCCCTCTTCGGCGACCTGCCGCTCCGCAGTGGCACCGTCACCCTCGATGGCCTGCCCTACCGCCCCTTCAGCCCCGCCGATGCCTGGAAGGCCGGCGTCGCCTATGTCCCGCGCGAACGCCGCAACGAAGGCCTGATGCTCACCCGTCCCATCTTCGAGAACATCACGCTGGCCCAGCTCCAGCGCCAGAGCCTCGGCGGCAGCTTCCTGACGCCACGCGCCGAACAACGCTTCGCCGCCACCCTCGGCGCCGACGTGCGCCTCCGCTCCACCGGCCCGCGCCAGCTCGCCGCTGAGTTGAGCGGCGGCAACCAGCAGAAGGTGGTGTTCGCCAAGGCGCTCAGCGGCAACCCGAAACTGCTCCTGCTCGACGAGCCGACGCGCGGGGTGGACGTCGGCGCGAAATTCGATATCTACACCATCATTCGCGACATGACGCAGAAGGGCATGGCGGTGATCCTGGTAAGTTCCGACCTGCCCGAGCTGATCGGCATGTGCGACCGCATCGCCGTGATGCGCGATGGCGCCATCACCGAGATTGTAGCCGCCAAGGGGCTTGGCGAGGATGACCTCCTGAACCGCTGCTACGGCCGCGCTCCCGTCGCCGCATGATCTTCGCACCATGAGCATCGCCACCCTGCTCCGCCGCTACGGAACCCTGATCGGCTTCGCGCTGATCCTCGGCTTCTTCTGGTACAACCTGCCCGATACTTTCATGACGGCGCGCAACTGGCTGAACATCAGCCAGCAGCTCTCCATGCTGGTGGTCGTCGCCTCCGGCATGACCATCGTCATGGTCATGGGCGATTTTGACCTCTCGGTCGGCTCCGCCGCCAGCCTTTCAGGCATCGTCGCGGGCGTGCTGTTTGCCGCCGGCTACCCGATCTGGCTGACGGTCGGCATCGCGCTCCTCGGTGGCCTCGTCGGCGGGGCCATCAACGGCGTGCTGGTGAGCTTCATCGGCATCCTGCCCTTCGTCGCCACCCTCGCCATGCTGACCATCCTGTCGGGCGCCGCCTTTGTGCTGAGCGGCGGCAAGACCATCTCCGGCGCGTCGATCCCCGCCGATTTCTCCAACTTCGCCCGCGGCGGCATCCCCCTCGGCGAGATTGGCGGCGTTGCCGTCATGCTGCCCAACCTCACCATCGTGGCGCTGGCCGTAGTCTTCGCCGTGTGGGTGCTGCTCGAGCAGACCACCTTCGGTCGCCGCCTCTACGCCATCGGCGGCAATATCGAGGCCGCCTACCTCTCAGGCGTTGCCGTCCGCCGCCTCAAGCTCATCGCCTTCGCGCTGACCGGCCTGAGTGCCGCCGGTGCCGGGCTGATGTACGCGAGCCGCGTCGCCTCGGCCAACCCGACCCAGGGCAGCGGCCTCATGCTCAACGCCATCGCCGCCGTCTTCCTCGGCATGACCATGTCCGAGCAGGGCGTGCCGCGCATCCTCGCCACGGTGATCGGCGTGCTGATCCTCGGCGTGCTCGACAACGGCCTCACCCAGATGAGCGTCGACAGCTACATCCGCCAGATCCTCGTCGGCGCGATCATCGTCCTCGCCGTAGCCGCCAGCTCCTTCTCGAAGCGCCTGCGCCGCTAGCCCGTCACCCGCCTTCTCGAGCCGCCGAGGTGGCCGGGGGTCCTCCACAGCGACAGCGGGGGAGGGGGACCAGCGAAGCTGGTGGAGGGGGCGATACGGACTCGGCGCCTGCTCAAGTCCCGCCTGACCCCGCGATCGTCACCGCGCCCGCGGGATCGGCCGGGAAGTATAGGTTGCTCACCCAGTGCCGCCCGCCGGCACAACCGATCTCGACCAGCCCGTTGTCGACGAACACCTCGAGGTCGAACGCCCCCTCAACCACCGCCGCAAAGCTGAACCGGCTCGCATAGCCGCGCGCCGCCTCGATCCCCGGATGCCCCTTGCGGAGGAATGTCACCTCGTACGCGTTGCCGCCCTTGCGCTCCACTACGAGCACCGGATCGGTCTCGTCGAACAGCGACAGGGCAAGCTGGCCGCCCTCGGCCCCGTGCCAGCTGTGCCGCAGCCGATAGATCGCCGAGTCCGGCACCGTGCCTATCAGCTCGGGAAAATGCCGCGCCGCGCTCTCGTCCACATGTTGCGCCAGCCGCAGACCCTCGGGTCCGTCAGCGAGTCGCAGCCGCCGCGGCAGGTTCATGCTGCCGCGAAACTCGGTCTGCGGCGTGTGGTTGGCATACATCCAGTTGCTCATCCACGCGATCGCCAGCGGGTCCTCGCCCGCCATCCCGGAGAAGGTCTGCGCCGCGTAGTAGTCGCGCCCCCAGTCCATGAACAGCTCAAGGTCCGGCGCGTTGCGGTTGCGGAACGTGTGCCCGTCGAAATCGCCGACGAAATACTGCGTGCCCGACCCACCGGAGATGTGCCCGCGACCCAGGCCGACTACGAGTATCCAGGCCGTCTCCTCCGTACCCTGCACTCTCATCGGAAACAGGTCGGGACACTCCCACGGCCCCGGGTTCTGCGCCGGATCATGCCGCCCCTCGGCGAACTCGCTCTCGAACTGCCAGCTCAGCGCATCGGGCGACGAATAGAAGCCGATCGATTGCCCATGCGTCACCACCATGATCCAGCGCGCGGTCGCCGCATGCCAGATCACCTTGGGGTCGCGAAAATCCCTGGGTCCCGGCGTCGGCAGCACCGGATTGCCCGCGAACTTGCGGAAGCTCGTCATTCCCCGATCGGCAATCGCCACCGCCTGGTCTTCGATCCATCGCGGGCTTTCGCGATGCGCCGTGTAGAACAGCAGCACCCCGTCCCCCGCCCCGAACTCCGAAGCCACGTTGCCATCACCCGCCAGCACCGCACTGCCCGAGAAGCACTGCCCGCTCGCCTCGGGATAGAGCGCTATCGGCTGCTCGGTCCAGTTGGCGAGGTCCGTGCTGGTCGCGTGCCCCCAGTGCATCGGCCCATGCACGATCCCGTCCGGATTGGCCTGGTAGAACAGATGGTAGACCCCGTCGACGCGGATGGCTCCGTTAGGGTCGTTGATCCAGCCTGATTGCGGGGAGAAGTGGAATTGCGGTCGCATCGCGATTGCCTCGCTGTTTACTGGCCGCACTCTACCTCGACTCCGGCAAGACCGTCAGCGCTCAATCGCACCCGCGCTCGCCCTTCGGCCCGCACGAACACGATCACTCGGCCATCGAACGTCCTGCGCCGCGGCTCGGTGTAGGGCGTGTTGTCCGACAGGTCGCCGCTCTCGATGCCGAGCAGTTCGCCACCTTCGACCACGGCCGAAATCACCAGCTCGTTGCGCGCTCGTTCCTCGTTGCCATCGCGCAGGGTGCACTCGATCTGCACCACGCCCTCGTCTCCCAGCCCGACCGCCGCGACTCGTGCCAGCGCCTCGCCGGGCGCCTGCCACACCAGCGCATCGAGACGCACCGCACCGCCGCTCGGCCCGAATTCGTCCCGCGCCACGACCTCGCCGTCACGCAGTGTCTCGAGCCGCAGGCGCGACAGGTTCACCGGCGTCTCGGCGACCCAGTAGCCGCCGTCATCATCGCGGGTCAGCGCGATTTCGCGGCCGTCGCAGGTCAGTCGCGGCGTCCCGTTGCTGACGCAGACGATCTCGCCGGTCCCGTCGGCTACCACGTCCCAGGAGCGGGCGAGAGGCAAGGCCCACGGGTGCTTCTCATCCCCCTGCCTCTTCCGCGTCGCCAGGTAGGCGACCGGCTCGTCCGCCCACCAGCTGCGGCGCAGGTGGAACGAGTGCTTGTCGAACCCGGCCAGCGTCAGCAGACCCGCCCGCGACCCATGCTGCGGCCAGCCATGCGTCTCGCCCAGGTAGTCGATGCCGGTCCACAGGTACTGGCCGGAAATGTAGGCGTTGTCCGTCACCGCCCGCCAGTCGCGGTAGCTGTGGCCGTTCTCGCTTCCCACGATCGGCTGCTTCGGAAACTTGGCGTGATCCTCGGGGTAGAGGTGTTCCTTGTAGTTGTAGCCCACGAGGTCGAGCGGCTCGAGAAAGCCGGTGTGCCGCGACAGCTCCGGAAACGCTGCCCCCACCGTCACCGGTCGCGTCGTGTCCTTGGCCCGCACCATCGCCGCCAGCTTGCGCGAGATCGTCGCTAGCCGCCGCGCGTCGGGCCGGTTCGGGTCATAGGCCCGCTGCCGCGCCGACTTGTTGGCGTCGTTGTTGCCCGTCATCGCCTCGAACATCGGGCTGGCGTAGGGGTCGTTGGGGTAGTCGATTTCGTTGCCGGTGCTCCAGGCGATGATCGACGGGTGGTTGCGGTGCGCGTCGATCATGTTCTCGAGGTCGCGCTGATGCCAGGCCGGGAACTCCTTGGCGTAGCCCTGGTGCCGTGGCGGATAGACATTGTGCCCCTGCCACCACTTGTTCTTGGGGTTCTCCCACTCGTCGAACGCTTCGTCGATCACGTAGAAGCCCAGCGCGTCGCAGAGCCGATAGAGTTCGGGCGCGTGCGGGTTGTGGGCCATGCGGATGCCGTTGCAGCCCATTTCCTTGAGCTTCAGCAGCCGCCGCAGCCACACCGCCGCCGGCACCGCAGTGCCGAACGGGCCCGCGTCCTCGTGGAGGCAAACACCCTTCAGCGTCCTCGGCTCTCCGTTGATGAAGAAGCCCTGGTCCGCATCGAACCGGAACATGCGGATGCCGACGATCTCCTCGTAGACCGCGCGCTTTGCCACTCCGTCTGCCACCCAGCTCAACGTGCTGGTGAGCCGGTATAGGTTGGGCGCCGTGTCGGACCACAGCTCCGGCTGCGGCACCTTGCCCGCCACCTCGGCACTGCCGCTCTCCCCTGGGCCCACCTCGGCCCTCGCCGCGAACGTGTGAACCGCCCCGCCCGTGAGCGAGCGCAACTCGTGCTGCACCTCAACCGTCAGCGCTTTGGAAGTGTCGTTGGCGACAGTCTGCGCGATGCGGATCTCTGCTTCGCTCGCGTCCGCGTTCACCGTCTCAAACACCGTGCCGTATTCGGCGACCCGCACCGCCTCGTGCACCTGCAGCTCGACGCGCCGGTTGATGCCGGTACCGTTGTACCAGCGGCTGTCCGAAATGTCGGTGTGCTCCACCCGCACCGAAATCACCAGGTCGTCGCTGTTGGCGTAGCCGAGGAGCTCGGTGAGGTCGAACGAGAACTCCACCCACCCGTTCGGCCGCCCGCCCACGTGATAGCCATTCACCCACACCTGCGCGTTCTTGTAGACGCCCTCGAACTTGAGACGGACGTGCTTGCCGGCCACCTCGCCCACATCCTTCAGCGACACATGTGCGCGATACCAGCCGATACCGCCCGGCAGATAGCCCGTGCCGCTCGAATGGTGCTCGGCAAACGGCTGCTCGACGCTCCAGTCATGCGGCACCGTCAGCCGGCGCCAGGCGGAATCGTCGAACCCCTTGGCCCAGGCGTCCGGCTCGTCGCCGAGGATGAAGGCCCAGTGGCGAATGTCGTAGCGATGCATGAGCCTTCGGCCCCTATGTCTGTTTGTTGGCCGCCGCTGCGGCGATGTACTTGTCGAAGATGCGGGCGAAGAGAAAGCCATTGGCCGTCGCGATGGCGCCGAAGCCGCCGAGCAGCCAGAACAGGCCGTAGCCCGTGACCTGCGGGTAGAATACCGTGACAACGATCGAGAGGCCGATCAGCGACAGCGCGCCAAGCGACGTGAGCGAGTGCTTCCACGACATCAGCCGCGCATTGCGGAGCACCTGCCGGACACTGCCCTCGAAGCTGGCGAGGTACGGGAAGGCAAACACCGTCATCGTCAGGAGGCTGAAGGCGAGGCCATACCAGATCGCCAGCAGCACTAGCTCAGCCAGCGGCTCGATCGCGAGGTTGGTCACCACCACATACCAGGCGGCGAGAACCCCGCCGAGTGCCGCCAGGATGAGCACGATGATCGTGCCCTGCCGGAGGTTCTGTCTGAACGAGCGAAAATAGTCGCCCGAAACCGAATTGCACCGATCCGTGGCGATTCGCATGGCTGTGAAGTTGAGCGCCGTCAGCGACGCGCCCAGCGTTACCACCGGCGCGGTCGTGACGATGAAGAGGAAGTTCAGGATCATCACATCGGCGACCCGGGTCAGGCCGCGCATCAGCACGGAATCGGGCGAGAACAGGGTATCCACGGGCAATCCTCCGAAGGGAGCGGGCGAGCCGGAGGCCCGCCCGTCCATGATCGGTCGCGTCAGAGGCCGCGGGCGGCCTTCCAGGCGTCCAGGTCGGCCTGGATCGAGGCACGTGCGTCCTCGTAGCCGACGTCCTTCAGCTTCTGGCGCATCTCGGCGACGGCGGCGGCCGGGTCGTCGAACTTGCCGTACTGGAGCTGCGGGATGTACTCGGCGAGCACCGCGGCCATGGCGGCGGTGGTCGAGTCGATGTTGGGCTTGTTGATGAGCAGCGTCGAGTACGTGTAGTCCTTGGCCACGGCATCGAGCTCGGCGATCACCTCCGCCTTGTTGGGCGCGTCGGTGGTGCGGACCGGCTCGAACTCATCGGTGCGGCCCCACCAGTAGTTGGTGCCGAGGTCCATGGTGGACATGTCCCAGCCTTCCGGCCGGTCGAGCACGCCATCCTCGCGGATGACGTAGTCTTCGCCCTCGATGCCGTAGACGAAGAGCATGTACATCTCCTTGTCGTTGCGGATCAGGTCGTAGACCTCGAGGGCCTTTTCCGGGTTGCGCGAGTTGGCGCTCACCGCCATGGCGCCATGGGTGTAGATGTCCTTGAAGAAGTTGCCGTTTTCCTTGCCCCAGTAGAAGAACTTGGGGTCGGAGCCGGGCTGCTTGGTGGTCATGTTCGAGACGATCTGGGTCAGATAGGTCTGCGTGTGGTGCTGGTC
>JAEYYP010000266.1 GCA_023428425.1 Pseudomonadota bacterium
ATGAGGTAGTTGGTCAGGTACTCGACGCGCAGCGGATCCTGGCCGGCGAGCATGCCGGCATAGTAGTCGAGTATGGGCGGCAGCCCGCGGTCGGGGCCGTGGTTGTAGCACTCCCCCCAACCGGTGATGCCCTCGTCCGTATCGAGCGCTACCAGGACGCGCGGCCGATCCTTGTCGCGGGTCATGAACACCCGCATGCGGTCAATCTTCATAGTACCCCTCGCCGGGCGCCGCGGTACCGCACGACGTTCAGCGTCGCATCCACCACGGGCCTTATCGGGGAGGGAGTTTACATCTCTGCCAGCAACATACAAGTATTGACATGTTGCCTGTGGAAATGGCACGCGATGAAGAACGTTGCGACGTCTGCCGCGGCGCATTGCCTTCCAGGAGGAGTGGGGTACACCGGCGGCACACCAGCCTGCCAACCCAGATGTCGACGGAAATGTCCAACTCTCCCACAGCCAGCCTCGCTCGCGAAGAAGCCTCCCCGCCGAGGCTGAGCACCACCATCTATGACGCCATTCTGGGCATGATCACCCGGGGCGAGTTCGCGCCCAACTCGCGCCTCCCATCCGAGGCGAGACTGTCCGACATGTACGGCGCCTCGCGGCCGGTGGTGCGCGAGGCGCTGGCGCGGCTGAAAGAGGACGGCATCGTCGTGTCGCGGCAGGGGTCGGGATCGTATGTCCGCCGCCAGCCCGACCCCTCAATCCTCGAGCTTGCCCCCATTGGGACGCTTGGCGACCTGCAGCGCTGCTTCGAGTTCCGGGCCAACACCGAGCCATCGGCAGCGGGGCTCGCCGCCCTGCGCTGGCAGCAGGACGACATGGACCGCATCGATGCTGCCATGGCTGCGCTCGAGCACTGCATCGCCGACGGCTTCATCGGCGCCGAGGAGGACGCGACACTCCACGAGGCGATCGCCGAAGCGACGCACAACAACTATCACCGCATGGTGCAGCGCCTGCTGCGACCGCACATACTTTCAGGCATGAACGTGTCCCGTAGCCTGACCCTGAAGCGCTCGGAAGCCAGCCTGCGCATGGTGCAGGACGAGCACGTCGTGACGGTCGAGGCCATTCGCCGTCGCGATGTCGATATCGCGACCAGTTCCATGCGCACTCATATCCTCAACGCCCGCCATCGCATGTTCGAGGGCGTCGACACCTGACCTAGCGACAACACTGACCCAAGTGAGACAATGCCGGATCTATTGGAACTTTCGGTTGCCATTACGGGCGGTTCGGGCCGCGTTGCCACCGCGATGCGGAAGGTGCTGTCGCCGCGGGTGCGCCACCTGCGCATTATCGACATCGTCGCGCCGGCGGACACGGTCGAAAACGAGTCCTTCGTCCAAGCTGACCTCACCGATCTCGCGGCGGCCACCGAGGCCCTGGGCGGCATGGATGGCGTCATCCATCTCGCCGGCATTCCCAGCGAGAAGGGGTTGGCCGAGATGGTGCAGGCCAATGTCGTGGGTACGAGCACTCTATACGAAGCGGCAAAACTGGCCCGGGTCCCGCGCGTCGTGCTGGGTTCGAGCAACCACGCCACAGGCTTCTATCCGCGCGACGTGGTCGTGGGGCCCGATGCTCCGATGCGCCCCGACAGCATATACGGCCTGACCAAGTGCTGGGGCGAACTGGCTGCCGGGCTCTACTTCGACAGGCACGGCATCCGCAGCCTCATCGTCCGCATCGGCAACGCCCAGGATCGGCCACGCAACCCGCGGTCGCTGGAGATATGGATCAGCCCTGCGGACCTGACTCAGCTCTGCATCATCGGCCTCACGCACCCCGATATTGACGTGAAGACCGTTTTTGGCGCCTCAGCGGGCGGCGGCAGCTGGTGGGACAACTCCGAGGCCGAGCGGTTGGGCTATGTGCCGCGAGACGTCATCCGCGACTTCGCGCACCCGGACGCCTTCGCGCCGGTGCCAGCCGATGCCGATCCGGTCGGGGAGTATTTCCAGGGCGGGCTCTTCTGCACCTTCGACCACGACGGCACCATTCGTCGCCGCTAGCCGCGCCTCAACATCTCGGGAGAACCACATGGACCAGACTGTTCGCAGCAAGCTGCTGGACGTATCGACGGCAACCCTGACTTCGGTGCTGATGAAACACGGCTTCCGCAACACCTTCATCGGCGGCATCAGTCTGCTCAATCCCGATGCGCCCCGCATGGTCGGCCCGGCCTTCACGCTGCGATACATCCCGGCGCGGGAAGATCTCGACACGTCGAGCGCCTTCGAGGGTCGCAAGCACCCGCAACGCGTGGCGGTGGAGACCTGCCCGGCCGGCAGCGTACTCGTGATCGACAGCCGCAAGGATGCCTCCGCCGCCTCGGCGGGCGGCATTCTCGTCACCCGGCTGTTCCGGCGCGGCGTTGCCGGCGTCGTGACCGATGGGGGCTTCCGCGATTCGCCTGATATTGCGAGGCTGCCGTTCCCGGCCTATCACAGCCGCCCCAGCGCCCCGACCAACCTCATCAGGCACCATGCTCTCGATGTGAACCAGCCGATCGGCTGCGGCGACGTACCGGTCTACCCGGGGGACATCCTCGTCGGCGATGCCGAGGGCGTGGTCGTCATCCCGCAGCATATCGCCGCCGAAGTCGCGGACGAGGCCTGGGAACAGACCCAGTTCGAGGATTTCGTGATGGAGCGGGTGAGCGCCGGCGAGAGCACGCACGGGCTGTACCCCCCGGAGGACGCTGCCCGCGCCGAGTACGCCCGCTGGCGGGCGGCGCGCACCGGGGGCTGAGGAACCTCAGCCCGCCATGCGGGACCGGGTGCTGAGTTGCAGCGGATCGCAGACCAGCTCGATCAGCGCAGCCCGCCCCGAGTGCATCGCGCGCTCGAAGGCAGGCGCGAATGCGGCCGTCGTCGTCACGCGCTCGGCGTGGCAGCCGAGCGACTGCCCGAGCGCCACCAGGTCGGGCGAGGGC
>JAEYYP010000274.1 GCA_023428425.1 Pseudomonadota bacterium
CTCTACTATTACGGCTTCTTCCTGATCATCATGCCGGTGCTCGGCGTGATCGAGACGCCGCGGCGGCTGCCCAACTCCATAACCGAGGCGGTGCTGGAGAAGAACAAGGGGCACGGGGGTGTCGCACTCCCGACCGGCGCGGCCGCCGCGCCCGTCGGGAGTGCGACACCCCCGTGCCCCTTGTTCTTCTCCAGCACCGCCTCGGTGATGGAGTTGGGCAGCCGCCGCGGCGTCTCGATCAGGCCGAGCACCGGCATGATGATCAGGAAGAAGCCGAAATAGTAGAGCGTGCCGAGCTGCGACAGGATGACATAGACGCCTTCCGCCGGACGCGAGCCGAGCCAGCCGAGCATGATGGCGTTGGCCACGAACAGCCAGAAGAACAGCTTGTACCAGGGGCGGTAGACCGCCGAGCGGACCCGCGAGGTGTCGAGCCAGGGCACCACGAACAGCACCGCGATCGATCCGAACATGGCGAGCACGCCGCCGAGCTTGGAGTCGATCGGCCCGATGTTGAAGGTGATGGCGCGCAGGATCGCGTAGAACGGCAGGTAGTACCATTCCGGAACGATGTGGGCCGGCGTCTTCAGCGGGTTCGCGACGATGTAGTTGTCGGGGTGGCCGAGATAGTTCGGCATGTAGAAGACGAAGTAGGCGAACACGATCAGGAACAGGACCATGGCGAACCCGTCCTTGGCCGAGGCGTGCGGCGAGAACGGCACGGTATCCGTCTTCGACTTGACCTCGATGCCCGTCGGGTTGGTCTGGCCAGTGACGTGCAGCGCCCAGACGTGCAGCACCACGACGCCGGCGATCATGAACGGCAGCAGGTAGTGCAGCGCGAAGAAGCGGTTGAGCGTCGGGTTGTCGACCGCGAAGCCGCCGAGCAGCAGCTCCTGGATCCAGGTGCCGACGAGCGGGATGGCGGTGAAGAAGCCGGTGATGACGGTGGCGCCCCAGAACGACATCTGCCCCCAGGGCAGCACGTAGCCCATGAAGCCGGTCGCCATCATCAGCAGGTAGATGACGCAGCCGAGGATCCACAGCAGTTCGCGCGGCGCCTTGTAGGAGCCGTAATAGAGGCCGCGCATGATGTGGATGTAGACGGCGATGAAGAAGAACGACGCGCCGTTGGAGTGCAGGTAGCGCAGCAGCCAGCCCGAGTTCACGTCGCGCATGATCTTTTCGACCGACTGGAAGGCGATCGTCGTGTCGGCGGCATAGTGCATGGCAAGCACGACGCCGGTCACGATCTGGGCGACCAGCATCAGCGAGAGGATGCCGCCGAAGGTGTAGGCATAGTTCAGGTTCCGCGGCACCGGATAGGCCACGAACGAATCGTAGACCAGGCGCGGCAAGGGCATGCGCGCATCGATCCAGCGCCCGAGGCCGGTCTTCGGCGTATAGATGGAGTGTCCACCGCTCATCGTTCTGATCCCCTCAACCGACCCGAATGACCGTATCCGAGATGAACTCGAAATGCGGAACGGCAAGATTTTCCGGCGCCGGGCCTTTGCGGATGCGGCCGGCCGTATCGTAGTGCGAACCGTGGCAGGGGCAGAACCAGCCGCCGAAATCGCCGGCCTGGCCGAGCGGCACGCAGCCCAGATGGGTGCATACGCCGACCATGACCAGCCAGTTTTCCTTGCCCTCGCCCGCGGCGCGATCCGCGTCCGTCGCCGGAGCGTCAGCCGCCACGTTGGCGTTGCGCGCGACCGGATCCTTGAGGTCGGCCAGCGGCACGGCCTTGGCTTCCTCGATTTCCTGCGGGGTGCGGTTGCGGATGAACACCGGCTTGCCCCGCCACTTGACCGTCAGTGACATGCCAGGCTCGACGGCCGACACGTCGACCTCGACGGAGGCGAGCGCGCGGGTCGAGGCGTCGGGACGCATCTGGTCGATGAAAGGCCAGGCGACGCTCGCGGCGCCGACGACACCGACCATGCCGGTCGCAACGTAGAGGAAATCGCGGCGGCTGGGTTCCGTCGTATCGTGTGCGCTCACGGGACTCTATCCTTATTGCCTCATGATCGCCGCAGGTCGAGCTTCCTGTCCCCGCTCGCAACACCACCCGACAGCGCATGGCAACGGGCTAGCGTGGTCCTCCGGCATTCGGGGTTGGTTTATGCGTGAAGCCAGCGCTTGTCCAGCCACCGAACCGCCATGATGGCAGATTGTCGCGGGGCGTCCACAAGGGCGGATTTCTCATTCATTTGGAGCGTTTCGGAAGGCCGGCAGATCCCGTTCCACCGTCTCGAAGATGACGATGTCGGGCTTGAACTGCTCGATCAGCCCGCGGTCGAATTCGCCGTGCCGGTGGTGAGTCCACAGATAGCCGTCGGCAAATCGCATGAACAGCCGGTCGAAGCCTCCCACCGTGAAGGAATCGCCGATGACCATGACCCGCGGCCCCGCCGCTGCTGGCGCGCGGTCGTGGAAGACTTGATAGCTGCCGGAAATCTCGTGGTCGCCCGTTTCCTCGCGGCTCAGCCCGCCTACCGCGAAAGGATTGGCCCCGACGAGGACCGGCGCGGCGTCGGGCCATTTCTCTGAAAGTCCAGCAA
>JAEYYP010000291.1 GCA_023428425.1 Pseudomonadota bacterium
ACCCCTCATCCGCCCTTCGGGCACCTTCTCCCACAGGGGGAGAAGGCGATGGAATCGCCGCGTCGAAGCATCTGAAGCGAAGCCGCCGAGCGTTCGCCTTCTCCCCCTGTGGGAGAAGGTGCCCGAAGGGCGGATGAGGGGTGGCCCCGAGCGCCACCCCGCCCAACCTCACCCCCGGCTCACCCGCCAACTCCGCACCTCGAACGGCCGCAGTTCCGCGCCTTCGCCGCGCTCCATCGGCTCTTCCATGATCGACAGCGGCCCCGACACGCTCCAACCTTCGGGCGCGCTGAGCGAGAAGTCGCCACGCCGCCCGCTCGGCTCGAATACGCGCAGGATCAGACCGTTGCCGTCCTCCGCCGGCTTGAACCCGCTGAGTGCCGCCGGAATGCCCTCGGTGCCGATCGGCTCCAGCGACACCGACGCCACGCCGCTCGCCGTTCCCGCCAGCATCGGCTGGTTCAGGTCCTCGGCCTCCTCGCGCACCCGGCCCTCGTGCCAGTCGCCCGCATGCGGATAGAGCGAATAGGTGAAGCGCTGCCCGCCCTCGTCCGCCAGCGGATCGGGGTAGAGCGGCGACCGCACGAGGCTCAGCCCCAGCATGTTGCCCTTGGCCGAGTGCCCATACTTGGCATCGTTGAGCAGCGCCACGCCGAAACCCGGCTCGCTCATGTCGATGAAGCGATGCGCCGGCACCTCGAACTGCGCCTGTTCCCAGCTGGTATTGTCGTGCGTCGCACGCTTCACCACGCCATTGGCATGCTCGAACGTCGCGTGTGTCGCCCGCACCGCCACCGGCGTCAGCGTCCGCAGCAGGCAGTGGCGATCGTGCCAGTCGAGCTCGGTGGCGATGTCGAGCCGCGTCCCGTTCGCTTCGAGCGTATAGGTCTGCGTTACGGTCGAGGCGCGGAACTTCCGCACCACCCGCACCGCCACCCGCGCCGCGGTGTTCTCCACCACCTTGATGCTTTCAGGGCGGTTGAGCTCCTGCCCGCGCTTGGCGTAGTCGTCCTCGATGTCCCAGGCGTCCCAGTTGCGGGGCTTGTCGATCGTGTAGACCCAGAGCTGGTTGCCCCGGCCTGCCAGCGCCTCGCGACCCGTCGCCTTGTGCACGAGGCTCGTCACCGAGCCGTCTAGCCCGATCGTCGCCTTGATGTGCACGTTCTCGAGGTGGCCCTCCGAAACGCTGAGCCCTTCCTGCGGCGCAAGGTCGACGCGCGAAAACACCTTCACGCCGAGCGGCGGCATCATGTGATCAGACGAGAAATGCGCCCCGTCCGTCGTCCTCACCCGCACCGGTCGGCGGTTGAGCGACGGGTTCACCACCACCACCGCGTCCGACACATCGCCGTCCGGCAGCTTGCCGATGATGGTCGACAGCGCCATCTGCTGCCGCGCCAGCGCTCGGCCATGTGCATCCGCCAGCTCGCGCTCGGCATCGTCGTACACCTCGGCGATCGACGATCCCGGCAGGATGTCGTGGAACTCGTTCTTCAGCACCACGCGCCAGATATGTTCGAGGCTTTCCGGCTGCTCGGCGCCGAGCAGGTGCGCGAGCGAGCCCAGCGTCTCCGCCGTGATCAGCGCCCGCTCCGCCTGCCGGTGCGCCTTCTTCACCGCGCTCTGCGTCGTCAGCGTACCGCGGTGCAGTTCGAGGTAGATGTCGCCGAACCACACCGGCATCTCGGTATGCGATGCCGTATCGTGCGCGCCGGCGAAGAAGTCCGACACCTTGCCCCAATGCGCCTTGGGCAGCGCCGGGAAGTCGCGCAGCTGCATCTCGCGCTCCACCATCTCCGGCGTCACGCCGCCGCCACCGTCGCCATAGCCGATAGCCAGCAGGGTCTGGCCGTGGCGATGCTTGTCCTTGAAACGCTTCCAGGTGACGAGATAGGCCTCGGGCCCAAGCTCGCCGTTATAGCCGCCGCGCGGGTTGTTGAACGTGTGCGCCAGCACCCGCGACCCGTCGATACCCTCCCACCAGAACAGGTCGGTGGGGATGGTGTTTGTCTCGTTCCAGTTCACCTTGATGGTGAAGAAGCTGTCGATGCCGCCCTGCTTGAGGATTTGTGGCAGCCCGCCCGAAAAGCCGAAGCAGTCGGGCAGCCAGCAAACCCGGTGCCGCTTGCCGAACTGGCGCTCGAAATAGAGCTGGCCGTAGAGCACCTGCCGCGTCAGGCTCTCGCCCGTTGGCATGTTGGTGTCGGGCTCGACCCACATGCCGCCCACCGTCTCCCAGCCGCCCGACGCCACCTTGGCGCGGATTTGCTCGAACAGCTTGGGGTCGTCCTCCTCGATCTGCGCGTAGTAATGCGCCGTCGACTGGTTGAACTGGAAGCCCGACTTGGCGACGTACTCGTTGCTGCCCTCCATCAGCTGAACCGCGGTCGAGAAGGTGCGGCGCATCTTCCGCCGTGTCTCGGAGTATGGCCACAGCCACGCGAGGTCGATATGCGCGTGCCCCGTCAGCAGGATATCGCCTTGTGCCGGGTAGCGCTTCTGCAACTCCTTGAGCCGCGCGATCAGCTTGGCGTCCGCCGCATCGACGCTGTCGCGCTGCGCCTCGGTCAGCGCCTCGGGCTTCTCCTTCAATTCTGGTAACTGCCAGATCTTCTGCTGCCCCGGCTGCGGCGCGAACCGCGCCACATAGTCGGCCGTGCCCGACGGCCAGTCGAGCGAATAAACCGCTTCCTCGGCCGCAGCGACAAGGTGCGGCACCACCTCGTGCCCCTCGAGCAGCTCGCAGGTCTCGACGATCTGCTTGAGGCGAAGGCGGAGCTGGTGCACCGCCAAGTCTATCCAGCTCAGTCGCCCGCCCACCAGCACCGGCTTCCGCACCGGTTGCCCGAACGGCAGGCGCGCCGTCGCCTCGGCCCGGATGCCGAAGCTCAGCGTCTTCACCGGATATTCCTTGTGGTAGGGGTCGTTGCCGAAGCTGGCGCTGTCGCTGCCGTAGTCGAGCGTCACCAGGCCTTCGCCACCCAGGTCCATCAGCAGCCGCGTCTCGCCGACCGGCCAGTCGCCAGCGCCCTCGACCTTCGCGGTAAAGGTGACGACGCCCTCTCGCGTCGGCCACGGAGCGCCTTCCTCGGTCGCCGCGCCGTTGATCGTCCATCCCGTCACCGGCACGCTTTCGCGCTCCCGCCAGTAGGTCAGCTCGTCGAGCCGCACCGCGATACGATGGATGCGCTGGTCGAGATTGAGTGCCATGTCGTCTGCCTATTGCAACGTTGTAATTCCGGCGCGGACCAAACCACAAAGGGCCGCGTCTGCCTAGTCTCCGCGCAAGCGAAACCCACCCCTTTGCATCTGCGCGCCCGCGTCGCTATGTGGAAGGCAAAGGAGCCCCCGATGTCGAGCCGCGCCCACACCCAGACCGCCATGGAACGCCGCGTCCGCCGCCTCGGCCGCCCGTTCAACGTCAGCCTGCTTGTCGCCCAGAAGCTCAACCCCAAGATCGAGGCGCATGGCGGCTACATGCTGCGCGACGACGACACCAAGCAGATCGTCTTCGGCAACGCCGGCTACGACTTCTCCGCCGACCTCGACGAGGTCGAAGCCTTCCTCACCGAGTCACGCGACGCCATGCACGCGGAGCGCAAGAAGAAGAAGTAGCGGCTAGCCGACACTTCACCGACCCGCTAGCATCCACTCGGGAAGTTTCTGTGTCCGAGTGAGAGCGAACCGGCCGTATGTCGATCAAAGCCGCCATCTATCACCTGACGCACTACAAGTACGACAAGCCGGTCATTCTGGCGCCGCAGATCATCCGTCTGCAGCCGGCGCCGCAGTCCAAGACGAAAGTGCTGAGCCACTCGCTCCGGGTCACCCCGTCCAATCACTTCGTCAACGTCCAGCAGGACCCCTACGGCAACTACCTCAGCCGCCACGTCTTCCCAGAGCCGGTCACCGAGTTGAAGATCGAGGTCGACCTCGTCGCCGACATGACGGTCTACAACCCGTTCGACTTCTTCGTGGAAGAGTCGGCGGAGACATGGCCCTTCGAGTACCCAGCCGAGCTCCGCGACGACCTCTCGATCTACATGCGCCCGCAGCCGGTCGGTCCCCTGCTGCAGAAGTTCCTGGAGGGCGTCGATCGCACCCCCACTAATACCGTCAACTTCATCACAGCCCTCAACGCCCGCATTCAGCGCGACATCGGCTACATCGTCCGGCTCGAAACCGGCGTCTTCGAACCCGAGGAGACCCTCGGCCGTGCCCAGGGCTCTTGCCGCGATTCCAGCTGGCTCCTCGTCCAGGCCCTGCGCAACCTCGGCTTCGCCGCCCGCTTCGTCTCCGGCTACCTGATCCAGTTGAAGCCGGACCTCGTTTCGCTCGATGGTCCCGCCGGTACCGACCACGACTTCACCGACCTCCACGCCTGGTGCGAGGTCTATCTCCCGGGCGCCGGCTGGGTCGGCCTTGATCCCACCTCGGGCCTGCTGACGGGCGAGAGCCACATCCCGCTCGCCGCTACGCCCCACTATCGCAACGCCGCCCCCATCACCGGCAGTTTCTCCGCCACCGGCCAGGTCAACACCACTTTCGACTTCGACATGACCGTGAGCCGGGTCGCCGAGCATCCGCGCATCACCAAGCCTTTCTCCGACGAGAGCTGGGACCGCCTCAACGCCCTCGGCCGCGCCGTCGATGCCGAACTCGTCAAGCACGATGTCCGCCTCACCATGGGCGGCGAGCCGACCTTCGTCTCCATCGACGACTTCGAGTCCGGCGAGTGGAACGCCGACGCCGTGGGCCCGACCAAGCGCCAGAAGGCCGACGACCTGATCCGCCGCCTGCGCGAACGCTTCGCCCCTGGGGGCCTGCTGCACTACGGGCAGGGCAAGTGGTACCCCGGCGAGACCCTGCCGCGCTGGACCTTCTCGCTCTACTGGCGCCGCGCCAACCAGCCGGTCTGGCGCGATCCCGCCCTCCTCGCCGCCGCAGGCGTCCACACCGCCGCGAAACCCGGCGACGACCAGCGTCTGCTCGCCGAGATCGCCGGCAACCTCGGCGTCGGCCCCGACACCATCGATCCCGCCTATGAGGATCCCGGTGACTGGCTGGTGAAGGAGGCGCGCCTCCCGCCCAATGTCGACCCCGCCAATTCCGAACTTGCCGACCCGGAAGCCCGCGCCCGCATGGCCAAGGTGTTCGACCACGGCCTCAACAATCCCACCGGCTACGTCCTCCCGGTGCAGCGCTGGAACGCCCTTCCCTCGCGCAGCCGCTGGATCACCGAGAAGTGGCGCACCCGCCGCGGCAAGCTCTTCCTCGCTGCCGGCGATTCGCCCGTCGGCTACCGCCTGCCGCTCAGTTCGCTCCGGCACGTCACCCCGACCGCCTACCCGCATGTCGTGCCTCGCGATCCACTCATCGCCGTGGCCGACCTGCCCGAGGTCGAGGAACTGCTGAAGCAAAGGGTCGAGGTGCGCGTCGGGCACCACAACCAGCCCTCGACCTTCACGGCAGACCCGACAGCCAACCAGGAAATCACCGAGCAGGTGCTCGACGAGATCGACTCGACCGTCCGCACCGCCATCACCGTCGAGCTGCGCGAAGGCCGCCTCTGCGTCTTCCTGCCGCCCGTCTCGACCGTCGAGGACTACCTCGAGC
>JAEYYP010000256.1 GCA_023428425.1 Pseudomonadota bacterium
CTCCGCTAGACGACCCGCTTGCCCTTGGGGCTGATGGCCCAGGCGACGACGAGCACCACGACTGCGAGGATCCCAGGGAGGAGGGCGAGCCATAAGGCGCCGGCGGCCAGCACGGCCGTACCTGCCCACAGGATGGAACTCAACGCTTCGGAGATGGTCGCGACACGGCTCGCGACCTGGCGGCGGCGGAACATGGCGCGACGCATCGGCACGCGGAACCACAGCTGGATGGCGGTAGCGGAGCCTGCCGACACGGCCACGAAGATGGCGGTGACCCAGGCGAGCTCCCACGAGGCGATCCAGACCATCGCGAGCACCGGAGCGAAGACGACCGCGATGGAGACCAGCACGGCCTCGATCTTGGCGATCAGCACGGCGCGCGGGTGAATGGGGGCGGTGACGACGAGGTCGTGCGCATCCTCTCCGGAAATGGCGAGCCAGCTCAGCCCGCCCGCGAGCTGGCCGGCGGCCATGACGATGACCGGAATGACGACGACATAGGTCCCGGCCGACTGCCCGTAGCTGACCCAGAGGAACAATGCCGGCGGAAAGAGGTAGAGAATCTGCATCAGCGACTGGCTGAGCAGCCAGGGGTCGCGGCGAAGCAGCTTCCATTCCTTGACCCGCAGGGCGTGGCGCTGGCTCGCCTGCCGGAACGGTCGCGTCGAGGCGCTTTGCTGGACACGGGCGGCCGAGACACCGGCGGCGGCGATGGCGTAGGTGGCGAAGCTGCGCGAGGTGATGCCGATGACGAGTGCCAGGGCGGCGAGGCCGAGAATGACGACCAACGCCGTATCGAGCGGATCGCCCATGGCGCCGCGGGCGGGGAGCCACAGGAGGCTGCCGGCATCTGGCATGGCAGCGACGAAGCCGGCGTCCTGCAGCACCTGGAAGCGGTTCATGTTGCCGAAGCTGAGAATGGCGACGGCCTGGATGCCGATGACGAAGCCGGCACCGACAATGCCGGCGATGATCTGCGCGATCAGGCGGGTGCGGGCCGGGCCGATGGCGCGAAAGAGGCCGACGGTCACGAGGACCGAGATGGCAGCGGCGAGGGCGCCGAAGCCGGCCAGCACGCCATAGGCACTGAGCCAGCGCGGCCCCTCGTGGGCGACGAGCACGTTGATGAGCGGGCTCGCCAGCAGGCACGCGAGAAGGATGGTGCCGAAGGCGGTGGCGCCGGTGCGGACCGCGAAAACGCGCGCGGCGGGTGCGGGGGAGGAAAGGATGAGGTCGAGGTCGGAGCGGGAGTAGTAGGCGCGGGTGACGGATTCGAGCGCCTGCGACAGCATCACGGTCCAGAACAGGAAGCCGGTGCCGGTGATCATCACCAGCGTTTGCTTGTCGGGACCGATGCCCGACTTGATCCACGGGGTCATCAGGGCGTTGGCGAGGAGGTGCAGTCCGGCGTAGAACAGGGCGAGGACGGCGACCAAGACGAAGCGACGGACCGGGCGCCCGCCGGTGGTCATGGCCAGCCAGTCGCGCCAGGCGATGCGGAACTCGTGGGCGGCGAACCAGGGCAGGGTGGCGGGCGCGGCGCTCATGCGGCGGCTTCCGCTGCCGCGTCGGCTTCCTTCTGGGCGACGAGATCGAGGAAGATTTCCTCCAGCGTCGTCTCGCGGCCGATGCGGGCGCGAAGCTCCGCCAAGGTACCTTCGGCGGCGAGTCGGCCGTGGTTGATGACGCCGATCCGCTCGGCCATGCGCTCGGCGACTTCGAGGATGTGGGTGGTCATGATGACGGTGACACCACTCGCGACCTTCTGCTTGAGCACGTCCTTCACCTGCCGGGCCGAGCCGGCGTCGAGGCCGGTGAGCGGTTCGTCGAGGATGATGAGGCGCGGGTCGTGGACGAGGGCACCCGCGAGGGCGACCTTCTGCAGCATGCCCTTGGAAAAGCCGCCGCAGCGTTCATTGGCGTGGGGACGGAGGCCCAGCCAATCGATCAGTTCGTTGGAGTGCCGCTCCGCCTTGCGGGCGTCGATGCGCCATAGGCCGGCGACGAACTCGAGGTATTCGAGCGGGGTGAGACGGTCGTAGACCATCGGCTCGTCGGAGACCCAGGCGATGATCGACTTGGCGGCGATGGGGTCGCGCTGGGCGTCGATGCCGTAGACCGAGATGCTGCCCGCGTCAGGCTTAAGGAGGCCCGCGACCATGCGCAGGATGGTGGTCTTGCCAGCGCCGTTGGGGCCGAGCAGGGCGTAGAACTCGCCGGCCTTCACCTTCAGCTCGAGGTCGACGACGACGGGGCGATCGAAGCTCTTCTTGAGGCCCGAGATGGCGAGGGCGTGGTCGGCGGACATCTGGTGCTCCCGAATGACGGCAAAAGTCATACGCGGCAGCGCGTTGCGGGCGGGTGAAGCGGTTGGGTTAAGGAAATGCTGCGGAGGCTACTGCAGGCCGACCGGGTCGACGAGGCCGCCGTCGCAGCCGCCGCGGGTGGGGTTGGCGGCATCGAGAAGGGCAGCGAGATCGGGTTTTCGGCCGATGGTGCCCCAGAGGCCGAGGGTGAGCTCGGAGACGAGGGTGCGGTCGCCATCGTCATCGCAGGCGATGCGGACGCGGTCGCCGGCGCCACGGCCGAAGGCAATGTCGAAAGCAGCGCGGACCTGACGCTGGGTCAGGCGCTCGCCGATGCTGCCGGCGAAGAGGTCGCGGACGGGCGAGGCGTTGAGCTGGTCGAGGAGAGCGAGTGCGGCGGCGAAATAGGCTTCGGCGTCACCGGGAAAGCAGGTGCCGTGCTTGGTCCACTCATGCCGGTCGAGCTGGGAGCGGGTGCCGGGCATCTTCGTGTCGAGGTCACGGCGCAGGGCAGGGGGCAGGTCGAGGGCGGGCAAGGCGGACCAGCGGCCGTCGCGATCCGTGGCCTCATCGCCGGCCGATACACCGCAATACTCGTCCCGCGGCCACAGGCCGTGTAGGGTGAAGTGAGACGCATCGAAGCGGTCGGCCGTCTGGCTGCGGCATTCGGGTTTTCCGGGAGCAGTCTCGCAGAAGGCAGGCTGCCAGCTGACGGCGAGGATGAAGAATTCGTCGGATTCGGCTGGTGTTGCTTGGGGTTCGGGTGCCGGCGCCGAGGGTGGCGGCGGCGCTTCCGGCGTGATCGTCGCCGGCTGAGGGAACAGCAGATAGAGCGCTCCCGCGACCAGCAGGGCGGCGACGATGACGAGGGAGAAACGCGGGTTCATCGGCGGATCAGGGCACCTCGACGATCTCGACCCAGTTGGGCTTGCGACCGACCGGGGTGGAGGTGAGCGCGGCAAGTGTGCCGGTGGAGGGGTCGATAGTGTGCACGGTGAGGGCGTTCGACACCTCGCCGACGCAAAGCAGGTGCCAGCCCGTTGGAGCGATGGCGAAGGCGCGGGGCTGGGCCTCGGTGGCGAAGGAGCCGATGGCCGTCAGTCGGCCAGTGCCGGCCTCGATGGCGTAGGCGGCCAGCGTGCTGGTTGTGCGCTCCGAGGCATAGAGGAAGCGCCCATCGGGAGTGACGTGGATGTCGGCACCCCATGGCTTGGCGGGCGAACCGGGGGGCATGGCCGTGATGGACTGTACCTCTTCCCCGAGGGTGCCCTTTTCGGCGATCCAAGGCAGGACGTGCACGGTGCCGTCGAGTTCGTTGAGCAGGTAGACGAAGCTCCCATCAGGGCCGAAGACGAGATGGCGGGGACCGCCGCCGGGCGGAGCGATGTGCGCCAGGGGCTGATCGCTGGGCGACAACTGGCCCGTGGCGGGATCGAAGCGGTATTGGTGGATGGCATCGCCGCCGAGGCTGGTGGCCAGGGCGTGGTGGTTCCCCGGGGCTGGAAGGATGGCGTGGGCCTTGGGCTCGGTGGCCAGCACCTGGCGGATGTCGCCGGAGACGCCGTCGGTGCCGATGGCGTTCACGCTGACCTTGCTGCCACCGTAGGAGGCGGCGAACAGGTGCCGGCCGGTCTCGTCGAGGGAGATGTAGGCCATGGAATCGGCGAGGGGACCAGAACCGAGGTACGACAGCCGACCTGTCCGTGGTGCGATGGAAAACGCGGCGACGCTCCACGGCTCGTTGCGGAGCGCTGCATAGAGGCGCTGCCGGTCGGCGCTTATCGCGAGCGGCAGCGATCCGCCTGGAGCGGTGGGACCCGGCACGGCTACTGTCTCGATGGCCGTGAGGGTGCCGTCGGCGGCGAGGGCGAAGACGGTGATGTCCTGGCTTTCGGCGTTGCCGATATAGACGTTGCTAAGGGTCATTGGCCGCGCTGCTCGCGTTCGAGGGCTGACAGCTTTTCAACGCGGCGGCGGAAGTGCTCCTCGGTGGAGAACTCGGCGGCGAGGAAGGCGCGGACAATGTCCGAGGCCACCTGCGGTCCGACGATCCATGCGCCAATGCAGAGCACGTTGACATCGTCATGGATAACGCACTGGCGGGCGACGTAGGTATCGGTGGCGACGGCGGCGCGGATGCCGTTGACCTTGTTGGCGGCGATGCAGGCACCGGCGCCGGTACCGCAGACGAGGATTACGCGCTCGGCCCGGCCATCGAGGATCAGTTGGACAGCCTTGCGGGTGACGTCGGGGAAATCGACGGGTTCGGTCGATTCGGCGCCGAGCGAAATGACCTGGTCGGCGTGCTGGGCGAGAAGGTCGCGAACGAAGCCCTTCATCGGAAAGCCGGCGTGGTCGGAAGCCAGGCCGATGGCGCGACGGCGCGGAATGACGATGCCATCGGGATGGCGGGCCTCGGTATGCAGCATGAATTTCTCCTCAAGTAGTTCAAGGAGAAGCGATGCGGGGCGCCCGGGCAAGTGGAAAGTGGCCGGCATCCGGGATGGATGCCGGCCGGATGGGTCAGAGGCTGATGCGGTACACGCCGAAGCCGGCTTCGTTGGTATCGCCGGTGGCCTCGATCTTCACCGCGGTGACGTCTGCGAGGTGCTCGGCGGCCTTCGGGCCGGTTTCGAACAGGACGGTCGTGCCGATGGGGGCCAGCGACCAGTTGCTGTCGGCCTTGGGCTGGATGGTCTTCTGCTCGATGATGTAGCGGACGATCAGGTCGCGGTTGGTGTCGGGGCCGACGAAGACGATCTTGTCCGGGCCGATGCCGGGGAATGAGCCGCCGCCACCGGCGCGGTAGTTGTTGGTGGCGACGACGAATTTCTGCGCCGGATCAATCGGTTTGCCGCCGTAGCTCAGATCCAGAATCCGGCTCTCGGTATTGCCGATATCCTCGCCCTTGGGGCCGTACTTGGCCGGCTTGGTGACGTCGATCCTGTAGGTCACGCCGTCGATGACGTCGAAGTTGTAGGCCGGGAAATCCAGGTTGATCAGCGGCTGGTCCTGCTGGGCCGGGTCGATCTGGTTGAAAATGCCGGCGGAACGATCGAGCCAGTTCTGCACGTCCTGGCCGGTGATGACGACGGCCTGGATGGTGTTGGGATAGAGGTAGAGATCGGCCACGTTCTTGATCGCCACCGGACCGACGGGGACATCGGTGTAGTAGTCGGGGCCGCCGCGGCCGCCGGCCTTGAACGGGGCGGCGGCGGAGAGAAGCGGAAGGCTTTCCCACTCGGTGCCCTTCAGCATCTGGCTGAGGTACGAGGCCTGGGCGATGTTGACGATCTGCACCGAGGGGTCATCGGCGACGAGAGCGAAGTAGGAGTGGAGCGGCGCTGCCGTTTCACCAACAGCGCGGCGGACATACGCCAGGGTGGCGTCGTGGTCCTCCTGCGCGGCGGCGAGGACGGTGGCGACGCTCTCGACCTTGGGTTGCACCTTGCCGTCGACGCGCTCGGAAATCGGGCGGGCTTCGGAGGTGTGGGAGACGATGGACCACTTGCCGTCGTCTGCCTGCTCGAGCATCAGGTCGATGAGGCCCATGTGCGAGCCCCAGAACCCGGCCATCACGGCGGGCTTGCCGGCGAGCGTACCCTTTTCGACGTCGGCGCCTTCGAGGCCCTCGAAGTCCTTGGAGTTCGGGAAGACGAGATGCTGGTGGCCGGTAACGACGACATCGACGCCGTCGACCGCGGCGAGCTGGAGCGCGGCGTTCTCAGCGCCCGGGCCGGCGTCGGCGGCAATGCCGCTATGGGCAAGCGCGATGACGAGATCGGCACCTTCCTCGCGCATCTTCGGCACCCAGGCCTTGGCTGTCTCGACGATGTCGCGCGTGGTGACCTTGCCGGTGAGGTGCGTCGCGTCCCAGGTCATGATCTGGGGCGGCAGGAAGCCGATGAAGCCGAGCTTCACGGTGCGCTGGGTGCCGGCGCCGTCGGTCAGTTGCTTTTCGACGATCTTGTAGGGGGCGATGTAGGTGGCGTCGCTCAGAGGATCGGCGGCGAGTTCGCCCTTGACCAGGTTGGCGGAGACGACCGGGAAGTTGGCGCCCTTGAGGGCGGCATCGAGGAAATCGAGTCCGTAGTTGAACTCGTGGTTGCCGAGCGTGCCGACTTCGTAGCCGAGGGTGTTCATGGCGGCGATGATCGGGTGGGTGTCGTCGCCGAGACCCTTCTCGTACGCGATGTAGTCGCCCATCGGGTTGCCCTGGATGACGTCGCCGTTGTCGATGAGGATCGAGTTTCCGGCTTCGGCGCGGATGCCCTCGATGATGGCGGCGGTACGAGCGAGGCCCAGCGTGTCGTTGGGGGCGTCGGCGTAGTAGTCGTAGGGGAAGACGGCGACGTGGAGATCGGTGGTCTCCATGATGCGCAGGTGCGCCTGGCCGGCCGCTGCCTGGACGGCGAATGGATGCAGCACTACGGCAGCGCCGACGGTCGCGGTGCCGGCGAGGAAGGCACGACGGGAAATGGAGTAATTCATTGACGTCTCCCTTTTCGATGAGAAAGGCATCGCCGCCGCTGGAACGTGTGGCGCGTCTGGCCTGTTACTGGCGCGTGGCGATGGTGGCCTCAGATGCCGCGCCAGAGTGACGCGGCGATGACACGGCGAGCGTGACAGTGCGCCCGAAGCAGCGTCTGGTCAATTTACGGCGGCGCCTTCCGGGCATATTGATCGGGGCGCCGTGAAGGAGAGCGTCGATGAAGTGGCAGGGCCGGCAGCGCAGTTCGAACATCGAGGATCGCCGGAGTTCCGGCGGCGGGCTGGGAGGCGGCTTCGGTCGTCGCGGAGG
>JAEYYP010000428.1 GCA_023428425.1 Pseudomonadota bacterium
TCCGCGGCCTTACGATCCGCGGCTCCGGGACCGATGCCGAAAAGCTGGATTCCGGCGTGTTCGTCGAGAAGACGGCCACACGCGCAATCGTCGAAAGAAACCGGATAGAAGGCAATCTTTACGGAATCTATCTGCACGGCGCGGAGGACTCGATCGCACGTGGTAACACGATCGTCGGCATCAAGGAGGGGCGCGTCAATGAGGCTGGCAACGGCATTTCGGTCTGGAACGCACCCGGTGCCAAGGTGCTCGACAACGAGATCTCCTTCGGGCGAGACGGCATCTTCTCGGTCACCAGCAAGCGCAACACGTTCAGCGGCAACCGCTTCCGCGACCTGCGCTTCGCGATCCACTACATGTACACGAACGACAGCGAGATCTCGGACAACGTCTCGACCGGAAACACGGTTGGGTTTGCGATCATGTTCTCGAACCGGCTGAAGGTCAGCGGCAACGTCTCCGACGGGGACCGCGACCACGGCTTTCTGTTCAACTATGCCAACGGGTCGCAAATCACCGGAAATGCGGTGTTGGGCCGCCTGCAGCCTGCGGAGCGCTGGGCAACGTCTGGCATGCGCACGGCAGAAGCAAGTGAGCACGGCCTGCCTGCTACCGGCGAAGTCGAGCCCACCGTAGCAAATGGCGCGCGCAGCGGCCCCGGGAAGTGCGTTTTCATCTACAACGCCAATCGAAACCCCTTCCGCGACAACTGGATCGAGGGCTGCGAGATCGGCATCCATTTCACCGCGGGGTCGGAGGGAAACGAGATCGCCGGGAACGCCTTTGTGAGGAACCAGAACCAGGTGAAATATGTCGGGACACGCTATCTCGACTGGTCGAAGGGCGGTCGTGGCAACTTCTGGAGCGATAACCCCGCCTTCGACCTCAACGGCGACGGCCTGGGTGACAGCGCATATCGGCCGAACGACCTGATGGACAAAGTGCTGTGGACCGCGCCGCAGGCAAAGGTGCTCGCCAACTCACCTGCCGTGCAGGTGATCCGCTGGGCGCAGGCTCAGTTTCCGGCTCTACTTCCCGGCGGCGTGGTCGACAGCCACCCCCTGATGGCGCCGCCGGCTCGTCCAAAGCTTGTCCGGGAAGCCCGGCCATGACCGCCACAGTCGAGATTAACAACGTCACGAAGCGCTTCGGCGAGGTCGACGCCGTCCGAGACGTGTCCTTCGCACTGCCGGAAGGAGAGACGATCGCCCTTATCGGCCACAATGGAGCGGGCAAGACAACGCTGCTGAAGCTCATGCTGGGGTTGATCCGCCCGTCAAGCGGAAGCATCAGGGTGCTGGGCGAGGATCCGGCGGCAGGTGAATTTGCCGCCCGCCGACGCCTCGGTTATTTGCCGGAGAACGTTTCGTTCAATTCGGCACTGACCGGTCGCGAGACCCTTGCCTTCTATGCTCGCCTCAAGCGCGAAGGCAACGGCGCCCCGGCGCCGCTGTTGGAGCGCGTCGGCCTCAGCCATGCTGCCGACCGCCGCGTCGGCACCTACTCCAAGGGGATGCGGCAGCGTCTCGGATTGGCGCAGGCGCTTCTGGGCGCCCCGCGAATCCTTCTCCTTGACGAGCCGACGACCGGTCTGGACCCGGCGCTGCGCCAGAGTTTTTACGAGATTATCGAGGAATTGCGTGAGCAAGGCGCGACAGTTCTGCTGTCATCGCATGCGCTGACCGAGCTAGAAGAGCGCGCCGGACGCGTGGTGATCATGAACCAGGGGGCCAAGGTTGCCGACGGCAACTTGGACGAGCTGCGTCGCATCGCCCGGCTGCCAACACGGATACGCCTGAAAGTAGCGGCGTCCGGTATAGCTGACGTCGAGAGCCGGCTTGTCCCGCTTGGCGATTGGCGCCGCGTTAATGGGCACATGCTGGAGATCGTTGCCGCCTCCGACCAAAAGATCGAACTACTGCGGCAGGCCACCGCCGAAGGCGGTCACATCGAGGATGTCGACGTGGCTCCGCCGACCCTCGACGAGCTCTACGCCCATTTTCTCCGCTCCCAGGAGGTCCCGAGATGAGGAACATCCTGATCGTCGCCGGCAAGGAAATTCAGGAGGGCCTGCGGAACCGTTGGGTCCTCGCCACGACCCTGCTGTTGGCGGCTCTAGCCCTCACGCTCACGTTCTTAGGGAGCGCGCCGACCGGAAACGTCGGCGTGCGCGCACTCGACGTGGTGATTGTGAGCCTGTCCAGCCTCACCATATTCCTGGTGCCGCTAATCGCCCTGCTGATCTCGCATGACGCTATTGTCGGCGAGATGGAGCGTGGGACCATGGTGCTCTTGCTCAGCTACCCCGTAGCGCGCTGGCAGGTACTGCTCGGCAAGTTCGCGGGCCACCTCGCGATCCTGGCCTTCGCGACCCTGGTCGGATACGGAGCTGCCGCAGGTGCGCTCGCAGCGACCGGCACTGCCATCGATCCGCAGAGCTGGACCGCCTTTGCCTCCATGGTCGGCTCTTCGATCCTGCTGGGCGCCGCGTTTGTCGCTGTCGGGTACTGTGTCAGCGCGCTCGTGCGAGACCGAGGTACCGCAGCTGGGATCGCCATCGGCATCTGGCTGATGTTCGTACTGATTTACGACATGGCGCTGCTAGGTCTCCTGGTCGTCGACCAAGGCCGCACGGTTTCGGGCGCCGTTCTGAGTGCGCTCCTCGTGCTTAATCCGACCGATGCCTACCGGCTCTTCAACCTCACCGGCTCGGGCAATGTGAGTGCGTTCTCCGGCATGGCCGGCATCGCGCAAGCTTCCCATTTAACACCGCTCGTTCTCCTGGCTGCGCTCGCAGCTTGGGCGCTCGTTCCGCTCACGTTTGCGGCTGTCGCGTTTTCGAGGAGAGAACTATGAGGATGGTGGCCATTTCCGCCCTTCTCATCGCCGGTATCACCGTTGCTGGCTGCAACGAGCAGAAGGTCGCCGAGGCGCCTCCGCCACCACACGAGCTAACGCAGCGCACAATGGGCCATTATTGCGGGATGAACGTGCTGGAGCATCCCGGGCCGAAAGGGCAAATCCTGCTCGCGAGCCGCCTCGAGCCGGTTTGGTTCTCTTCGGCTCGCGACACATTGTCATTTACGATGCTACCTGAAGAGCCGAAGGATATCCGGGCAATTTACGTTTCCGATATGGGAAAGGCTGCGACTTGGGAGGACCCCGGAGCCTCGAACTGGGTCGACGCCCGGCGGGCCTCTTTCGTGATCGGTAGCCGAATGAAGGGCGGGATGGGAGCCGATGAGGCCGTACCGTTCTCGGACAGAAGCGCGGCTGAGAAGTTCGCAACCGAAAACGGCGGACGAGTCGTAGCATTCGCGGAAGTTCCGAAAGACTATATCCTGGGAAGCGCGGCCGAGCCTGGGGCTGTCGACCAGAGCGAGGATGAGCACGCTGGCGATCACGCCGCGCCCGCCGCTCCGCACAACCAGCCGGACTAGGAGCGAGCGATGTCTTCCCACCCGTCCCGTAGACGCCTCATCGGGATAAGCGCTGCAGCGGCCGGCCTAAGCCTGGTTCCGCTCTGCGGTGGGGCACAGGCGCAAGGCCCACTCGTGAGGTGGCAGGGGCAAGCCATGGGGGCCGTTGCAACGCTGCAGATCCATCATCACGATCGCGCTGCGGCCCAACGGCTGATTGAGCTTTCGCTAGCGGAAGTGCGCCGGCTCGAACTGATATTCAGTCTCTACAGAGAAGATTCGGCGCTCTTCGCCCTCAATCGCCAAGGCATGCTCGTCGCACCGCCGCACGAACTCGTGGCGCTTCTGACAGAATGTCGCCGTTTTTCTGAACTGACGGACGGCCGCTTCGATCCCACGGTGCAGGCGTTGTGGATCCTTTATCGGGATCATTTCTCTAAATCCGATGCAGCTCCGCAGGGCCCGCCGCCCACGGCTCTGCGGGCGGCTTTGGACCGGGTCGGCTTCGACAAGGTGGTTTTCAATGCGGACAGGATCGCATTTGCTCATGGTGGGATGATGCTCACTTTGAACGGTATCGCCCAAGGCTACGTCACGGACTGCGTCGTGAACCTCCTGCGCAGGGAGGGCATTGAGTGCAGCCTCGTTGACATGGGCGAGTCTCGGGCGCTTGGTGCACACCCAGACGGTTCGCCGTGGCGAGTTGGCATTGCCGACCCCGACGAGCCAGATCGAACGGACGTGACGCTGGATGCAATCGATCAAGCGATCGCGACGTCGGGAGCTTATGGCTTCCGCTTCGATCCCGCAGGACGCTTCAATCACCTGTTCAATCCGCAGACAGGCGCCTGTGCGCATCGGCACCGTTCTGTGACGGTCGTCATGCCGACCGCAACAGCGGCCGACGCCTTGTCGACGGCCTTCAGCCTGATGGCACCGACGGATATCGAGCAAGCGATCCTGCGGCTCGGCCAGGGGCAGGTGCACCTGATCACTGCAGCGGGCGAGCGACTTGAATTCCGAGCTTGAGCCCGCGTTCTCCCTGTTCGAACGGACAGCTTCGCGGTCCCGATCGCCGTCGCAGCAGCGCGGACAGCTGGCCTGCCTGGAACAACCGACCTAGTTGCGGATTGAGTTTCGACAGCGTCACGACCGCCGAGGAGGTTTTCGATGCGTCTGCTCTGTCTCGTTTCCGGAATCTTGGCCTTCAGCCCCGCTCTTGCTCACGCCCAGGACGTCGCGGCAGGCGAGAAGGCTTTCGCGCCTTGCAAGGCGTGCCATCAGATCGGTGAGAATGCGAAAAACGCGGTAGGTCCTCAGCTGAACGGCATTATCGGGCGCAAATCAGGAACAGTCGAAGGTTACAATTACTCCCC
>JAEYYP010000061.1 GCA_023428425.1 Pseudomonadota bacterium
CCCCTATTTCGCCCATCCCCTGGAAGTGGCGGCGATTCTCACCGACCTCAAGCTCGACGACGCCTCGATCGCGGTGGCGCAGCTGCATGCCACGATCGAGGACACGGACGCGACGCGCGCCGAGATCGACCAGTTGTTCGGCGCGGAGATCGGCTCCATCGTCGACGGCCTGACCAAGATCGACCGGCTGCAGTTGGTGACGCGTGAGGAAGCGCAGGCGGAAAACCTGCGCAAGCTGCTGCTCGCCATTTCGGCCGACGTGCGCGTGCTATTGGTGAAGCTGGCGGACCGGCTGCACAACATGCGGACGCTCGACGCGATGCGCGACGACAAGCGCAAGCGCATTTCCAAGGAGACGATGGATATCTATGCGCCGCTTGCCGGGCGCATGGGCATGCAGGAGATGCGGCAGGAGCTCGAGGACCTGTCGTTCAAGCATCTGCAGCCCGAGCACTACCAGGCGATCACGGCGCGCCTCAACGAGATGAAGGCCGACTTCGCCGGGACGATCAGCACGATCACCAGCGAGCTGCTGGCGAAGCTCGAGGGCGCCGGGATCGAAGCGAAGGTGAAGTCGCGGGTGAAGTCGCCGTGGTCGATCTACACCAAGATCGAGCGCAAGCAGATCGCCCTCGAACAGCTGTCGGACATGATCGGGTTTCGGGTGATCGTGCCGACGGTGGAGGATTGCTACCGGGCACTGGGGATCGTGCACACGAACTGGAAGGTCGTGCCGGGGCGGTTCAAGGACTACATCTCGGTGCCCAAGCACAATGATTACCGCTCGATCCACACCACGATCGTAGGCGTGGGGCGGCAGCGCGCGGAGCTGCAGATCCGCACCGAGGAGATGCACCGGATCGCCGAACTGGGCATCGCGGCGCACGCGCTCTACAAGGAGGGCGCGACCGACATCCACAAGATCGAGAACGAATCCAAAGCCTTCGCCTGGCTGCGGCAGACGATCGGGCAGCTGACCAGCGGCTCGTCGCCGGAGGATTTCCTCGAGTACACGCGGCTGGAGCTGTTCCAGGACCAGGTGTTCTGCTTCACGCCCAAGGGGCGACTGATCGCGATGCCGCGCGGTGCGACGCCGATCGACTTCGCTTACGCGCTCCATACCGATATCGGCGACACGACGGTGGGCGCCAAGATCAACGGGCAGATCGTGCCACTGGTGACCCACCTCAATTCGGGCGACGAAGTCGAGATCATCCGCGACCAGAACCACCTGCCGCCATCGAACTGGGAGACGATAGCCGCGACCGGCAAGGCGCGAGCGGCGATACGCCGCGCGGTGCGGCAGCAGACGCTGCAGCGCAACTACGCGCATGGCGAACACCTGATGTCGATGCTGCTCGACCGTGAGGAGATGAGCCTCGACGACGGCGAGTTCCGCCAGCTGGCGGAGGCCGCCGGCCTGCCGGGCAAGCGCGAGCTGTTGGTGGCGCTGGGTGAGGGCAGGGTGTCGCCCCAGGATCTCGACGACAAGCTGCTGGACGTGAAGGGCGTGAAGCGGCGGCGCAAGAAGCTCGACCTGCCCGCGCCGGACAAGGCGGAGGGCTGGTTCGCGCTGCGCGCGACCGATCTGTTCCGCTTCCGCGTCCCCGGCAACCCCAATGCCGGGCCGGAGGCCAAGGCGGCGCTCGGGGAGCTCACCTTCAATACCAGTTGCGCCGTGTCGATCGAGGGTGTGGTGCCGGGCGACCGGATGGTGGCGATCATGCGCAAGGGGGAGGGGATCACCATCTACCCGATCCATTCCGATGCGCTGGGCGAACTCTACGACAGCGACGTGGCCTGGATCGACGTACGCTGGGACATTGCAGGCCGCGAAGAGGAACTGCATCCGGTGGCGATGGCCCTGCAAAGCCAGAACAAGCCCGGCGGCCTCGCGCAGATCTCCTCGGTGATTGCCCACTGCCGGGCCAACATCCATAATCTGGTGATGCGAATGGAATCGCCGGACTTCCACAAGATCACGTTCCTGCTCGAGGTGCGTGACCTGGGACAGCTGACCGATGTGCTCAACTCGCTCAAGATGCAGGCCGGCGTCTCCGATGTACGCCGCGCCACCATCGCAGAGGCGGAGCAGGTGATGACGCTGGAGTGGAAGGCGCCGGCCAGGGAAAAGGTGCCCGCGTGACGCAAGAAGAAGTGCTGCAGGTCTTTCGCGACGCGGGGGCGTTGCTCAACGGCCATTTCATCCTCTCCTCGGGACTCCGCTCGCCGGTGTTCCTGCAGAAGGCGCGGGTGTTCATGCAGCCCGACAAGGCCGAGAAGCTGTGCCGGGCGCTGGCCGACAAGATCCGCGCCGAGGGCTACGGCGACGTGAGCCAGGTGGTGTCGCCGGCGGTGGGCGGGATCATCCCCGGCTACGAGACAGCGCGGCACCTGGGCGTGCCGGCGATCTACACCGAGCGGGTGAACGGCGTGTTCGAGCTGCGGCGCGGCTTCGAGATCGCCAAGGGCGAGAAGGTCATCATCGTCGAGGACATCGTGACGACGGGGCTGTCGATCCGCGAGTGCATCGCGGCGCTCAAGGGCTTCGGCGCCGACGTGGTGGCGGCCGCCTGCCTGATCGATCGTTCGGGCGGCGAGGCGGATGTGGGCGTGCCGCTGGTGGCGCTGACGCAGTACAAGGTGCCGGCCTATCCGGCCGACGCGCTGCCACCCGAGCTCGCGGCGATGCCGGCGGTGAAGCCGGGATCGCGGGGGCTGGCTTGATGGGGGCAGAGCACATGTCCATGGGGCACCTCACCCTCCCCCTTGCGGGGAGGGTAGCGGAGCTTGGACGTGGCAGCGTTCTAGCGCAGCTAGGGAGGGGGGTTGCAGGAAGTCGGACGTGGGCTGATACCCCCCTCCTAGCTACGCTAAGGCTTCGCCTAAGCTCCGCTACCTCCCCCGCAAGGGGGGCGGTGGGCGTGCGCTTCCCGTTGGGAGCCCTTTCATGATCATCGGGCTCGGGAACGACCTGTGCGATATCCGGCGGGTGGAGAAGACGCTGGAGCGGTATGGGGAGCGGTTCACGCATCGGATCTTCACCGAGGTGGAGCGCGCGAAATCGGACCGGCGGGCGCAGCGGGCGGCGAGCTACGCCAAGCGGTTCGCGGCCAAGGAGGCGTGCTCGAAGGCGCTGGGGACCGGCCTTAGTTTCGGCGTTTATTGGCGCGACATGGGCGTTGTGAACCTTCCATCCGGCAAGCCGACGATGAAACTCACCAATGGCGCGGCCCGGGTGCTGGAGCGGCTTGTGCCGCCCGGGATGAAGCCACATATCCACCTGACCATCACTGACGACGGCGGAATGGCGCAAGCTTTCGTCATCATCGAAGCCCTGCCCGTTGACCAGGCCGCGGCGCTTACGTAACGACAACTGGTCCGGCCGAGCCCGGCAGAAGGCATGAGATGAGCGACATGGCGAAAGACGCGGCCAAGCCCGTGAAGAAGAAGAACGAGCTGGTCGAGACGATCGTCGTGATCATCGAAGCGCTGGTGATCGCGCTGGTGTTCCGCACGTTCCTCTACCAGCCGTTCTCCATCCCGACGGCCTCGATGCAGTCGACCCTGATGATCGGCGACTACTTCATCGCCAACAAGTGGGCCTATGGCTACGGCAAGTACTCGTTCCCCATCGCGCTGCCGTTCAACGGGCGGTTCTTGGAGTTCGGTCAGCCCAAGCAGGGCGACGTCGTGGTGTTCCACAACATCACCGGCGAAGACTACATCAAGCGCCTGATCGGCATGCCGGGCGACCGCGTGCAGGTGAAGGAAGGCCGCCTCTACATCAACGGCACGATGGTGGAGCGAGAGCTGGTCGGCGAAGGCACCGACATCAACGACCGGCTGCAGGCCATGCCGGTGAAGATCTACCGTGAAACCCTGCCGAGTGGCGTGACCCACACCATCCAGGAGCACTCCGACAGCGAGCCGCTGGATGATACGGACGAGTATGTCGTGCCTGCCGGCCACTACTTCATGATGGGCGACAACCGCGATCGTTCCGCCGACAGTCGCGTGCTGAGCCAGGTTGGCTACGTGTCGAAGGACCAGCTGATCGGCAAGGCCGAGGCGCGGTTCTTCTCGATCACCAATAACATTCCGCCGTGGCAGCTGTGGGAATGGCCGGCCAATGTGCGCTGGGACCGCATGTTCCAGTCGGTGTACCAGTAACGGGATGGCCAAGGCGCGTTCGCACGAGCGGCTCGAGGCGCGGCTGGGGTATCGGTTTGCGGATGCCTCGCTGCTCGAGCGGGCGCTGACGCATGCGAGTGCGCTGTCGCCGACAAAGCGGATCGCCAACAGCTACCAGCGCCTGGAGTTCCTGGGCGACCGGGTGCTGGGGCTGGTGGTTGCGGATCTGCTCTACCGCCGGTTGCCGAACGCGAACGAGGGTGAACTCAACCGCTCGCTGGTCCGGCTGGTGCGCAAGGAGGCCTGCGCGGCGATTGCCCGCGAGCTGGAGCTGGGACGCGACCTGCACCTGGGCGAGGCTGAGGCGCGGACAGGTGGGGCCGAGAAGGACGCGATCCTCTCCGACGTGGTCGAGGCGCTGTTCGCTGCGGTTTATCTTGACGGCGGCTTCGGCAAGGCGTTCGAAGTGGTGGAGCGGCTGCTCGGCTCGCAGTTCGAGGTATCGCTGAACCTCCGCGCCGACCCCAAGACGACGTTGCAGGAATGGGCGCAGGGCCGGGGGCTCGAGCCGCCGCATTACGCCGAGATCGAACGGACCGGCCCCGACCATGCGCCGGAATTCACCATCGCGGTACGGCTGGGGCAGTTCCCCGACGTGACCGCCACCGGGCCGAGCAAGAAGCTCGCCGAACACAAGGCCGCCGAGGCGTTTCTCATCCGCGAGAAGGTCTGGCGGGAGACGACATGAGCAACACCGACCACAACAACGAGATCGCCGAGGGTACGCCGCTCGCCGTGCCCGATGACAAGATGCGCTGCGGCTTCATCGCTCTGGTCGGCGCGCCCAACGCCGGCAAATCGACGCTGCTGAACGCGCTCGTTGGCGCGAAGGTGTCGATCGTGACGCAGAAGGCGCAGACGACGCGGGCGCAGATCCGCGGCGTGGTGACCGAGGGCGAGAGCCAGATAGTGTTCATTGACACGCCCGGTATCTTCACGCCGAAGCGGCGGCTGGACCGAGCGATGGTGGAAGCGGCGTGGGCCGGGGCCGGCGACGCGGACTACGTGGCGCTGATCGTCGACGTGCAGAAGGGCGTGACGGCGGAAGTCGAGGCGCTGCTGACGGCGCTTGCCGAAGCGCCGGGGGCCAAGGTGCTGGTGCTCAACAAGGTTGACCTGATCGAGCGCGAGAAGCTGCTGAAGTTCGCCGAGGAGCTGAACGGGCGGCTGCGTTTCGAGGCGACCTTCATGATTTCGGCGCTGACGGGCAGCGGGGTGAAGGACTTCCTCAACTGGACGCGCGCCCATATTCCGCTTGGGCCCTGGCACTTCCCCGAGGACCAGCTCACCGACCTGACGCTGGCGCTGACCGCGGCCGAAGTGACGCGCGAAAAGCTGTTCCTGCGCATCCACGACGAGATCCCCTACAACGCTACCGTCGAGACCGAGAAGTTCACGGTGCAGAAGGACGGCTCGTACAAGATCGACCAGGTGATCTACCTGGCGCGCGAGGCGCACAAGAAGATCGTGCTGGGCGCGGGCGGGCAGACCATCAAGGCGATCGGCGCCGAGTCCCGTCGCGAACTCAT
>JAEYYP010000075.1 GCA_023428425.1 Pseudomonadota bacterium
CCGTGCTTGCGGCCACCATTGTTGTTGCGCCCACGGGAGCGGTTCTTGTTGTTCTGCTGGTTTGGTCTCATCGTCTCTTTTCAAGCCTTGGAAAAGAACACTAAGGCAACATCTGGCCATCGGGCACCTGCCGCGGGATCAACCCGCTACGTCCGGCAGCCCCTCAAGGGTTGCGGCCTTCCGGTTGCAGTGCCTGAGCTATCGACGATTGAACCACTTTTAGGCCCATCGCAGCGAACCGGTTCCTCCACCGAGTGTCGCACTGCCCGTATGCAGCTTGCTGATGAGCGGGTGGCCATCACCTTGGTGCGGGCAACCCGCGCCTTTGACAGCAAGCGGAACCTATATGGTTCGCCCCGGTATTCCAAGCACAAAATATGGGACGCTCTGTCGGATGCTCAAGAGGCAGGCTGGATTCCAGCCACCACCATGCGCTCATGGCCCGCGAGATCACGCTCGACCGAAATCCGCTTGAAGCCCGCCTCGGCGAAGATGTCGGTGACATCGGCGCCCTGCCCCGTGCCGATTTCGAGCAGTACGACACCCTCGGGCGTCAGGTGCGCGGCGGCATCCCGCGCGATGGCGCGATAGGGCCGGAGGCCATCCGGCCCGCCATCGAGCGCAAGGCGCGGATCGTGGTCGCGCACCTCGACCATCAGCGTCGCGATGGCGGCGCTCTCGATATAAGGCGGGTTGGAGACGATGAGGTCGAAGCGCTCGCCCGGCGCGATCGGATCGAACCACGAGCCCTGCCGGGCTTCGAAGCGATCGAAGACCATGTGGCGCCCGGCGTTGAAGCGGGCCATGTCGAGTGCTTCCTTGGACAGGTCGACGGCGACGGCAGTCATGTCGGACACCTCGGTGAGGAGCGCGATGGGGATGCAGCCGGTGCCTGTACCCAGGTCAAGGATTTTCGGATGGTCGAGCGGCCCGACGATTTCGAGGCCGCGCTGCACCAGCATCTCGGTTTCCGGGCGCGGCACGAGGGTGGCGTCGTTGAGCTTGAAGGCGAGACCCCAGAAGCCGCGCTCGCCGATGATGCGGGCCACTGGCTCACCCTCGAGGCGGCGTTGCGCCAGCCTTTCGAGGGCCTTGAGCTGCGGCGGGGCAGTTGGATCGCGCTCGCGGTTGACGAGAGTCAGCCGGTCCATGCCGAAGGCCACTTCGGCAAAGATACGGGCATCCAGTTCCGCCGTGTCGATGCCGGCGCGACGGAACAGGTCGCGGACTCCCCGCCATGCTTCCCCCACGGTCAGTGTCAGGAAATGCCCTCCATCGCGGCGAGCTGGGCCGCCTGGTTCTCGGTGATCAACGCATCGATCAATTCGCCCAACGCATCCCCCGCGATGACCTTGTCGAGCTTGTAGAGCGTCAGGTTGATGCGGTGGTCGGTGACCCGGCCCTGCGGAAAATTGTAGGTTCGGATGCGCTCGGAGCGGTCGCCCGACCCCACCTGCTCCTTGCGGGAATCGGCGCGGGCCGTGTCGCGGGCATTGCGCTGCTCCTCATAGAGCCGCGCCTGCAACACCTTCATGGCGGTGGCGCGGTTCTGGTGCTGCGACTTCTGCGAAGCAGTCACGACGATGCCCGTCGGGATGTGGGTGATGCGCACCGCCGAATCGGTGGTGTTGACGTGCTGGCCGCCGGCGCCGGACGACCGCATCGTGTCTATGCGGATATCCTCGGGCCTGATGTCGATCTCGATATCCTCGACCTCGGGCAGCACGGCGACAGTGGCGGCTGAGGTATGGATGCGGCCCTGCGCCTCGGTCGCCGGCACGCGCTGCACCCGATGCACGCCGGACTCGAACTTCAGCTTGGCATAGACGCCCTTGCCCGAAATGTTGGCGGTGACTTCCTTGTAGCCGCCGACTTCGCCCGGGCTTTCCTCCATCAGCTGGAACTTCCAGCCATTGAGATCGGCATAGCGCTGGTACATGCGCAGCAGGTCGCCGGCAAACAGCGCCGCTTCGTCGCCGCCGGTACCGCCACGGACTTCGAGGATGACGCTCTTTTCGTCAGCGGCGTCCTTGGGGAGCAGCAGGATGCGAATCTCCTGCACCGCCTGTTCGATGCGCGGCTTGAGCTCGGCGATCTCGGTCTCGGCCATCTCGGCCATCTCCCTGTCGCCGGACTTCAGCAGGTCCTCGGCATCGGCGAGGTTCTGCACCATCTTCTGGTAGGCCTGAATGGGGCGGACGATAGGCTCGAGCTCGGCATATTCCTTGGAGAGCTTGACGAACTGCTCGGCCGAGGGGCCTGACGCAAGCGCCGCCTCGATGGAATCGAAGCGCCTGGTCATGGTATCGAGCTTGTCTTGGGGCAGTGACGGCATGGCGGACTAGATAGCGAGCCCTTGCCGTTCTGCCCAGCCCATAAGCATCTCGCGGATCGGTGGTCCCTTCGCCCCTTCGGCCAGCGCGGCGGTCATCGCTTCCTGCAAAGGCTTCAGCTCGAGCCCGAGGATCATTTCCTTGATCGGGCCGATCGATGGCGGCGACATGGACAGCTTGGTCATGCCGATCGACATCAGGGCCAGCGCTTCGACGGTGCGGCCGGCGAGCTCGCCACACATGGTGAGCGGCACGTCGTACTTCCTCGCCATGTCGACGATGTGCTTCAGCGCCCGCATGCGCGGCAATGCGATCGGGTCGTAGGACTTGGCGACGCGCGGATTGCCGCGATCGGCGGCGGTGAGGAACATGACGAGGTCGTTCGAGCCGATCGAGACGAAGTCGGCCTCGGGCAGCACCTGGTCGAGTTCGAACAGCAGCGAGGGCACCTCGATCATCGCGCCCAGCTCGAGCTTCGACGGCACCGGCCGCCCCTCGCGCTTCAGGCGCTCGACCTCGCGATCGACCTCGATACGGGTCTGCCGGAACTCCCAGGTATCGGTGACCATGGGGACGAGGATCTTCATCGGCCCGCCATTCGCCGCCTGCAGCAGCGCGCGAATCTGGATTCGCAGCAGGCCCTTGCGGTCGAGCGCCAGGCGGATCGAGCGGAAGCCCATGGCCGGGTTCTCCTCGGCCTCGGAGCGCAGGTACGGAATCACCTTGTCGCCGCCGACATCGAGCAGACGGAAAACGATCGGCTTGCCCTCGGTCAGCCGGATGGCTTCGGTATAGAGCTCGACCTGCTCGCGCAGCCGCGGCATGCGCGAGGCGATGATGAACTGCAGTTCGGTGCGGAAGAGCCCGACGCCGGCCGCGCCTGTATCCTGCAGCATGGGCAGGTCGGCGACGAGGCCGGAATTGTGGAGCAGCGTGATCGCTATCCCGTCGCGGGTGACCGCCGGCTTGTCCTTCAGCGTCAGGTAGTGCGCCCGCCGCTTAGCCCCGAGCCGCACCTTGTCGACATAGACCTGGATCATGTCAGGGGTCGGGCGCAGGTAAACCGTCCCGGCCGGTGCATCGACGATGATGTCGTCGCCTGCTTCGCACAGCGACACGATGTTTTCGGCCTGCCCTACCGCGACGAGGCCGAGCGACTTGGCGACGATGGCGACATGCGAGATCGCCGCGCCCTCTTCGAGCACCACGGCGCGGAGCCGGGTGCGGTCGTATTCGAGCAGCTCGGCCGGCCCCATATTGCGGGCGACGAGGATGGCGTTCTCCGGCAGCTCCTTCTTGCCCATGGCGTTGCCGTCACCGGTGAGAACGCGCAGGAGGCGGTTCGCCAGGTCGTCGAGGTCATGCAGGCGGTCGCGGATATAGGGGTCGGTCTGCCGCATCATGCGAGCGCGGGTGTCGTTCTGTACTCGTTCGACCGCCGCTTCGGCGGTGAGGCCGTTGTTGATCGCCTCGGTCAGGCGGTCGGCCCAGCCGCGATCATGCGCGAACATGCGGTAGCTTTCGAGAATCTCGCGATGGTCGGAGAAACTCTGCATGTCACCGTGGCTGAGCATGTCGTCGATCGAGATGCGCATCTTGTCGAGCGCCTCGCCGAGCCGGCTCAACTCGACATCGGTATCCTCGGCCACGAAATTGGTGACCACCACGCGCGGATCGTGCAGCACCACCTTGCCGAGCGCCACGCCGTCGGTGAAGCCGGTGCCCTCGAAGCTGCGCGGCCGGCGCAGGTCTACCTCCTGCCCCGGCTTGATCAGCGCGTCGAAGTCGGCGGTCGACATCATCTCGGCGAGTAGGGTCGCCGTGGTGAGCATGGCCTCGATCTCGTCTTCACCGTAGGCGTGGGCATCGCGATTCTGCACCACGAGCACGCCGAGTGTCTGCCCGGCGCGCAGCACCGGCACGCCGAGGAAGGCGAGGAAGGACTCTTCACCGGTTTCGGGACGGTAGGCGTAGCCGGGATGGCTGGAAGCGTTGTCGAGGCTCAGCGGCTCGGCCTGCTTGGCGATGAGGCCGACCAGCCCTTCGCCAAGCCGCAGCGTGGTGTTGTGCACCGCTTCGGGCTTGAAGCCCTGGTTGGCGAACAGCTCGAGCGCGTTGTCGTCACGCAGGACGTAGAACGAGCATACATCTGCATGCATGTTCTGGGCGATCAGCCCGACGATCTTGTCGAGCCGGGCCTGCGACGCCAGCGGCTCCGCCATGGTTTCGCGCAACTGCTTCAGAAGCACGCGCGGCCCGCTGATCGCTGTGGCCATCTTTCCCGCCCGGCAGCCCCACGCCGCCCTCCGGCCCGGGCGCCGCCGAACGAACGGAAGGCCTCAGGCGTCCTGTTTATCCAGTCCGTAATACGTATGGAGGGCGCGAACCGCAAGCTCGGCATACTCGTCGTCGATGAGCACCGAAGTCTTGATTTCCGACGTGGTGATCAGCTGGATGTTGATCGACTTGTCGGCCAGCGCCTTGAACATCGAAGCCGCGACGCCCGCATGGTTGCGCATGCCGACGCCCACCACTGAGACCTTGGCGCCGCCTTTGGCGGTATTGAGCGTGCGGTATTCGAACTTGCCGGCCTTGCTGGCGGCCTCGAGGGCCTTGATCGCCTTGTCGTGCTCGGCATCGGGCACGGTGAAGGTGATGTCGGTGGTGGCGCCATCCTCAGAGATGTTCTGGACGATCATGTCGACCACGATCGACTCGTCGGCAAGCGAGCCGAAGATGGCGGCGGCGACGCCCGGCCGATCCTTGACGTCGCGCAGCGTGATCTTGGATTCGGCACGCGCTAGCGTGACGCCCGAAACGATCTGCTTTTCCATGATCTCATCCTCATCGCAAACGAGCGTGCCGGGAACGCCGGGGGTACCATCGGGCGCAATCTGCGGCGCATCCGGGTCATCGAAAGTGGAACGGACAGTGAGGCGCACCTTGTGCGCCATCGCCATCTCGACCGAGCGGATCATCAGCACCTTGGCGCCGAGCGAGGCCATTTCCAGCATCTCCTCGAAGGAGATCTTGGAGAGCCGTTGCGCCTTGGGCACGATGCGCGGGTCGGTGGTGTAGACTCCATCGACATCGGTGTAGATGTCGCAGCGATCGGCGCCGACGGCGGCGGCCACGGCCACGGCCGAGGTATCCGAGCCGCCCCGGCCGAGCGTCGTGATGCGACCCGACGGCGCCACGCCCTGGAAGCCGGTGATGACCGGCACCATGCCTTCGGCGAAGCGCTTGTTGAGCTCGGTGGGGTCGATTTCCACGATGCGGGCGGCGCCATGGGCGTCGTCGGTCTTGATCGGCACCTGCCAGCCCTGGAAGGAACGCGACGGGATGCCCATTTCGGAAAGCACGATGGCCATCAGGCCGGCGGTCACCTGTTCGCCCGAGGCGACGACGGCGTCGTATTCGCGCGCGTCATACAGCTTCGAGCCTTCGTTGACCCAGCCGACCAGCTCGTTGGTCTTGCCGCTCATCGCCGAAACGACGACGGCAACTTCATTGCCGGCCTCGACCTCGCGCTTCACATGGCGCGCCGCCTGCCGGATGCGCTCGACGGGGGCGACGGACGTGCCACCGAACTTCACTACGATACGGCCCAAGGCCCCTACCCCGCATTGTCCGCCAGAACCGGCGGGTACGCTCAAGAATTGCGCGGGGATTTGCCACAAACACGCGGGGTTATCAACTCTCCCCTGCCGCCCTGCCTTTGGCCGAGATCAATCCTCTCCGACGAGGCCGGAGCCGACGATCCGCAGCGCGGTGCCGATCGCATCGCGCGCCGCTTCTGGCACCTCGACATGCAGGCCCGCCTGGTCGCGTCGGAACGCCAACGGGGTGCTGTCTCCCACGACCTCGACGCGGCCTACTTCGCCGCTCACCAGTTGCCCGCCTGCGCGCAGAGACGCAATGGTGAGCGTCGACGATGCCAGGCCGAGCGTCGTTGCGAAAAGGGCATCCGGACGGGTGGTGAAGCGGATATCCTCGCCGGTGAACGGGGAGGCCGATGCCTCGCCGAATTGCCCGGACTTCACCTCGGTCGGGCCTTCGCCGAAAATGCGCCACGGCCGGGTCTCGTGGATGGCCGCGCCGAAGCGCTGCATCCATGCGCCCACCGCGGTGACGATCGCCCGTTCCTCGCTGTCGATCGTGCCGTCGCCGCGCATCGGAATGCTGAGCAGCAGGTTGCCGTTCTTGGCCACCACGTCGCAGAGCCGGTGCACGACCTTGTCGGCGCTCATGTAGGCCTTTCGGTCGAATATCTGGCGCTTGTAGTGCCACTCGCCGATGCAGGTGTCGGTCTGCCAGACCTCCGGAACGATGCTGGCGCGGAAGCCGCGCTCGACATCCTCGACCAGCGCCCCCTGCCGGTGCTCGGGCAGTTCCTTGGTGTTGAGCACGACGTCGAGCGCACCGCGCGTGGCGATGGACCGGTTGTAGTAATGCGCGGCGATATCGAGCCCGGCCTGGCCGAGCGGCAGGTCGAAATTGTCGAAATAGACGAGATCGGGATCGTAGCTGTCGATGAGATCGCGGCAGCGGCGATACCAGTTGCGCACGAAGATCGGATTGGCGAGCGGCGGGACCTCGTTCCACACCCGGTCATGCGCATCGTGCCAGTCGGCAGCGGCCTTCGCGTCCGCCAGGCCTGCGGGCATCGGCATCACCGCACCGGCGTAGAGCTCCTGCGGGTCGAGGCCCTCCCACCATGTGCCCTGCCCGTCGCGACGGCCGAGGCGATACGCATCGTAGCGCTCGCCAGCGCGTGGACCTTCGGCGTCGTAGCCGTAGGCGGTCTGGAACCAGTGCCAGGCATGCGCGGCGTGGTTGCTGACGCCGAAGCGCAACCCGTGGTGGCGCGCCCGCTCCGCCCAGGTGCCGATGATGTCGCGCTTCGGCCCGAGCCGGACGCTGTTCCAGTCGTGCCAGCGCGAATCCCACGCATCGAAATTGTCGTGGTGGTTGGCCATGGCCACGAAATATCGGGCACCGGCCGCCTTGTAGAGCGACAGCAGGTCGTCCGGGTCCCAATTTTCTGCGGTCCAGCGGCGCTGGATCTCGATGAAGCCGGTATCCGCCGGATGGCCGTAGTCGCGCAGGTGATGCTCGTATTGCGGCGAGCCCTGGATGTACATGTGCCGTGCATACCAGTCGCCGGCCTCGGGCACGCATTGCGGGCCCCAATGCGCCCAGAGCCCGAACTTGGCGTCGCGATACCAGTCCGGAACGCGGTAACCGGCCTTCAGCGACTCCCAGTCCGCCGAGAATGGCCCCTCGATGCGCTTGTCACCGACAATGTCGAGCGTGGTCATAGCAGTCATGCGCGGTGTCCCCTCCAAGTGCCGGCGAGCTTGGGTAGCATGCGATGCAGGCGGATGCGACGCGCCACAGAGTTGAATGTGGGCGGCCATCCGCGACGCTGCATCCTCTTGCCCCGCCCGGGTGCAAGGCCGATAACCCCTCTATGACCGATACCACCATCAATACCGACGAGATCGCCAAGTTCGCGGCCATGGCGGACGAATGGTGGGACCCCAAGGGCAAGTTCAAGCCGCTGCACAAGTTCAACCCGGTGCGGCTGGCCTATGTGCGCGACAATGCCATCCGCCATTTCGGCAAGAATGCGAGTGTGCGGCGGCCGCTCGAGGGGCTGCGCGTGCTCGATATCGGCTGCGGCGGCGGGTTGCTGAGCGAACCGCTGACGCGGCTGGGCGCCTCGGTCACCGGCATCGATGCGGGCGAGAAGAATATCGCGATCGCGAAACTGCATGCCGAGCAGTCGGGGCTTGCGATCGACTATCGGGCGGTGACAGCCGAGAGCGTGGCCGCGGGCGGCGAGCGCTTCGACATCGTACTCAACATGGAAGTGGTGGAACATGTCGACAACGTGCCGCTCTACATGAAGAGCTGCGCCGACCTGGTGGCGCCGGGCGGGCTGCTGTTCACCGCCTCGATCAATCGCACGCCGCGCGCCTTCGCGCTCGCCATTGTCGGCGCCGAATACGTGCTCGGCCGGCTGCCCAGGGGCACGCACGACTACTCGAAATTCCTCACCCCGGACGAGATCGGCACGCTGGTGAAGCGCAACGGCCTCAAGGTGGTGGAGAAGGTCGGCGTCAGCTTTCACCCGCTTGCCGACGAATGGCGGCAGAGCCGCGACACCGGCGTCAACTACATGGTGCTGGCGGAAAAGCCGGCCAGGTAGCGCGTCAGCCGACGACCAGCGTCTCGCCGCCGAAGCAGAGCGTGATGGTGCCGGCGATGGGGCGGCCCGCCAGGTCTTCGTCCCAGTACATGAACCAGCCGTGCTCGCCATATTGGGCGTCGAGTGCGACGACGAGCTTGGCATCGACGGCGCTGGACCGCGCCATCAGGTGCGCGGCTTCGTCACTGAGCATGGCGCGGATGGCGCCGCCGCTGGTGGTTTCGGCCGGGGTGAGTTGCGCATGGTGCATCTTCGTTTCCTCCTCGGCGCTGGTACTCGGGACTGGGCGCCGTCGGGGGGAGAGTTGCGCCCGGCGCTTGAATTGAAGCTGAACGCGCCGTTTAGCGATGCCGGGCTCGTGAAATCGGACCGTACCGATGGGTACGGTTTCGCCCTCCCGCTGCGTACCGATCTGCGCTATGTAGGAGAAAACGCCGGTCAACCGGTCAGCTTGCGAGGATGCCATGCCCACTTATCGCTCCAGAACCACTACCCACGGCCGCAACATGGCCGGCGCCCGCGGCCTGTGGCGCGCCACCGGCATGAAGGATGGCGACTGGGAGAAGCCGATCATCGCGGTGGTCAACTCGTTCACCCAGTTCGTGCCCGGCCACGTGCACCTCAAGGACCTCGGCCAGCTGGTGGCGCGCGAGATCGAGGCGGCGGGCGGCGTGGCCAAGGAATTCAACACCATCGCGGTGGATGACGGCATCGCCATGGGTCACGACGGCATGCTCTACTCGCTGCCGAGCCGCGACCTGATCGCCGACAGCGTCGAGTACATGGTAACGCCCACTGCGCCGACGCCATGGTCTGCATCTCGAACTGCGACAAGATCACCCCCGGCATGCTGAACGCAGCGATGCGCATCAACATCCCGGTGATCTTCGTGTCGGGCGGCCCGATGGAAGCCGGCAAGGCCATGATAAAGGGCAAGCTGCAGGCGCTCGACCTGGTCGACGCCATGGTGATGGCCGCCGACGAGAGCTATTCCGACGAGGAAGTGCAGAAGATCGAGGAGAACGCCTGCCCGACCTGCGGCTCGTGCTCGGGCATGTTCACCGCCAACTCGATGAACTGCCTCACCGAGGCGCTGGGGCTGTCGCTCCCCGGCAACGGCACGACGCTCGCCACCCACTCGGACCGCAAGCGCCTGTTCCAGGAGGCCGGCCACCTGATCGTCGACCTCGCCCGCCGCTACTACGAGCAGGACGATGCCTCGGTGCTGCCGCGCTCGATCGCGACGAAAGCCGCCTTCGAAAACGCCATGGCGCTCGATATCGCCATGGGCGGCTCGACCAACACGGTGCTGCACATCCTCGCCGCAGCCCATGAGGGTGGCGTCGATTTCACCATGGACGACATCGACGCGCTTTCCCGCAAGGTGCCGGTGCTCTGCAAGGTCGCGCCCGCCAAGAACGACGTCCATATCGAGGACGTGCACCGCGCCGGCGGCATCATGTCGATCCTCGGCCAGCTCGATCGCGCCAACCTGATCAACCGCAAGGAGCCGACGGTGCACGCGGCGACGATGGGCGATGCCATCGACCGCTGGGACATCTCGCGCACCAACTCCGAAGGCGTGCGGAACTTCTACATGGCCGCGCCGGGCGGCGTGCGCACGACGCAGGCGTTTTCGCAGTCCAACCGCTGGGCCGAACTCGACCTCGACCGCTCGGAAGGCGCCATCCGTTCGCCGGAGCGGGCATTCTCCAAGGACGGCGGCCTCGCCGTGCTGAGCGGCAATATCGCGCTCGACGGCTGCATCGTGAAGACGGCCGGCGTCGACGAGTCGATCCTGCAGTTCTCGGGCCCGGCCCGCGTGTTCGAGAGCCAGGACGCCAGCGTCAAGGCGATCCTCAGCAACGAGATCAAGGCCGGCGACGTGGTGGTGATCCGCTACGAAGGTCCGCGCGGCGGCCCGGGCATGCAGGAGATGCTCTACCCAACGAGCTACCTGAAGTCGCGCGGACTGGGTAAGGCCTGTGCGCTGCTGACCGACGGCCGCTTCTCGGGCGGCACCTCGGGCCTGTCGATCGGCCACGTCTCGCCCGAAGCGGCGGAAGGTGGGGCGATCGGCCTGGTGCGCGACGGCGACATGATCGACATCGACATCCCCAACCGCACGATCAGCCTCCGCATCTCGCCCGCCGAACTGGAGGCGCGTCGCGCCGAGCAGGACAAGCTGGGCTGGAAGCCGGCCGTGCCGCGCAAGCGCAACGTCTCGGCCGCCCTCAAGGCCTACGCGCACTTTGCCACGAGCGCGGCACGCGGCGCAGTGCGGGATCTCAGCAAGCTGGACTGAGGGTCGTACCCCCTCAGTTCGCCTCTTCGGGCAACTGCGGAAGAGGCAGGAAATCGACGCCGTCGTCGAGGAGCTCGGCGACTTCGTCGCGGGTGGCTTCGCCGTAGATGCCGCGCGGATCGGCTTCCTTGAAGTGGATCTTGCGCGCTTCCTCGGCGAACCTGTCGCCCACGTAGTCGGCCTCGCTCGTTACCTTCTTGCGCATGGCACGAAGGAATTCGCGGATTTCCGACTGCATCGGATGACCGGTCGAAACCGAAATCTTGTCCGAGTTCATGCGGTTGACCGCCGGCGCCATCAGCGCCTTTTCAACCTTCACCGAGCCGCAGACGGGACAGGTGACGATGCCCCGGGCATGCTGCTCGTCATAGGCTTCTGCCGAGCGGAACCAGGAGTCGAACTTGTGCTGATTGGCGCAGGACAGAGAGTAGGTGATCACGCGGTTTCGTCCTCGCGGGCGGTGACCGTACCGCCCGGTTCGGCCACCGATAGCGAAAACGGCCTTGCGTTGGCAAGCGCCGGGACCTTGCCGCGGGCTTCGTCCACAGCCGCGAGGTCGATGTCGGCGATGGCGATGCCGGGGCCATCTCCACCCAGCTCCGCGAGCACCTTGCCCCAGGGGTCGATGACCATCGAGTGGCCCCAGGTGGATCGGCCGTTCTCGTGGCTGCCGGCCTGCGCCGCCGCGATGACGAAGGAACCCGTTTCGATGGCGCGGGCCCTGAGCAGCACTTCCCAATGCGCCTCGCCAGTCGGAACCGTGAACGCGGCGGGCACCGAGATCACCTGCGCGCCGGCCTCCGCCAGGGCGCGGTGCAGCTTGGGGAACCGCACATCGTAGCAGATGGTCATGCCGAGGCGGAAACCGGGGGCATCGGTGACCACGGCACTCTCCCCGCCCGCATAGGTCTCGCTCTCGCGGTAGTTCCTGAGGCCTGGCAGCGTGGCATCGAAGAGGTGGATCTTGTCGTAGGTGGCGGCGATGCCGCCATCGGGCCGGAACAGCACCGAGCGGTTGGTGAAGCGCCCATCGGGCAGCGCCACGGCCAGCGACCCGAGGTGCAGCGACACCCCGAGCTTCCGGGCGATATCCGCTGCGCGCTCGATGTCCGGGTTGCCCTCCCACGGACCAGCGACGGCGCGGAGGCCATCGCGGTTCTCGGCGAACACGACGCTGACTTCGGGCGACAGCAGGTAGGTCGCCCCCTGCCGGGCCGCATCGGTGGCCAGCGCCTCGAGCTGGTCGAGGTTGGGGCCGGGCTTCGTGCCCGAGTTCATCTGCAGGGCAGCGACGCGCATATCGGTTCAGTCCGCGAGGAGTGGATCCAGCTGGCCGCGACGCTCGAGCGCCGCCATATCGTCATAGCCCCCCACATGGGTGTCGCCAATGAAGATCTGCGGCACGGTGCGGCGGCCATGGGCGCGCTGCACCATGTGGCGACGGACCTCCGGATCGTCGGCATCGACTTCGTCGTACGCCACGCCCTTGTCAGCGAGGAGCGACTTGGCAGCGTGGCAGTAGGGGCACCAGCCGGTGGTGTAGATTTCGACCTTTTTCATGGACGTTTCGGGTGTTCCTGATGGAGCCGGGTTCGGCCTTTATGTGGTGGTTTCCTGGCCGACGACAACCCGGGCGAAGCTGATGACGTCGACTTTGTCCACGCCGGCCTTCAGCAGCACCCGGGTGACAGCCGCAATGGTGGAGCCGGTGGTGATGACGTCGTCGACAAGAACGATGCGACGGCCGCGCAGCCGGGTCGCGAGGTCCGCGGGCGCGCGGAAGGCACCGGCAACGTTGCGGTGGCGCGCCTCCCGACTGAGGCCTACCTGCTGGCGGGTGTGGCGATGCCGCGCCACGAGGCCAGGCTCGACGGGAATTCCGGTCAGCCGGCCGAGCGCCCGGGCCAGTTCGGTGGACTGGTTGTAGCGGCGGCCGAACTGCCGCCAGCGGTTCAGCGGAACCGGCACCAGCACGGCATCGTCGCCCCACAATTCGTGGCCGGCCCGGTGCATCAGCCGGGCGCAGAAGCCGGCAAGCTCTGGCCGGTCGCCATACTTGAGGCGCGAGACGACGGCCCGCGCCACCGCATTGTAGAGCACCGCCGAGCGCGAGCGATCGTAGGGCGGTGGTTCGGCGATGGCTTCCGCCGATAGTGCGCCCGGGCCGAGATCGTGCTGGAACGGGATGCCGAGGCGCGGACAGTAGGGCGCCGTGATCGGTCGCAGCCGACCGAAGCAAGCGGGGCAGAGTGCATCGACGGCGGCGATGGGCGCATGGCAATCGAGGCAGGTGGGCGGATAGAGCAGGTCGAGCACGCCGCGGCCGAAGCGCTGCAGCAGTTCGGCGGGACGCACGGTTTTGACAAGCTCATCCTGGCTCTCCATAAGCGGCACCTTACGTGCTGAGGCCGAGCCTGACCATGTCCTCCCTGCCCCCGAAAGTCTTCGATCGTGAGCGGATCGCCCGCCACTTCGCCCGGCGCCACGACGTGGATGACTTCGTCACCCGGCTGGCGCTGGACGACCTCGCGACACGACTGATTACGGTGACGCGGACTTTCGAGGCTGCCCTGATCATGGCACCCGATGCGCGCGAGCTGCCGGTGATGGGCCGCTCGGCGAGCGGCGCCTTCACCTTCGAGCGCGCGGCGACCGTCGTCGGGTCCGAGGGTGCCACGCTCGTCGACCCCGAGACGCTGACGCTGCCACGCTCCGACTATGACCTCGTCGTCTCGGTCTTCGACCTAACGGTGGTGAACGACGTGGTCGGGTTTCTTGCCCGGCTCCGGCGACACCTGAGGCCGGACGGCCTGTTCATGGCCGTGGCGATCGGCGGCGCGAGCCTCAACGAGTTGCGCGAGGCCTGGTTGACGGCGGAGGCTGAGGTATCCGGCGGGGCGTTCGCGCGTGTTGCCCCGTTCATCCCGCTCGCCGATGCTGGCGGGTTGCTGCAACGCGCCGGTTTCACCCTGCCCGTCACCGATGTCGAGACCCACATCGTGCGCTACGGCCACCCGCTGCGGCTGATGGCCGAACTGAAAGCGCTCGGCGCCCAGAACCCGCTCGCGGAACGGCCCGCCCGGCCCATCACGCGCCGTCTGCTCGCCACCGCGACCGAGGCCTATGGTGCCCTCGCGATGGACGACGACGGCCGGGTGCGGGCGACGCTGGAACTGGTCTGGATGAGTGGCTGGGCCCCGCACGAGAGCCAGCAGCAGCCGGCCCGCCGCGGCAGCGCCACGGTGAGCCTCAAGGACGTGCTTGAAAAGAAGCGTTAGTCGCCAGTGTTCGCCAGGGCGTCACCGGCCCGCGTCGAAACGGTGTTGAACATGCTGCTGAGGCTGCCGCCGAACGCTGTCATCGCCATGATGGCGCCCACCGCGACCAGCGCCGCAATGAGACCGTATTCGATGGCGGTAGCGCCGGATTGATCTGCCGCGAAGCGGCGTAGCCCGGTGCTCAGTTCTTTCATGGCCGTCCCTCTAGAGCAGATCGCACAGGGCGGCGACCAGCGGTTCATCGGCCGGAGGCATCGGATAATCGCGCAGCGCCTGCGGACGCACCCACTTCAGGGCAGCATGCTCGCGGGCCACGGGCGTGCCCTGCCATTTCCGGCAGACGTAAAGTGGCATCAGAAGATGAAAGGTTTCGTAAGAGTGTGACGCAAAGCTTACTGGAGCAAGACACGCGGACTTGGTGGAAATACCGAGTTCTTCTTCCAATTCACGTATCAGGGCGACTTCCGGAGTCTCGCCCTCTTCCAGCTTGCCGCCCGGGAATTCCCACAGCCCGGCCAGCGATTTGCCTTCCGGCCGCTGGGCGATGAGCACGCGCCGGTCGGCATCGACCAGCGCTACGGCGGCAACCAGCATCAGCTTCATCAGCCACCCCAGTCCGGCGCGCGGCGATAGCTGTAGGGGTAGACCTCTCCGAAGCCGAATGAAGCGTAGAGGTTGAGCGCCGGCAGGTTGTCGGCCAGCACCTGCAGCGCCGAGTGATGTGCGCCACGCGAGCGCACCCAGTTGATCGCTGCGCCCATCGCCGCCCGTCCGTAACCCATGCCGCGTGCGGAGGGATGAGTGACGACGTTGAGGTAGATACCCATGCCACTCGCCACGCAGGCCAGCACCGCAGCGACCGGCAAGCCAGCCTTGTGATAGACCAGCACGCCCTGGCACTCGCAGGCAATCTGCCCGATGATCTGGGCCAGCACCTCGATGGTTTCGGTGGAGTAGCCCGACATGTGGCCCTGCGCCTTGTACCACTCGGGATCGTTGGGATCGAAGTAGCGGGTGGTGTACTCGACCGGGAAATCGACATCCGGCATTTCCATCGCCATGACGATGGAGGGCTCGAACTCCTCCCACTGCCTGCCCTCGAGCACCTCGACGATCTCGGGCGGGGTCAGCGGCGTCACCCGGAACACCGGCGCGATGCCGTGCGCCTCGCTGAGTTCCACCAGCCGCTGCAGCCGCAACTCGGCATACGCGCCGTCGGAGGGATCGAGGCAGTGGATCGAGTTGGCGCGCTTGGTGTAGCCGCGGGCGTAGCGCCACAGCCACAGCCCGTCATGGGCCTGCTTGAGGGCAGGCCAGGCGGTGAGGGTGGCCCCTTCGATCTGGCTGACGCTCAGCGGAACCATCAGGACCGGTAGTCTCCGTTGATGGTGATGTAGCCGTGCGTCAGGTCGCAGGTATAGACCGTCGCCGAACCCTGCCCGAGTCCGATGCCGACGGTGATCTCGATGTCCTCGCTCTTCATGTAGGCCGAGGTCTCTGCCTCGTTGTAGTTCGGGTCGCGCTCACCCTCGGTGGCGACGCGGATGTCGCCGAAGCTGATCGACAGACGGTCGCGGTCGGCTGGCTCGCCGGCCTTGCCCACGGCCATCACGATGCGGCCCCAGTTGGCGTCCTCTCCGGCGATGGCCGTCTTGACCAGCGGCGAGTTGGCGATCGACTGGGCGATGCGGAAGGCGCTCCGATCGCTCTCGGCGCCCTCGACGGTGACGGTCACCATCTTGGTCGCGCCCTCGCCGTCGCGGACGACGTGGATGGCCAGTTCGTGCAGCACATCGGCCAGCGCCGCGCCGAAGATCGCGGCGCGCGGATCGTCGGCCGAGTCGATAGGATCGATCGCAGCCTTCTGGGTGGCGAAGACGAGGCAGGTGTCGGAGGTCGAGGTATCGCTGTCGACGGTGACGGCGTTGAAGCTCGCATCGATGGCGGGTTGCAGCAGCCCCTTCAGCACCGCCGCCGAAACCGGCGCATCGGTGAACACGAAGCTGAGCATCGTCGCCATGTCCGGCGCGATCATGCCCGAGCCCTTGGCGATACCGGAGATCGAGACCGGCACGCCGTCGAACTCGACGGTGGCGGTCGCCACCTTGGCGAAGGTGTCGGTGGTCATGATCGCCTTGGCGGCGTCCATCCACGGCCCGGGCGCGAGGCGGGCCTTGAGGTCGTCGGTGACGCCGGCGAACTTCTCCGCCGGGAGCGGCTCGCCGATGACGCCGGTCGAGGCGAGGAAGATTTCACCGTGAGGAACGCCCAGCGCATTGCCGACGATGTCGGCCGAGAGCGCGACGGCGGCCTTGCCTTTCTTGCCGGTGAAGGCGTTGGCATTGCCGGAGTTGACCAGCAACGCCCGTGCCTTGCCGCCCGGCAGGTTGTCACGGCACCAGTCGACGGCGGCCGAGGGGCACTTGGAACGGGTCAACACCCCCGCCACCACCGTGCCCTCGTCCATTTCGACGAGCAACACGTCGGTGCGGTTCTTGTACTTGATACCCGCTTCGGCGGTAGCGAAGCGGATACCCGCGATCTGCGGCAGCTCCGGGTACTCTTTCGGAGCGAGCGGGGAAACGGGGTGAGCCATGATGTGCGTCCTCACTGGCCTGCTTTTGGTCCACCCGTTTGCCCCAAGCGACCGCCCCGCGCAAGCCGAGATTGGCCCGGCGGGAAACGAAAAAGGGCGCCGCGCGGGCGCCCTTCGAGATCGCTGTCGGACCGCTTACTGCCCGTCGGACTGCGCCTGCACCTGCGCGGCGAGGGCAGCGTCGGGAATTTCCACCGCGTACTTGGCCCGGTACTCGGACACCGCGGCGTCGTAGGCGTCGTAGATCGCGGTCTGGCCGAGCTGGCCCTGCATCTCCTCGAACGACTGCGGCGCGGTTTCGCGCTTTTCGTCGAGCTTGATGATGTGCCAGCCGAACTGACTCTGCACCGGCTCGGACACCTGGCCGACTTCGAGTGCGAAGGCCGCCGTCTCGAACTCGGGCACCATCTGGCCCTTGCCGAAGAAGCCGAGGTCGCCGCCGGTGGTCTTGCCCGAGGGATCGATGGTCTTTTCCATCGCCTCGACCTCGAACGGCTTGCCGCCGTCGAGCGCGGCCTTCACGGCCTTGGCCTCGTCCTCGGTGGCGACGAGGATGTGGCGGGCGTGGATTTCCTCGGCCGGGGTGAACTGGGCGACATACTCGTCGTAGACGGCCTTCACCGATTCCGGCGTCACGGCGGTGGCGATCTTCTCGGCGAAGAAGATGCGGCGCAGGGCCTTGTCCTGCAGGAATTCGGCTCGCGCCTTGTATTCTTCCGTCTGGTCGAGGGCGTTCTCGCGGGCCGCCTCGGCCATCACTTTCATGTCAATCAGCACGGACAGGAGGAAGGCGCGCTGCTGGTCCGGCGGCACCTGCTGCAGCTGCTGGCCGATATCCTCGGCCGCGAGGCCGAGGTCGCCCTCGGTGATCGGCTTGCCGCCGACGGTTGCGAGGACGGTATCGGCCGACGGCTGGGCCGGCGCCTCAGGGGCTGCCGGAGCCGCCTCAGCGGGGGCCTCGGCCGGAGGCGTGGTGGCGTCCTGCGCGAGAGCGGCGGACGAAAGCGCCACGGCGGTGGTGACCAGCAGGCCACCCGCAAGGGTCCTGAGGGTGGAGCGGAACCCCTTGGGGGTCTTGATTGTCATTGGTGAGATCTCCTCGGGATGGCGCAAGGCCCCCGGCTGGCGCAACGGCCGGGAGGTGTGGCGCATTTCCATTCCGTTGACAAGCAAAACACCCGCTCTTACATGTCCAACCACTTCAAAGAGTGTTGACGGGTAAGGACCCCGCCGCCCTGCCGGCAAGCCGGCGCTTCGAGCGCCCTCCGGCCCCGCAATCAAAGGAAATTCCCATGGTACTGGCTGCAATCGCCAAGGCGATCTTCGGTTCGTCCAACGACCGGCAGGTCAAGAAGTACCTTCCACGGGTACAGGCGATCAATGCGCTGGAACCCGAGTATGCGAAGCTGACCGACGAGCAGTTGCGCGCCAAGACGCAGGAGTTCCGGGACCAGCTGGCCCAGGGCCGGACGCTCGAGGACATCCTCGTCCCCGCGTTCGCCACGGTGCGCGAAGGGTCCAAGCGCGCGCTCGGCATGCGCCACTTCGACGTGCAGCTGATCGGCGGCATGGTCCTCAACAACCGCTCGATCTCCGAAATGCGCACTGGTGAAGGCAAGACGCTTGTCGCGACCCTCGCCGTCTATCTCAACGCGCTCGAAGGCAAGGGCGTCCACCTCGTGACGGTGAACGACTACCTCGCTCGCCGCGACGCCGAGTGGATGGGCCGGCTCTACAATTTCCTCGGCATGTCCATCGGCATCATCGTGCACGGCCTCGACGACGCCCAGCGCAAGGCCGCCTACGATGCCGACATCACCTACGGCACCAACAACGAGTTCGGCTTCGACTACCTGCGCGACAACATGAAATACAGCCGCGAGCAGATGGTGCAGCGCGGCCACCACTACTGCATCGTCGACGAAGTGGACTCGATCCTCATCGACGAGGCGCGCACGCCGCTGATCATCTCCGGTCCATCCGCCGATCGCTCGGCACTCTACGAGCTCGCAGACGCACTGATCCCGACGCTCGACGAAGGCGACTTCGAGATCGACCTCAAGCAGCGCTCCGCCACCTTCACCGACACGGGGATCGAGAGGCTGGAGGCGGCACTGGAAGCACAGGGCCAGCTCAGGGGCGGCAACCTCTACGACGTCGAGAACGTCTCGATGGTGCACCATCTCAACTCGGCCCTGCGCGCGCACAAAATGTTCCAGCGCGACAAGGACTACATCGTCCGCAACGACGAAGTGGTGATCATCGACGAGTTCACCGGCCGCATGATGCCGGGCCGCCGCTATTCGGAAGGCCTGCACCAGGCGCTGGAAGCCAAGGAACACGTCAAGATCCAGCCCGAGAACCAGACGCTGGCCTCGATCACCTTCCAGAACTATTTCCGCCTCTACAAGAAGCTGGCCGGCATGACCGGCACGGCAGCGACGGAAGCCGAGGAATTCGGCGACATCTACGGGCTCAACGTCGTCACCATCCCGACCAACGTATCGATCAAGCGTGTCGACGAGGATGACGCCATCTTCCGCACCACGGCCGAGAAGTTCGAGGAGATCGCCGAGCTGATCGCCGATTGCCGCAAGCGCGGCCAGCCGGTGCTGGTGGGTACCACTTCGATCGAGAAGTCCGAGATGCTGGCCGAACTGCTGCGCAAGAAGGGCGTCGACAACCTGCAGGTGCTGAACGCCCGCTACCACGAGCAGGAAGCCCACATCATCGCCGATGCCGGCGTCACCGGGGCGGTGACCATCGCCACCAACATGGCCGGCCGCGGTACCGATATCCAGCTGGGCGGCAACCTCGAGATGCGCATCGAGCGCGAGCTCAAGGAGGTCACCGACCCTGCCGAGCGCGAGACGCGTATCGCGCAGATCAAGGCCCAGATCGCCGAGGACAAGCAGCGCGTGCTGGCCGCCGGCGGCCTCTACATCATCGGTACCGAGCGGCACGAGAGCCGCCGCATCGACAACCAGCTGCGCGGTCGCGCCGGCCGCCAGGGCGACCCCGGCCATTCGAAGTTCTTCCTGTCGCTGCAGGACGACCTGATGCGCATCTTCCCGGTCGAATCGATGGACTCGATGCTCGGCAAGCTCGGCCTCGAGCAGGGAGAGTCGATCACCCATCCATGGGTGACCAAGGCCATCGAGCGGGCCCAGGCGCGCGTCGAAGCCCGCAACTTCGACATCCGCAAGAACATCCTGAAATACGACGACGTGATGAACGACCAGCGCAAGGTGATCTTCGCCGAGCGCCTCGAACTGATGGACTCAGAGGACGTGTCGGAGACCACGGCGAACATGCGTCACGAGGCCGTCGACAACATCGTGGCCAAGGCGATCCCGGAACGCTCCTATGCCGAGCAGTGGGATGTGGACCATCTCATCGAGCAGACGCGCACCGTCCTCAACATCAACCCGCCGATCAAGGAGTGGGCAGCCGAGGAAGGCATCGACGCCGAAGTGGTGCGCGAACGTCTCGCGGCCGCCGCCGACGAGTTCGTGGCAGCCAAGGTGGCGCGCTTCACCCCGGAAATCATGCGGCAGGTCGAGAAGTCGGTGCTGCTGCAGTCCATCGACAGCCTGTGGCGCGAGCACCTGGTGACGCTCGACCAACTGAGCAAGGTGATCGGCTGGCGTGGGCTCGCCCAGCGCGATCCGCTGACCGAATACAAGCGCGAGGCGTTCGAGCTGTTCGAGCAGCTGCTCGCCCAGCTGCGCGAGGTGGTGACGTCACAGCTGAGCCATGTCGAGATCCAGATGCGCCAGCCGGAGCCGCCGCCGATCCTGAACGGCCTCAGCGAAATCCACATCGATCCGACCTCGGGCGAGAACGACGCGGCGACCGGCTTCACCGGCACGATGCCGCGCACGCTCGGCCCCGCCTCCGGGCTGTCCGCCCTCGCCGCGATGGGCGCCGCCGAGGGCGACGTGATCGAGGCCGACCCGGCGCTGAAGCTGATCGACCCCAAGCTGCTGGTCGGCGTCTCCCGCAACGCCCCCTGCCCCTGCGGCTCAGGCAAGAAGTTCAAGCACTGCCACGGCGCGTTCTGACGCGCTGCTCGGGCACCCTACCAGGGCCTTATCGGCGACTCGATGCTCAGGAGGTTGGCGAATAATCTCTCGCCAACCACAGCTCGTAGGTTGCTAGTTTCTTGTCGAACCGCTGGATCGTGATCTCGCGCAAGAGCTGAAACGATCCGAAATACTGTTTCCAATACTCGGTGTCGTCCCATCGCACCACCAGGACGATGGCATCGTCTCCTGCGTGCTTGGCTGGATCGAACCAATCGTCGAAGGCGTCACGGGTCGGCGCGATGGCGACAACCTGAGCGTCATCAAGCGCAAATGCGAGCTGGCTTGCCGTTTGATACCGATTTGCGACGATCATCCTGGCGCCACTTTCGATCTGTGCCTCTCGGACCACAGCCGCCAATTCTTCGTGACCATAGTTCAGATCCGTCTCGAACCGCAGCACTGTTCCGAGCGGCATGATCGCAAGGCTGAAAGTCAGGAACGTATTGATCAAGGCGCCCCAAGCGACGTGCATCAGTAACGCGACGCGACCAATGTACCGGCCAGCAAACGGCATGACCAAGACGAATGCGATGATGTTCCACCACCACAATACGTAAGCGAAGTTGGAGACATATAGAAATGTAAGCGTTGGAAGGGCGAACAGTGAGATCGCCAGAGTCTTGCCAACGCGAGTGAAATCCGTCGTCTCACGGCTCCAGAGCAGCCTTGCAACGACAGGGGCGACGATAAACGGAGAAACCAGCAGAGCTGTCTGGACTAGGAAGGTAGCCATTCCTTCAAGATCAAGGCCGGTCAGTCGGCCGGCCTCGTTGATCTTCGAGCCTTGGTAGAGTATCGAAGCAAAGCCGGCTTGAGCATTCCAGATCAACACGGGAAGCTGGAACCCTAGCGTTATGAGCGCTGCGCCGTAGAGTTCCCAACGAAGAAGCAGCGGTCTGAGCTTGGGCCGGACGATGACCGTGGCTGCTACGGCGAGTGCCAGGAAGACTGCAGTATACTTGGTTATTCCGGCCATCCCCAATAACATCGCCGCAATGAATATCGTGCTTGGTCGAGTGCGCTGACCGCCTTCAATCGCGGAGAAATAGCGGATGAAGAAATAGCCCGAACTCATAACCAGAACGACGAGCAGGTAGTCGTGGATCGCGACGGTCCCCAGTAGGCCGAACAGGGGCGACGCGAGGTAAACCACCGTACTAGTCAGGAATACTGGACGCCAGCCACTCCCAGCTATGCATCGTGACGTTAGGTAGAAGAGCCAAAGGACAACCGCCGCGGCAACGAAAGTCGGGGCGCGCAGGGCGAGCAGGTTGGTACCAAGGACCAGGTGCGATAGCCCCTGCACCCAGGCCTGCAGCGGCGGATGGTCGTAATAGGACAACTCGATGTGACGACCCCACATCCAGTAGTACGCCTCGTCGGATAGAGGCGGAGCGCCAAAGGCAAACAGGAGCTTCAACCCGACGAAATAAACCGCAGCGGCGATCAGTAGCTTCTCGAAAAGGGTTAGCCGAGTTGGCGCTTCAGCAGCCGTCATGTGTTCAGATCACACGCTTGTGGCATATGCTCAGAGTACTCCCAAGGCGGGCCATGGTTGGACATATCCGGCTGTGAGTCAGACCTCAATCGCATCGAACAGACAGCGTGCCCCGGCCGAACGGCACCGATCGTGTGTCCACCGTGCCGGCGTACCTTGTCTCCAACCCGAAGCCCGGGACTGCACCGCTGTTCAACGGCTGGCGCATGCCTTGAGAATCAGGCCGGGTCGGCCGGCGTCACGCGGCGGCGGCGTTCGTTGAAGGCGAGAATCAGCCCTGCCGCCACCACCAGCGCCGCTCCCACATAGACCACCGGCGCGGGCTGCTCGGCATAGAGCAGAAAGCCGAAGATGAAGCTCCAGCACAGGGCCGAGTATTCCACCGTGCCCAGCACGCTGGCGGGAACGAGCCGTGCCGCGTCGATCAGAGCGTACTGCGCGGCGAGACCGAGGAGGGCGGTGAGCACGACGAAGGCGATCTCGCGGGCATCCATCGGCACCCAGAACGGCACTGCGAAGCCCGCGAGCACCACGACGTAGAACAGGTTCATCGAGAAGACGAGCACCAGAGAGCTTTCGGTCTTCGACACGGTGCGCATGACGATCATCGCCACCGACCACAGGAACGCCGCGCCCAGCGCCATCAGCGCCGGAACGCCGATGGTGATGCCGGCCGGGTTCATCGCCACCACCACACCGAAAAAGCCGATGGCCGAGGCGCCCACCCGCGCCAGGGTCAGCCGCTCCTTGAGGAACACCACCGCGAGGATGACCGTGATGACCGGCGCGACATAGTAGAGCGTCGTCATCTCGGCGAGCTGCAGCGACGTGCCGGCCGGGTAGAACATGCACCAGGCGGCAAGCGTCAGCATGCCGCGCAGGATCAGCATCGGCTTGTTGGTCGAACGGGCGAGCCCGCGCACCATCTCCGTTCGGCCAATGGCGAGGCAGATCAGCGTCACTACGACCGAACGCACGAACAGGATCTGCACCACCGGCAGGTCGTGAATCACGCCCTTTATGAGCGCGTCGTGCACGGCGAACATCGAAAATGCTGCCGCCCCGAGGGCCATGCCCCTGAGCGACGCGTTGGCGGGCAGGACTGCGGATGTGGACACGATGTGCGCAACTGGCGGAAGGACGCCAAGCTCTATCGAGTCGCGAGGTGCTCCGCCAGTGGGAGCGTGATCCTGGTCAAGTGCAGTTGACCCGCATTTCGGCGAAGCCCGCGGCATCGGCCGAGAACACCATGATGGTGCAGGTCGAATTGGCCAGCGCGCCGAAGCCGGTCTCGACGATGGTGCCTGCCCCGACCACATCGACGCTGTCCGCCGTGATCAAGCCCACCTGCACCTGCTGCCGCGACTGGCAGAGCGCATAGGTCTCGTTGGGGGTGACCATGAAGCGGGTCCCGAGCGGGATGCAGTCGGTGGTCGGCAGGTTGGGATCGATGGTGACCGCCTGCGCCGGCTGGTCGGCGGGGGCAGCTTCCGGGTCGGCCGGAGCCGGCGCCACGGGCAGCGTCAGGGCCGCGTCCTGTCGGGCCTGCCAGTCGGTTTCGAGCCGGTCCATCCGGTCCTGCAGCGCCAACAGGCCTTCGGCCGTGCCGTCCTCCACATCGGGAGCCGGCAGCGATGCCGTACCCTGCACGAGTGCGTCGATGGATGCCTTGACCGCGGCGATCTCGACCGCGACGGCCTGCGTCCGGGCCTGGGCACTCAGTTGCACCGTCACTGCGCCCGCCAGCGCGATGAGGCCGACAAAGGCAGCGAGGAACGGGATGACACGATCGATCAGGACCAGGCGGCGATAGCGGCGCATTGCCCGTCCTCCCCGTGGTCGTCGAGATCCCGGCCGAAGCGGTACTCGCCGCGGCATGCGCCCACCCGGGGCGGAGTGAAGTCGGCCTCGAACAGGTCGTGACCCTCCTTGAGGTTGCGCCAGAAGGCGAGCCATGGGCTGTTCCCCTGCTCCGCCAGCGCCGTCGCGGTCATGCGGAACGGGAAGACGTGGACGTCCACCGCCTCCTGCCCGGCCCTGAGCGCCGCCTCGACCACTGCATAGACCTCGTCGACGCTCTCGTCGGTAATGGCGTAGCAGCCTACCGACGAGCACCCGCCATGCACCATCAGGGCCGAGCCGGTGCGGCCGAGTTGGCTGTCGAAGGCGTTGGGAAAGCCGAGGTTGAAGCTCAGGTGGTGGCGCGAGTTCGGGTTCAGCTGCTTGAGCCCGACGCGGTAGAAGCCCTCGGGCGCCTGCTTGTCGCCTTCCTCGAGCTTGGGGCCGAGCTCGCCCGAATAGGTGCAGATGTCGTAGACCTTGAACAGCTCGTAGCGTCCGTCACCGCGCGCGAGCCAGAGTTCCAGCCGCCGCTCGCGCTTGAAGATGCGGACATGCGCCGGCGCGCCGAGGGTGAAGCCCGCCTGCCCCAGCTCGGCATGAAGCGCGGTGCGATCATATGCCTGACGTTCAGGAATGGGACGCGTCTCCAGGCGGTGGCCAAAGTACCGGTAGCCGGCAAGGCCGAGGGCGCCGAGCCCGGCCAGGGCCACGGCGACAAACACCAGATGGTGCGGCCGGACGGCCATGGCAAGCGTCAGGCGCGGTTGAGGCGCGGCTTCGGCAGCGGGGCCTCGATGGCGGGGTCGATCGTCTTTGCCGAGTCGCCCCCGCCGAACATACCGCCGAAGAAGTTGCCGATGGCTTCGCCTCGCGCCTTGGCGGCGGCTTCGGCATCGGCGGCCTTCTGGGCATCGGCCGCGGCCTTGGCTTCCTTTGCCGCCAGATTTGCCACCGCTTTCGCCATTGCTGCCTCGTCTGCAGCCTGCTTGGCCTGCAAGTCGGGCGACAGCGAGGCAACGGCGGTGGGGCACGCGGCCGCGGCATCGAGGTTCAGGCCGGCGGGCACGTCGAACACGTATTGCCGGTTGCACACATCCCAGACCGGTGGCTGCCTGGCGATCTCGAAGCGGTCGTAGCCGGCCTTGATGTTCTTCCAGAAGCCCATGTTCTCGTTGCTGGCATGCTTGGCGAGGTTCTCGGCCGTCATGCGGAACGGGAAGATCTGCAGCTGGAACGAAGGGTTGCCGCCCTTGAAGGTTTCGCGGGCAAGCGCGTAGATCTCGGCGATACCGTCGTCGGTCATGGCGTAGCAGCCGCGGGACGAGCAGTCGCCATGCACCATCAGGTCGCTTCCGGTCCGGCCATAGGACCGGTCGAACTTGTTGGGAAAGCCGGTGTTGAACGCCAGGTAATAGTTGGAGTTCGGGTTCAGCAGCGCGGGCGTGATCGTGTAGAAGCCCTCGGGCGACTGGCGGTCGCCCTCCTTGATCTTGGGGCCGAGGCCCCCGGAATAGGCGCAGATCTCGTAGGTCTTCAGCAGCTTGTAGCTGCCCGAACTGGTCCGCTTCCAGACCTCGAGCTCGCTCGATTCCTTGAAGATGCGGATCATCATCGGCGCGCCCGGCGTCGAGCCGATCGAGGCGATCTTGCTCGTGAGCGCCGACGGCAGCGGCTTGTTGGCCTTGGCGTTCGGCGTCGGCCCGATGCCACCACAGGCTGCAAGCGTGACCGCCACGACCAGCGCGGCGAAAGCGTAAAGAATGGAGCGGAGCGTCCTGCTCAAGATCGCGAACCCGAAATGCGTGTCTGCCCGAAGCCTACTGGGGTTACGTCCACACGGTTACCAATGGGTAAGCAACTGTGGTTAACCAAATGTTTAGGGCCGACTTCTGCGCCCGCCCCTGTATTCGATCAAGCCAAATTGGTGCCGATGGCGAGGAATTTGTCTCGCCTGTGTTCCCTGATCTCCAGCCGTCCCTTGTTGCCGACGAAATCGCCCAGGAACTGGGAAATTGCCCGCGACGTGGAGTTCATCACCTCTGCGTGATGGCGATGCGCGCCGCCCGCCGGCTCCGGAATGATGCCGTCGATGACCCCGAGCCCCATCAGGTCTGTGGCCGTGATCTTCATGTTGTTGGCCGCATCCTGCGCCTTGGCGGCGTCGCGCCACAGGATCGAGGCACCGGCTTCGGGCGAGATCACCGAGTAGATGGCGTTCTCGAGCATCAGCACCCGGTTGGCGGTGGCGATCGCAATCGCACCACCCGAGCCGCCCTCGCCGATGATTACGGCGAGATTGGGCACGCCCATGTCGAGGCTGCGTTCGGTCGACCGTGCGATGGCCTCGGCCTGCCCGCGTTCCTCGGCGCCGATGCCCGGATAGGCGCCGGCCGTATCGACGAAGCTGACCAGCGGAATGTCGAAGCGGTCGGCCATGTCCATGATGCGCACGGCCTTGCGGTAGCCCTCGGGCCGCGCCATGCCGAAATTATGCTTGAGCCGGGTCTCGGTATTCGAGCCCTTCTCTTGCCCCAGGATCGCGATCGGCTGGCCGTTGAAGCGGCCGAAGCCGGCCTGCAGCGCCGGATCCTCGGCGAACTTGCGGTCGCCTGCCAGCGGCGTCCACTCGGTGATCAGGTTCTTGATGTAGTCCGAGAAGTGCGGACGCTGCGGATGCCGCGCCACCTGCGTCTTCTGCCACGGAGTGAGCTTGCGGTAGATGTCCACCAGCGCCTCTTCGGCGCGTGCGCTCAGCCGCGACACTTCCTCGTCGATCGAGACCGCCTGGTCCGAGGCCGCCATGGCCTTCAGCTCGGCGATCTTGCCTTCGAGGTCGGCAACCGGCTTTTCGAAATCGAGATAGGACGTCATCCAACCCGCCAAATGGGCAAACAGAGCCGCCGACGTGGCGTCCCAAAGTGGCCGGAAAGTGGCGATGGGCGGGCGGGGTGTCAAGACAACCTGCCGATATGCACGCCAAACTGCCGGAGACGGCCGGAAAGGCTCAGGTTTCGGCGAGCGGATGGTGGCTTTCCACCAGCGTCCTCAGCTTCTCGTCGAGCACGTGGGTGTAGATCTGCGTGGTGGAAATGTCGGAGTGCCCGAGCAGCGTCTGCACCACGCGCAGGTCCGCGCCACCCGACAGCAGGTGGCTGGCAAAGGCATGGCGCAGCACGTGCGGCGAGATGCGGGCCGCGCCGATGCCCGCCCGCGCGGCGAGCCCCTTCAACTCGCGCCCGAACACCTGCCGGCTGAGGCACCCGCTCTCCCCGCCGGCCGGGAACAGCCACGGGTTGCCGGGCTCAAGCGTGGCGAGATAGGCCTTCACCGCATCCCGTGCCCGGTCGGTGAGCGGCACGATCCGCTCCTTGCTGCCCTTGCCGCGGATGGTGAGGAAGCTCGCATCGCGCATCACCTGCGGGCGCTTGAGCGACACCAGCTCCGAGACGCGCATGCCGGTAGCGTAGAGCAGCTCGAGCAGCACGTAGAGCCGATGCGCCATCGCCCGCTGCGTGTCGGTCGCGCCCTCGAACTCCACCTCGGCTTCGGCCAGTTGCAGCAGCCGGCCGATCTCCTCGATCGACAGCACCTTGGGCAGCGCGCGGCGGGCCTTGGGCGATGCGATGATCCGGGTGGGGTCGTCCGCCCTTATCCCGTCGGCAGCGAGGAACTTGTGAAACTGACGGATCGCCGAGAGTTTTCGCGCACTCGATGATGCTGCGATGCCGTTGGCGTCGAGCTCGGCAAGGTACTGCGTCACCTGTTCACGGCCGGCTGCGGTCACCCCGACGGCCTTCCGCGCGAGGAAGGCGCAATAGTCGGAGAGGTCGCGCCGATACGCCTCGATAGTGTTCCTGGCGGCGCCGCGTTCGGCGCTCATCATCTCGAGGAAGGCGCCGACGAGGTGGCCGCCGCTCATTCGGTCCCCGGCTGCAGCGTGACGACGTCGCCCGCTTCACCACCCTCTGCCGGCGCCGCGGGCGGCTGCGCCGGGGCGACAGGCGTTTCGGCCGGCGCGGCAGGCGTATCGGCGGGGGCAACGGGCCGCGACGTATCGATCTCGCGGCGCACCAGCGGGTCGCGCTCGGCCTGCGGGATGAGGTCCCGGGCCGGGATGCGGATGGTGACCTGCTTATCGCGCGGATTGACCGTGGCGACCAAGGCGAACATGGCGCCGAAGGCCAGCCCCACGAGAACCAGGAGGACGACGAGAAGGCGTATCAGGGTCGGCATCGGCAGTCCGCTTGTTCGGCGCGGGAAGGAATGTCCCTTGTTTCCGTCGATGGATCAAGGGACCGGCTGGATAGCGGGGCGGAGGATAGCAGGCATTGACTTTATGCGGCCCTAACGGTTCAACCCGCGGGCGGAGGATTTGCGGTATGTCGCGCGAGGGCGCCACGGGTAGCACCACCAGGGACCACAAGCGCGAGCTGCTGCAACAGCTTATCGGCGACCGCCCGATCGTGCTCATCGGCATGATGGGCGCCGGCAAGACCACGGTAGGACGCCGCCTCGCAGCCCGCCTCGGCCGTCACTTCGTCGACAGCGACGAGGAGGTGGAAAAGGCCGCCGGCATGTCGATCGAGGACATCTTCGCCGCCCACGGCGAAGGCGATTTCCGGGCCGGCGAGGTGAAGGTGATCGCCCGGCTGCTCAAGGAAGGCGGCATCGTGCTCGGCACCGGCGGCGGTGCGTTCATGAACGTTGAGACCCGCGCGCTGATTCACGAGACCGCCGTTTCGGTGTGGATCAAGGCCGATTTCGAGCTGCTGTTCCAGCGCGTCTCCCGCCGCTCGCACCGGCCGCTGCTCAAGACCGCCAACCCCCGCGAGACGCTGCAGAAGCTGATCGATGCGCGCTATCCCACCTATGCCGGAGCCGACATCACTGTCGTTTCGAGCGACGTCCCGCAGGACCAGGTGGCGAGCGACGTGATCGACGCGATCATCGCGCATTACAGCCAGCCCGGCGCGGCTGCGGCCGGAGAAGCCCACCCATGACCGACCCCATCGTGGTGCACGTGCCCCTGCCGGGGCGCGAGTACGACATCGTCATCGGCCGCGGCCTGCTCGAAGGCGCGGGCGAACGGCTCAAGGCCATGTTCCCCGGCCGGCGCTTCGGCATCATCACCGATACCGAGGTGGCGGTAGCGCAACTGCCCCGCCTCACCGCGTCGCTCGATGCGGCCGGGGTTGGCTACGCCACGACGGTGCTGCCGAACGGCGAGGCGACCAAGAAGATGGTCCACCTCGAGACCGCGGTCGAAGGGCTGCTGGAGGCCCGGCTCGAACGCGGCGACCTGGTGCTGGCGCTCGGCGGCGGGGTGATCGGCGACCTCGCGGGCTTCGCGGCTGCCGTCACCCGGCGCGGCATGGATTTCGTGCAGGTACCGACGACACTGCTCGCCCAGGTCGACAGTTCGGTCGGCGGCAAGACCGGCATCAATTCCCCGCACGGCAAGAACCTGATCGGCGCCTTCCATCAGCCGAGGCTGGTTCTCGCCGATCTCGACGCGCTCGACACCCTGCCGCCTCGCGAGTTCGCCGCCGGCTACGCCGAGGTGGTGAAGTACGGCCTGATCGACGACGAGCCCTATTTCCACTGGCTCGAAGCGAACCGTCGCGAGATTTTCGAGGGCGGCCCGGCCCGCGCCGAGGCGATTGCCCGGGCCTGTGCCGCCAAAACCCGCTTCGTGCTCGCCGACGAGAAGGAAACGGGCGTTCGCGCCCTGCTCAACCTCGGCCATACCTTCGGCCATGCGCTCGAAGCCGCGACCGGCTTTTCCGCCCGCCTGCTGCACGGCGAGGGCGTGTCGATCGGCATGGTGCTGGCGCATGGCTTCTCCGCCACACTCGGTCTGTCCCCGAGCCAGGACACCAGTCGCGTCGAGCATCACCTCAAGGCCGCCGGGCTGCCGACCCGCCTTGCGGACATCCCAGGCGAGCTCCCCGGCACCAACTTCCTGATGAACGCCATTGCGCAGGACAAGAAGGTGGTGCGCGGCGCGATCACCTTCATCCTGACGCGCGGCATCGGCCAGTCCTTCATCGAGAAGAACGTCGACCCCGCCGCCGTGCGGGCCTATCTCGAAGCGATGCGCTGACCACCCGCTACGGGCTTACCGAGATCACCACGCGGCGGTTGGCCGAGAAGGCGGGGCCGAACTGCTCGGTGGCACCGCCACCCGCAGCGGTCGCCTTGGCGAAGCTGAGGCCGGCCTGCTTGAGGTAGGTCAGCACGTTCTGTGCCCGCTCGATGGCGAATAGCGCATTGGTCGCGTGGTTGCCCTGCCTGGACGAGTAGCCGGTGACGAGCACCTTGCATTTCTGGGGCCCGATATCCTCGATGATCTGCTTGAGCCGGGCCTCCAGCCGGGGAGTCAGGTCGTTCGAGTTCTCGTTGAACCCGATGACGTTGTAGAGTTCGTTACGTGTGCACTCAGCGGCATCCGACGCCGCCGGCGAGGCGACGGCTGCAGTTTCCACCGCGGCGATTTCCACGGGGCTTTCGGGCACCTTCAGGGCCGCTACCGCGGCCGGGGGCTTCACCGTCGCGTCGTCGGCCACGGCGAAAGTTTCGGAACCGGGGTCGGGTGCGAGGCGCGCCTGCGCCACGGCGGTTTCCGGTGTCGGCCAGCCGCCCGCCGGAGCACGGGAAACACCCTCCATGTTGCCGTCGCGGAGCACGAGGAACTCGCCCAGCAGCTCGTTCTGCTGGTCCGCCTTGGTGCCACGGGTCTCGAGCCCGGAAACGGTCACGGCGCGGCCGTTGAGCGTCACCGCGGCGAGGTAGAGGTTGCGGTCGCGGTTGGAGCCGTCGCCGCCATAAGCCTCGTTGATGAGGCGCACCCGCACCTCCCCGCCCGGCTTGAACAGCTCTTCGGGCACCTCGAACTCGAAGCTCTGCACATAGGGCGTCTTGTCCGCCGCGTCGGCGAAGCGCCCGGTGGAGCCGGTATCGATCGCGTCGCTGACAGTGCCCTCCCCAAGGGCCTTGCCGTCGAAGCTCACTTCGAAGCGGGGTGGCCCGTCATAGGCCTCGCCACCGATGATCAGCTGCAACTTGCTCGAAGCCGCCAGCGCGCCGGTCGAGGCGGCGCATAACACAATGCCGGCAAGTAGTGCCGGCCTGACAATGGACATGGTGCCCTCCCTGTCTGTCTGCGGCTGCAAGAGCTAGGCAAGGCCTTAGGCAGCATTTCGGAGAGAACGGGGCAGCCGGCCACGGGAATGCCCGGATCACGCCGCAATCGGCAACGGCGCCGACCTCCCCGTAGGCGAAAACGCAAAGCGGGACCATACGCTAGTCAGCGGTCACGAAACCGACAGAGTTGCCGGTGCCAGCTTGTCGAAAGGGGCGGCGAAACCTATATCGTGTCAGCCGGCGGACGCGCCGGACTTCACCACTTCGATCGCCAGGGCATGCACGCCGGACTTCAGTTCGGCGTCGAGCGTTTCCATCACCGCGCGGTGCTGTGCGACGCGGCTGAGGGCATCGAGCTGCGAGGAGCCGATGCGCACGCGGAAATGGGTCTCCCCCTCGGGCCGCGCCCCAGCGTGTCCCCTATGTTTCTCGCTCTCATCGAGCACTTCAAGATGGCTTGGAGCGAATTTGAGCGAAAGTTTTTCAACAATGGCGTCGCGAACGGACATATGGATACCGGTTCAGTTTGGGGCGTGGAAACAGGCTCGTAACTAGGATTGATGAAGCTGGATTCCAAGTATTTTGACCGCATCCGGATCCGCTCGCGGCAGCCGGAGGAGCAACCGCGCCCCGAAGTGAAGGCGTGTGACTGGGAGGGTTGCGGCCAGCCCGGGGAATATCGCGCGCCCAAGGGCAACCGGGCGGCGGGCGAGTACCACACCTTCTGCCTCGAGCACGTGCGACACTACAACCAGGTGTTCAACTTCTTTGCCGGGATGAAGCCCGACGAGATGGAAGCGCATCTGCGCCGCGAGCAGGAAACCGACGGCCGCCCCAGCTGGGGTTTCGGGGCCAAGGCGAGCGCCAACACCGCCGGCCCCCGCATGCCGCGCGGCGCACCGCGCTCGGGCACCGCGCAGCGCCCCATCCACGACCCGTTCGGTGTATTCGCCCGCTATGCCCGCCACCAGAAGCGCGCTCCGGCCGAGGAGCGGGTGAAGCCGCTGCACGAGCCCGATCGCCGCGCCTTCGAGACGCTGGGCTTTTCGGGCTATGCCAAGTCGGACGAGATCAAGAAGGCCTACAAGGCCCTGGTGAAAATCCACCACCCCGACGCCAATGGCGGCGACAAGAGCTCCGAAGATCGCCTCCGCGCCATCATCGCCGCCTACTCGCACCTGAAGCAGAAGGGCTTCGTCGGGCGGTAGTCCGGCGCTGCCGCCGATGCAACTTGCTCATGGGCGCATTCAAGCCCGTGATCGGCGCCAGTAAAGGCATGCAGAGCCGGCCTTTCGCAGCTGTCGTCGCGCTGTCGCAGGCTCGACATTCAGCCATCATGCGCCCTACCCCGCGGCGCTCTATGCTGCTATAGAGCGCCGCAGCCTATAAGACGGCAGCCGTCTTGACCTATTTCCCCGCCAAAGAGCCTGAGATGCCCGAATTCACCAATCTGCCGAACAAGGAATACTCTGTCCGCGAGACCTTTGGCATCGACACCGACATGAAGGTGATGGGCTATGCGGAGGCCGATCCGCATGTGCCGCCGCTGGATCCGGACTACCTGTTCGACCGCAACACCACGCTCGCGATCCTCGCCGGCTTCGCCTACAACCGTCGCGTCATGGTGCAGGGCTACCACGGCACCGGCAAGTCCACGCATATCGAGCAGGTCGCGGCGCGCCTCAACTGGCCGCTGGTCCGCGTCAACCTCGACGCCCACGTCTCGCGTATCGACCTCGTCGGCAAGGACGCGATCGTGCTCAAGGACGGCAAGCAGATCACCGAGTTCCGTGACGGCATCCTGCCCTGGGCGGTGCAGAACAACATCGCGCTCGTCTTCGACGAATACGATGCCGGCCGTCCCGACGTGATGTTCGTGATCCAGCGCGTGCTCGAGACGCAGGGTCGCCTGACGCTGCTCGACCAGAACCGCGTCATCACCCCGCACCCGGCCTTCCGCCTGTTCGCCACCACCAACACCATCGGTCTCGGCGACACCTCGGGCCTCTATCACGGCACCCAGCAGATCAACCAGGGCCAGATGGACCGCTGGTCGATCGTTACCACGCTCAACTACCTGCCGCACGACAAGGAAGTCGGCATCGTGCTGGCCAAGGCCAAGCAGTACACCGGCGAGAAGGGCAAGAAGACCGTGTCAAACATGGTCCGGCTGGCCGACCTCACCCGGCAGGCCTTCATCAACGGCGACCTGTCGACGGTGATGAGCCCGCGCACGGTGATCACCTGGGCCGAGAACAGCCAGATCTTCGGCGATATCGGCTTCGCCTTCCGGCTGACCTTCCTCAACAAGTGCGACGAGCTCGAACGCCCCGTGGTGGCCGAGTTCTACCAGCGCGTGTTCGGCGAGGACCTGCCGGAATCGGCCGCCAATCTTGCGGTGACCGCCTAAGCGCACGGTTTGAGTTTGTCGCGCTCTCGAACAGGAAACGTCTGCGACTTTCCTGAGAGCGCTCCCGACGGAGGCCGGATTGGCCCAGAACATCTACGACGATCCGGCATTCTTCGAAGGCTACAGCCAGTTTCCCCGCTCGCGGCAGGGTCTGGCTGGCGCCTCCGAATGGCCGTCTCTGGCGAAGATGCTACCGCCGCTCGCGGGGCTCGACGTGCTCGACCTGGGCTGCGGCTTCGGCCCCTTCTGTCGCTACGCGGTGGAGCACGGCGCCCGGAGCGTCACGGGCGTCGATATCTCCGAGCGCATGCTGGCGGAGGCGGAGGCCCGCGGGCCGGGCCTGCCGATCCGCTACGAACGGGCCGACCTCGAGACCTACGTACCGGCAGCGGGTGCCTACGACCTCGTGTTCTCCTCGCTCGCCGTGCACTACCTAGCCGATTTCGACGCCTTCGTCGCCAAGGCCCGTAACGCGCTTCGGCCCGGTGGACACTTCGTCTTCTCGATGGAGCACCCGGTATTCGCGGCGCGCTCCGACCCGGACTTCATCCGGCACCCGGACGGACGGCTGCTCGGGGTGGTGGACGATTACCTGCGCGAAGGCCAGCGCGTGACCAACTGGATCGCCGACGGCATCGTGAAGTATCACCGGCTGATCTCGACGACGATCAATGCGCTGCAGCGCGGCGGTCTCCGTCTCGACCACATCGACGAGTGGGCGGCGACCGACGCTGACGTTGCCGCGCACCCCGAATGGGCCGAGGAGCGTTATCAGCCCATGTTCCTGCTGTTCGCGACCAGTCTCGACCCGGTCGCCTCAAACTAGATAGTCTCGGACCTCGATCATGGCCCTTCCGCCGCGCAGCAGCAAACCGAACAAACCCGACACCACCCAGCCGTTCAAGACGGCGGTGGGTGCGGCGGTGCGCGCCATCGGCGGCAAGCACGACCTCGAGGTAAGCTTCTCGGCCGACCGGCCGATGCTGACTTCCGACAAGGCCCGCCTCGCCAACCTGCCCCGCCTGCCGACCATGCGCGACATTTCCATCGCCCGCGGGCAGGGCGACGCCATGGCCATGCGCCTCGCGAGCCACGACCCCGACACGCACCGCAAGCGTGCGCCGGCCGAGCCCGAAGCCCGCGCCGCGTACGACGCGCTCGAGCAGGCCCGCGTCGAGGCGCTGGGTGCCGTGCGCATGCCCGGAATGGCTGGCAACATCCACGAGATGCTCGAAGACCGCCTGTTCCGCCAGAACTTCGCCGAGGTCTCGGACAAGGCCGATGCGCCGCTGGCCGAGGCTCTGGGGCTGATCCTGCGCGAGCGGGTGGCTGGCATCTCCATCCCTCCGTCGGGCCACGCGCTCGTCGAGCTGTGGCGCTCGGAGATCGAGCAAAAGGCCGGCAACTCGCTGACCACGCTGCTCACCCGCTTCGAGGACCAGGACCTGTTCAGCCGGGCGACCCGCCAGCTGCTGCGCGACCTGAACCTCGTGCCCGACAGCGACATGGACGACGGCGAGAGCGACGACAGCGAGGGCGACGACGACAACGATCCCGAGCGCGGCCAGGACGACGAGAAGACGCCCGAGCAGGGCGAAGGCGAGAGCGAGGACGCCGAGGCCGACGAGGACCAGACTCCCGGCCAGTCGGAGGAACAGGGCGAGGTCGAGGGCGCGGAGATGGATTTCTCCGAGACCGACGACGACGAGAGTTCGAAATCGGGCGAGGACATGCCCAACCCGCCCCCGCCCGGCGCCAACGCCAAGGAATTCACCAACGCCTTCAACTACAAGATCTTCACCCAGAAGTTCGACGAGGTGGTGCGCGCCGCCGACCTCTGCCCGCCGGAGGAACTGGACCAGCTCCGTGCGCTCCTCGACAAGCAGCTCGAGAACCTGGCGGGCGCCGTGGCGCGGCTCGCCAACAAGCTGCAGCGCCGCCTGATGGCGCAGCAGAACCGCAGCTGGGAGTTCGATCTCGAGGAAGGCCTGCTCGACACGGCACGCCTGACCCGCGTGGTGACCGATCCGCTGCAGGCACTGAGCTTCAAGGTCGAGCGCGATACCGATTTCCGCGACACCGTGGTCACGCTCCTGCTCGACAATTCGGGCTCCATGCGCGGCCGCCCGATCACCATTGCGACGATCTGCGGCGATATCCTTGCCCGCACGCTGGAGCGCTGCGGCGTGAAGGTCGAGATCCTCGGCTTCACCACGCGCGCCTGGAAGGGCGGCAAGAGCCGCGAGGCCTGGCTCGAGGCGGGGCGTCCG
>JAEYYP010000124.1 GCA_023428425.1 Pseudomonadota bacterium
CTGTTGTGCCGCGCGAGCGGATTTGAGTATTTTGGTGAATCTTTGAGGGAGATTGCAACTCATGTCGGTTGCCGAAATCGTCGGGCCGCACCTTCCGTATCTTCGTCGCTTTTCGCGCGCGCTCTCGGGGAGCCAGAAGAGCGGCGATACCTACGTCGAGGCGTTGCTGGAGACGATCATTGCCGATCCGTCGACGGTCAGCGGCGCGGCCAACGCGCGGATCGCGCTCTATGGCCTTCTTTGTGGCCTGTGGGAGTCCATCAGCCTCAACCTCGCGTCTGGCGAGCCCGCTGACCAGTGGGAGAAGGCGGCGCAGCAGAAGCTGGCGGGCATCGAGCCGCGACCACGACAGGCATTCCTGCTTACCGCGGTCGAGGGCTTCACGGTTCCCGAGGCGGCCCAAATCCTGAGGACCGACGAGGCCGGTGTTGCTAAGCTCCTCGACGAGGCGGCGCGCGAGATCGGCGCGATGATGGCGACGGATGTCCTGATCATCGAAGACGAGCCGCTGATCGCAATGGATATCGAGGATATCGTCACCCGGCTCGGGCATCGGCCGATCGGCGTGGCGCGGACGCGCGGCGAGGCCGTCAAGCTCGCTGCGGAAGATCGCCCGGGCATCATCCTCGCCGATATTCAGCTCGCCGATGGCAGCTCCGGGATCGACGCGGTGAACGACCTGCTCGGTGAGTTCGAGGTGCCGGTGATCTTCATCACGGCCTTCCCAGAACGCCTGCTCACCGGCAGTCGGCCCGAACCGACCTTCCTCATCACCAAGCCGTTCGCGCCCGGAATGGTCAAAGCCATGATCAGCCAGGCGCTGTTTTTCGACAGCAAATCGCACCGGCGTCTGCCGGCCGGCGTGTGAGGGGCGCGGAAGAGGTGGCACAGCGACTGGGTTTTCGGTAACGGGGGACCCAGTTCTCGCCGGCGGCGTTGTCCAGGGCAGCGCCGCTCTATTTTCCTTTCAAATCCGGGCGGAAGGCGGCAACGCCCATAGTGACGACAAGGTATGGCTGACGACCAAAGTGAGGTGACGGTCTGGCAGTTGGTCACAGAGGCGGAGCTGGATTCCGCGCTTCGTGAATCCGAGATCGCTCTGACATGCCAGAACGCCGAGCTCGTTTACACGGCCGCGTTGAACCCCTTCGTCGCCCAGCCGCCGGGAACGACGGTGGTCGGCGAGAACGACGAGGCGCTGTTCAACGGCGTCGGCGCGCCGCTTGCCGCCACCAAGCGCCGCGTGGCGGACAGCGGAGAAGGCGAGTCGATTGACTTCAGCTATTCCGCTTGTGTCCACGAGCGTTGGTATCGCATCCGGCTTGAGCCGGTCACACTGCCCGATGGGACGGGACGCGGCGTACTCGCCGCTTCGGTCGACATCACCCGTCAGAAGACCGCAGAGGAGCATTTGCGCCTCGCGCTCCTCGAGCTTGCGCATCGGTCCAAGAACCTCCTGGCGGTGGTGCTCAGCCTTGCCCGGCAGTCTGCGGATGACAGCCGCAACCTCGATGATTTCCGCGGTCGGTTTCTCGGCAGAATCCGGTCGCTCGCGCTCGCCCATGACATCCTTACGGAGGAGGCCTGGCGCGGGGGGACCGTGTTCAGCCTCGTGCGCGGCCAGCTCGCGGCCTTCGGTGAGGAGGCGGGCGATCGATTCCGCATGGGCGGCCACAATGCCTTCCTCAAGCCGAATGCCGTCCAGTATGTGGGGCTCGCGATCCACGAGCTGATTGCCCATTCGGTGGCGTCCGGGGGGCTGTCCAACTCTACGGGCAAGGTCGAGATCATGACCGCGGTCGAGACCAACGGGGAGGGCGAACAGACCCTTTGCCTCTCCTGGAACGAGACGCAGGGCGATGCCGATGGCGGCGAGGCACCCTCCGAGTTCGGTGAAGTGCTATTACGCACGATCGTCCCCGTCGCACTTGGCGGAACGGCCGCTCTCAATGAGCGCGACGACGGGTTGAGCTACGTTCTGCGCATACCGGCGGCGCAGTTTTTCTAGCGCCCCCGCTTTTCTCGCCCCCGCTTTTCGGCGCCCCCGACGCCCGGCGATGTGACGTCCTCGGGTTTGGAGACATGAAAGAGGCCGGCGGGATGTCCGCCGGCCCCTGTTCCGGGTTGCCGGTGTCGCCTACTGGCGCGACAGCCACCCGTTGATTTCCTCATCCGCCTTGTCCTTGGCGTAGCCGTAGCGTTCCTGAAGGCGGCCCTCCAGTTGCTGGCGCTTGCCGTCGATGACGTCGAGATCATCGTCCGTCAGATTTCCCCACTGTTCCTTGGCCTTGCCCTTGAACTGCTTCCAGTTGCCTTCAATCCGATCCCAGTTCATCGCCTCTCTCCGTTCCTTGATATCGCGTGGCCACCCTGGCCATCGGGAAAAGCAACGCCTCGTGCCGGGGCCGGTTCCCAGGCGATCGGGAGGAGCATCGGCCGAAGAAAGTCGCTTCCTGGCGGAACACGCCCCTGCGGGTATCGTTTCTCTGCCACGACGGACGCTTTTGTCCGCCGGCAACTGAAAAGCGAGAACCCAGATGAACGAGAACCGCAATCAGGGGCAGGGCCAGAAGCAGATGGGTCAGCAGAACCCCAACCAGCGGAATCCCAGTCAGGGGCAGCAGCAGGCCGAGAA
>JAEYYP010000288.1 GCA_023428425.1 Pseudomonadota bacterium
AAGCCTCAGTGTCTGCAGCCAGTTCATCGAAGCCTCCCTTGCTTGTGGAAACAACCTCTAGCTCTCTTCGTTGACATCGGTCCAACGAATAGGAATGATGCCTGCCATCAACTCGACTTATGGCAGAACGATGCTCATCCCGCTCGAAAGCGACCTGCTGCGCACCTTCATGGCGATCGCCGACGGTGGAAATTTCACCCGCGCGGCCGAACGCGTCGGGCGCACCCAGTCGGCCGTGTCGATGCAGATGAAGCGGCTGGAGGAGATCGTCGGCGCGCCGCTGTTCGAGCGTGGCTCGCGCGGCGTCACCCTGACGGCCAAGGGCGAGGCGCTGGTCGGCAACGCGCGGCGCATCGTGGCCCTGCTCGACGAGACGGCCGCCTCGCTGCGCTCGCCGCCGCTGGACGGCAAGGTGGCGATCGGCATTCCGGAGGAATACGGCCAGTCGGTGCTGTCTCGGGCGCTGGCGGCCTTCTCCAAGCGCCATCCCAATGTCGAGATCGCGGTGCGTTTCGGCCATTCCGCCACCAACCTGGCGAAGCTGCGCTCGGGCCAACTCGACCTCGCCGTGGTCTTCGAATGGCAGGACCCCTCCGGCGGCGAGATCCTGATGATCGACCCGACCGTCTGGGTAACCTCGGAGACGCACCGCCTGCACGAGGAGACGCCGGTGCCGGTCGCCATCTACGGCAAGTCCAGCTGGTGCAAGGATTTCGCGCTGCGTTCGCTGGAGCAGCGCGGCATCCCCTACCGGGTGGCCTATGTCAGCGACACCAATGGCGGACTCAGGCTGGCGGTGACCTCGGGACTGGCGATCGCGCCGATCTCGCGCAGCAACATCCCGCCAGGCTGCCGCGAACTCAGGCCGGAGGATGGGTTCGGCGACATCGATTCCTCGCATGTCGTGCTGCACCGCAGCCCTTCGGCCATAGGCGCGGCGGTGGACGGCATGGCCGAGGCCATCCGCGAGGCCTTCACCGGCCTGCCCGCCTGACGGACGGCGGCCGCCGTTGCAATCCCGCGCCCGGCGTTCCACCTTGGCGCCGATCTGCACTCATCCCGGAGGAATCCCCCCATGCAGCATTTCAGGCACGGCGAGAGGCCGACGCGAAAAGCCTCGTCCGACTGGTTCACCGGCACGGTGTGGCAGGACCCGATCGTCGAGGCCGAGGCGCCGGCCCGGGTGAGGGCAGCGACGGTGCGCTTCGAGGCCGGCGCACGAACCAACTGGCACACCCATCCGCTCGGCCAGACGCTGCATGTCGTGGCCGGGCAAGGGCTGGCGCAGAAGGAGGGCGAGGCGGTCATCGAACTGCGTCCGGGCGACACGCTGTGGATCGGACCCGGCGAGAAGCACTGGCACGGCGCCACGCCGACCAGTTCGATGACCCACATCGCGATCCACGAGGCGCTCGACGGCGTGCATGTCGAATGGCTCGAGCCGGTGACGGACGAGCAATATCCCGGACAGGGTTGAGACCGGATCGCGATTGATCGCCGCTCCGACAGGCCCTAAGCTGCTCTCATCGGGGGCATGGGTGGACTCCCCGCTGAGGCTCCGGCCCAAGCTCCGCCTTCGCGCAATCCTGCGGAGGTCCTGCCATGCCTGTCGTTTCCCTCTTCGACGTTCTGAACCCGTCTGAACCCCTGGTGCTGATCGACGTGCGCAAGGCGCCCGCCCGCGCCGCGTCCGGCAGGACCATTCCCGATGCCCTTTGCCGCGACCCGGTCGATGTGGCGGAGTGGGGCGGCGCGTTTCTGGGCAAACGCGTAGTCGTCTTTTGCGTCCACGGCCATGAGGTGAGCCAGGGCGCGGCGGCGAGGTTGCGCGACCTCGGCGTCGAGGCCGACTGGCTGGGAGGCGGCATCGCGGCCTGGGAAGAGGGGCTGAACCCTGTCGTGCCCATCGAAGGTGCCGCATGACGGCCACGGCGACCCTAACGCCGCCGTCTTTCGGCGAAGCCTTCCGAGCCTTTGCCCGTATCGGCCTCCTCTCCTTTGGCGGGCCGGCGGGGCAGATCGCGCTTATGCACCGCATCCTCGTCGACGAGAAGAAGTGGCTCGACGAGGCGCGGTTCCTGCACGCGCTCAACTACTGCATGCTGCTGCCCGGGCCCGAGGCCATGCAACTCGCCACCTATGCCGGCTGGCTGCTGCACGGGGTGCGCGGCGGGCTGATGGCGGGCCTGCTGTTCGTGCTGCCGGGGGCCGCGGTGATCATCGCGCTGACCGCGACCTACATGGCGCTGGGCGACGTGCCCCTGGTCGAGGGACTGCTGTTCGGGCTGAAGGCCGCCGTGCTGGCGGTGGTGCTGGAAGCACTGGTCAAGGTGTCGAAGCGCGCGCTGAAGGACGGTTTCGCGGTGGCCATCGCCGTCGCGGCCTTTCTGGCGATCGCGGTGCTCGGCCTGCCTTTCCCGCTGATCATCCTGGGGGCTGCGCTGGTCGGTGCGCTCGGTCACTGGATGGCGATGCGCAACGGCGCAGGGGATCGAATGGCGGCCGTTGCGGCGCACGTCGAGGGGCCGGAGTGGACCCGTCCGAGCCTCGGGCGGTTCGTCCGGACCGTCGCGGTGTGGAGCGCGATCTGGCTGCTGCCGTTCGTCGCCCTCTCTGCCTTCCTCAGCAGGGCCC
>JAEYYP010000183.1 GCA_023428425.1 Pseudomonadota bacterium
CTCCAAGGTCACCCAGCGCGACCGCATCGAGGCGGCGCGCGACGAGCTGCGCAAGGCGCTCTCCTCCTGGCCGGCCGACGAGGTCGAGACCTATGTCGGCCGCCACTACGACCATTACTGGCTGCGGGCCGAGGCCGAACTGCAGGCCGAGCATGCAAGGATGATCCGCACTGCCGACCAGGCCGGTCAGATGTTCGCCGGCTCGATCCGGGTGAAGGCGTTCGAGGGCATCACAGAGGTGTCGTTCTACACGCCCGACCACCCGCGGCTGCTCTCGCTGATCGCCGGGGCCTGCACCATGTGCGACGCCTCGATCATCGGCGCGCAGATCTTCTCGACCCGCGACGGCCGGGCGCTCGACACGTTCCGCCTGCGCCGCGCCTTCCAGTCCGACGAGGACGAGAAGGTTCGAGCCACCCGCATCATCGACACAGTGAAGCAGCTGCTGCAGGGCAAGCGGCAGGTGCTGATCGACCTGGGCAAGGAAAGCCGCCACAACAAGCGGCTCCGCCCGTTCAGCCTGCCCGCGCAGGTGCAGGTGTCGAACGCCATCTCGGAGAAGTTCACCGTCATCGAGGTGATGGGCCTCGACCGCACGGGCCTGCTGCACCAGCTGACCCGCACCATCTCCGACCTCAACCTCACCATCGGCTCGGCCCATATCGGCACCTATGGCGAGAAGGCGGTGGACGTCTTCTACGTAACCGACCTCACCGGCCACAAGATCGACTCCCGCCCGCGCCAGAAGAAGATCCACGAGGCCTTGCTCGGGGTATTCCGGCGCGTGGGCGATGACGAGAAGCCGGTCAAGGTGGCGAATGGGTAGGCAAGCGGCGTTCGCTGCCGCTGACTGCACCCCGACCCTCACCCTCCCCCTTGCGGGGAGGGTAGCGACGCTTGGGCGCGCCAGCGGCCTAGCAAAGCTGGGGAGGGGGTACGCAGTACGTTCTACCCTCAGTCCGCAGCCTACCCCCCACCTAGTTTCGCTATGCGCTGACGCGCCAAGCTCCACTACCTCCCCCGCAAGGGGGGAGGTGGGCCTCGGTGCTATTGGGGAGAGCACGTGAGCCTCTACCGCAACTTCCTCTCCGTCGGCGGGCTCACCCTCGTTTCGCGCATCTTCGGCTTTGCCCGCGATGCGCTGATGGCCGCCGTGCTGGGCATTTCGCCGGTGTCGGATGCGTTCAACGCCGCCTTCCGCTTCCCGAATCTGTTCCGGCGGCTGTTCGCCGAGGGCGCGTTCAACACCGCCTTCGTGCCGATGTTCTCGTCCGCCCTCGAGACCGAGGGCAACGAGGGTGCCAAGGAACTGGCCGGCAGGATCATGAGCTGGCTGGTGGCAGTGATCCTCGTCGTCACCATTCTCGTGGAGATCTTCGCTGAGCAGATCATGGTGCCGTTCGTCCCCGGCTTCCTCGATGATCCGGAGAAGTTCGAACTCACCGTGTTCCTGACGCGGATCATGTTCCCCTATCTCGCCTGCATGTCGCTGATGGCGGCCTATGCGGCGATCCTGAACAGCGTCGGCCGCTTCTTCGCCGCGGCCTTCGCCCCGGTGGTGCTGAACATCGTCAATATCGGCGCTCTGATCCCGCTCGCCATGCTGACGCTCGAAGATCGGGACACGGCGTTCTGGGTGGCCATCGCCACCATGGCGGGGGGCATCGCGCAACTGGCGCTGGTCTACTTCGCCATCCGCCGCGCCGGCTTCGTGCCGCGGCTGCGCTGGCCGAAGGTGGATGCCGAAGTGCGTCGCTTCTGGACCCTCGCCGTACCGGCGATCCTCGCGGGCGGCATCACCCAGATCAACATCTTCGTCGGCACGGTGATCGCCTCGGGCGCCGACGAGGTGATGTCGATCATCTACAACGCCGACCGGCTCTATCAGCTGCCGCTCGGCATCATCGGCATCGCCATCGGCACGGTGCTGTTGCCCGAGCTCAGCCGCCATATCGGTGCCGGGCGCGACGCCGAGGCGCGGTCGAGCCAGTCGCAGAGCCTGTTCCTCTCGATGCTGCTCTCGATGCCGGCCGCCGGGGCGCTGATCGGCCTCGCGCTCCCCATCGTGCGCGTGCTGTTCGAGCGCGGTGCCTTCGGGCCGGAAGACAGCGTCAACGTTTCCCACGCGCTCGTCGCCTTCGCTGTCGGTGTGCCGGCCTTCGTGCTGATCCGCGTGCTGCAACCCGGCTTCTTCTCGCGCAAGGACACGAAAACGCCGACCTGGTTCGCCGCCATTTCGCTGGTGATCAACGTCGTGCTGTCGCTCGCCATGTTCGGCGCGCTGAAGCATGTCGGCATCGCGCTCGCGACCTCGATCGCCGCGTGGGTCAATGTGTTCATGCTCGCCGCCGTGCTCGCCCGGCGCGGCTATTTCCGCCTCGACGCCGCCGAGTGGCGGCAGGAAATGATGATCGCCCTCATCACCGTGGTCATGGCGGTGGCGCTCTATGGCGGGGTGGTGCTGCTCGGGCCGGTATTCGATCCGGGGTATTTCTTCCCGCTGCAGGCGCTGGCCCTGCTCGGGCTCTGCATCTTCGGAGCCGGGCTCTATTTCGGCTTGCTGCACCTCACCGGGGTACAGCGGCTCGGCGCGCTGCTCCGCCGTTTCAGGCGCACGAAGCAAGCCGACCCGCTTGCGGACAACGCCCCGGATGCGCGATAAGCCGTGCCTCTATAAGGGACTACTGCCATGGCCTTCACCCCGCGCGTCTTCTCCGGCATCAAGCCGTCCGGCGATCTGCACCTCGGCAACTATCTCGGCGCCATCCGCCGCTTCGTGCCGCTGCAGGAAACGCACGAGACGATCTACTGCGTCGTCGACATGCACGCGATCACGGTGTGGCAGGAGCCCGAGGACCTCAGGCGCTGGACCTACGAGATCGCCGCGGCCTATATCGCGGCCGGGCTCGACCCCGACAAGTCGATCATCTTCAACCAGTCCCAGGTGGTGGAACACGCCGAGCTGGCCTGGATCTTCAACTGCGTGGCGCGCGTCGGCTGGATGACGCGCATGACCCAGTTCAAGGACAAGGCCGGCGCCGAAGGTGGCGAGAATTCCGAAGCGGTATCGCTCGGCCTGTTCGCCTATCCCTCGCTGATGGCGGCCGACATCCTGCTCTACAAGGCAACGGCCGTGCCGGTGGGCGACGACCAGCGCCAGCACCTCGAGTTGACGCGTGACATCGCCAAGAAGTTCAACCACGATTTCGCCAGGCAGATCGCGGCGAACGGCTCCGACGAGGAGTTCTTCCCCCTGACGGAGACGCTGTCGACTGGTCCGGCCATGCGCGTCATGTCGCTCAAGGACGGCAAGAAGAAGATGTCGAAGTCGGACGCTTCCGACATGTCGACCATCTACATGATGGACGATGCCGACACGATCGCGAAGAAGATCAAGCGCGCCACCACCGACCCCGACATGCTGCCCACCGAGGCCGCCGGACTGGCGGGCCGGCCGGAGGCGGAGAACCTCGTCGCCATCTTTGCCGCCCTTTCCGACCGCTCGGTCGCCGACGTGCTCAGCGAATACGGCAACAACGGCTGGGGCAAGTTCAAGCCGGCCTTGGCTGAGCTCGCGGTGTCTGTGCTGTCGCCCGTCGCCACCGAGATGAAGCGGCTGGTTTCCGATCGGGGCGAGATGGACAATATCCTGCGCCGGAACGCCGACCGGGCCCGGAACATTGCCCAGCCGATCATGGACGACGTCCGCAAGATCGTCGGTTTCGTCCG
>JAEYYP010000304.1 GCA_023428425.1 Pseudomonadota bacterium
CTGCTCGCCCTGCCGCTGACCCGGTGCAGCGCCGACGAGTTCCTCGCCTGGCAGGCGACCGCGGGCGCCCGGGTGGTGGCCACTCACCTCGATGGCGCAGTCGACTACCGGACCATCGACTATCGCGGGAAACCGACGGTGCTGCTGATGGGCACCGAGCAATCCGGCCTCCAGGACCGGCTTGCCGACGCGGCAGATGTACGTGCGCGAATCCCGCAGCAGGGCAGCGCGGAATCGCTGAACCTCGCCATCGCGACGGCGGTCATGCTGTTCGAGGCGCGCCGGCACCTGCTCTCGCTCTAGCGGCGGGAAGGAAACATGCCGTGTTTCCTGATCTACATCCAAAATCCGAATGCAATGCCCCGTGGCCTCGGCTATAGGCCTTGGGCAAAACGAGGGAGCAACACATGCATCTGATCCAGTTCATCGACGCCGCCGGCCAGCGCGCCGTGGGTGCGACCGAAAACGGCGTCACCAAGGTGGTGACCGGTGCGACCAGCGTCTACGCACTGGCGATCGAGGCGGCAGATAGCGGCAAGTCGCTGGCCGACGTGGTCGCGGCCAAGGGCTTGGGCGCAACGGTGGATCGCGCGGCGTTGGCCCGCGACGGCAAGTTGCTCGCTCCGATCGACCATCCCGATCCCGCGCACCTGCATGTTACCGGAACTGGGCTGACGCACCTCGGCTCGGCTTCGACCCGCGATGCCATGCACAAGTCGGACGCGGCCGCCGCCGAGGCGCCGCTGACGGACTCGATGAAGATGTTCCGCATGGGCCTCGAAGGCGGCAAGCCTGCCCCGGGTGAAGTGGGCGTGCAGCCCGAGTGGTTCTACAAGGGCAACGGCTTCGCGGTCGCCGCTCCAGGCGCACCGATCCCCTCCCCCGCCTTCGCCAAGGACGCGGGCGAGGAGCCCGAGATCGCCGGCATCTACGTCATCGGCAAGAACGGGCAGCCGTTCCGCGTCGGCTTCGCCATCGGCAACGAGTTCTCGGACCACGTCACCGAGCGGGTGAACTACCTGTTCCTCGCGCATTCCAAGCTGCGCTTTTGCTCGTTCGGGCCCGAACTGCGGGTCGGCGAGCTGCCGCGCAAGGTCGAGGGCAAGTCGCGGATCCTCCGCGACGGCAAGGTGATCTGGGAGAAGCCGTTCCTCTCAGGCGAGGACTACATGAGCCACACCATCGCCAACCTCGAGCACCACCACTTCAAGTATGCCCTCTTCCGCCAGCCCGGCGACGTGCACGTCCACATGTTCGGCACCGCGACGCTGAGCTTCGCCGACGGGATCAAGACCGAGACAGGCGACGTGTTCGAGATTGAAGAGAGCCAGTTCGGCCTGCCGCTCCGCAACGCCGTGGCCTGGGATGCACCGGAAACGGTGACGGTCACCCAGCTCTGATATCGGCGGGCGCCTTACCCGGCGCCCCTCCTCGGCCCTCTCGTGGCTTGTCCCGGTGCAACTGACATGTCAGTGTCCGGCGCCGTCGCATGGGAGGCGCACAATGGCCAATTTCAACAGGCGCAAGGTCGGCCGGACCAGCCTCGAATTCACCGAGCTGGGGCTGGGCAGCGCCACGCTGGCTGGCATGAACGGGGTCGATGTGCCGGATGACGGCGCGCGGGCGCTGGTGAGCGCCGCGCTCGATGCCGGGATCGGCTACTGCGATACCGCGCCGCACTACGGCTTTGGCCGGGCCGAACACCTGATGGGGGATGCCCTTCGCTATCGCGATGCCGGCGTCGCGCTCTCGACGAAGGTGGGTCGCCTGCTGAAGTCCGTGCGTACGGACGCTGAACGCACGATCGAGCATCCTTGGACGCGGCCGTTCCCGTTCGAGATCGTCTACGACTACGGCTACGATGCCATCATGCGCTCTTACGAGGACAGCCTGCAACGGCTGGGGCTGGGCCACATCGACGTGCTGCTCGTGCACGACATCGGCGTGCAGACGCACGGCGATGAAGGCAACCTGAAGCACTGGGCCGACCTGGCTGGAGGCGGCTATCGCGCGCTGGACGAACTGCGCCGCACAGGCGCGGTTAAGGCCATCGGACTCGGCGTCAACGAGGTGCCGGTGCTGCTCTCGGCCTTCGATATCGGCGACTGGGACGTGTTCCTGCTCGCCAACCGCTACAACCTGATCGAACAGACGCCACTCGACGCGCTGTTCCCCAAGGCGGCGGAGCGTGGCACTTCGGTGATCGCTGCCGGGCCCTTCGCCGCCGGAGTGCTGGCGGGTACGGACGTCTGGGGACCGAGCAACGGCGCCTACCAGAAGGCGCCGCCGCACATCGTCGAGAAGGTGGCAAAGCTTCGCGCAGTGTCCGATGCGCACGGCATCCCGCTGGGAGCGGCGGCGCTGCAGTTCGGCGTTGCGCATCCCGTTGTGTGCTCGGTGCTCACGGGTCCGAAGACGGTGGCTGAGCTCGACGGCATCCTCGGCTGGTGGAACACCACTATCCCCGGCGCGTTCTGGGATGCGTTGGCGGATCAGGCACTGGTCGCCCCCGGCACGCCGTTGCCGAATGGCCGGGTTGCCTGAGGCGGCGCCGTCAACCAATAAGGTGAGGTCCTGATTACGGCGATTCCCGGCCGTGCTACATCAGTTGGCAGGGAGAGTAGAGAATGAGCAGCGGTCGCGCTTTGTACCTGACCATCGAGCACGCCGGAGAAGGCAGCCAGCGCGTCAGGATTCCGCGCGGGTGGGTGCTGCTCACCTTGGCGCTCGCCGCCTGGGGTGCGGTGTCGATCGTTGCCCTGGCAGTGTCCGGATTGTTCCAGTTGCCCATACTGCCCTTGTTGGGCGCCGCGACGGTGGCCGGTGTCGTCCTCTACGGCGTCTGGCTGTTCGTCGGCCGCCGCCTCTTCATCACCTGGCTGGAGCGATTCGTCGAAGACGACGAGCGCTGAGAGCTCAAGTCTCAGCCGAGCCCGACAGCGTCTTCGAGGTAGTGCCTGCGGATGCCGAAATAGGCCTTCGCGTCCTTGAACTTCTTGAGTTGCCCGGCGTCCCTGCCGCGCCGGGTCTTCTGGGCGACGATGAGAACGTTCTTCGGGGTGTGCTCCGTGCCGACGAACTCGAACACCTTGGTGGAATAGCCGAAATACTCGAGGATCATGGCGCGCATGGCGTCCGTGACCATCTCGGCCTCGCGCTCCATGAAGATGCCGTGGCGGGTAACGAAATCGATGTCGGTGGCGTGGTTGGCCGTCTCCATTTCGCGGCGGATCTGCTTGTGGCAGCAGGGCGCGACGACGATCAGCTCGGATTCGGCCGCGATGCCCTTGGCGATGGCGTCGTCGGTGGCGGTGTCGCAGGCGTGGAGCGCGATGAGGACGTCGGCGCCCGAGGAATCAAAGTTCTCGATGTTGCCGGCGGAGAAGCTCAGGTGATCGAGCCTGGAGCGGTCGGCGATGGCGTTGCAGAGCGTCACCAGTTCGTCGCGAAACTCCACGCCGACCACGTCGGTCTCGCGCTTCAGCGTGTTGGCGACATAGTCGGCGACCGCGAAGGTGAGATAGCCCTTGCCGGCGCCCATATCGAGGATGCGGCGCATGCGCTCCGCCGGAATCGCTTCGAGCAGCGGCGCTAGTATTTCGACGTAGCGGTTGATCTGCCGGAACTTGTCGCCGGAGTTCTTGAGGACGTTGCCCTCCGCGTCGGTGACACCCAGCTCGGTGAGGTAGGGCTTCCCGGCCGCCGGGATCAGGCGCTTCTTGGTCCGATCGTGCTCAAGGGTGGCGGCGCCCTTTGAGGAGGCGGCTGAACGGGTGAGCTTGGGCGACTTCCCCTGCGTGTCGTAGAGCAGGTCGAAGCCGGTGGTGTAGAGGAAGCCCTGGCGAAAATCGGCAGTGAGCAGCTTGCGCAACTGGCCGATGGCGCCCTGCGGCGGATGGTTCTGGATCAGGTCGCGCGTCTGGTGGTGGAACGTGAAGCCGAGCTTGAGATCGCCGCGAATGGTCACTGGCTTGATGTCGATGCTCTTGAGCGTCTCGTCGGCGCCGAACCCGTTGCGCAGCGCGAGGCGCACAAGGGTGCCGTCGGCGACAGCGGTTTCGAGTTCGCTGAGGAACTGGTCGAGCTTGGAAAGGGTCTGGTCCATCGGCACCATATAGGCCGACTGGGATGGTTCCGCTACTCCGCCGGCTTGTCGATCTTGCCGAGCACGTCCTTCACCTTGGTGTTGATCTGGTCCAGCGAGTACGGCTTGGGCAGAAACTCGACGCTCTGGTCATCGGCGATGCCCTCGCGCGCTGTTTCCTCGGCATATCCCGATACGAAGATCACCTTGAGGTTGGGCAGCTTCTCACGGACCTTCACCAGCAGCGCCGGACCATCCATCTCGGGCATGACGACGTCTGAGATCATCAGGTCGAGCTCCCAGCCGATGTCGTCCAGCACGTCGAGTGCCTCGTCGCCGGAATCGGCCTCGAACACTTCATAGCCGGTGGTGCGGAGCGCCCTGGCCGAGAAGGCACGGACAGAGTCTTCGTCTTCGACGAGGAGGATGCGCTCGTGGCCGGTGAGGTCCTTGACCGGCGCGGCGGCAAGCTTGACCGGCGCCTCGCCTTCGGCCGGAATATAGCGCGGCAGGAAGATGCGGAAGGTGGTGCCCTTGCCCACCACGGAGTCCGGATAGATGAAGCCGGACGACTGCTTTACGATTCCATACACCGTCGAGAGGCCGAGGCCGGTGCCCTTGCCGAGCTCTTTGGTGGAGAAGAACGGCTCGAAGATCTTCTCGAGGACTTCAGGCGGCATGCCGGTGCCAGTATCCTCGACCTCGATCAGCACGTATTCGGCGGCCGGCATGCCGGTATAGGTATAGTTTGCCGACTCCGCCTCGGTGACGTTACGGGTCCTGAGCGTAATCGAACCGCCGTTCGGAATGGCGTCGCGGGCGTTGACGACGAGGTTGACCACAACCTGCTCGAGCTGCACCAGGTCTGCCTTCACCGGCCAGACGGTGCTGGCGTGCTCGACGCCGAGCGTGATCTGTTCGCCGATGAGGCGCTTGAGCAGCACTGTCAGGTCGTCGAGATGGCCCGGCACCTCCAGCACCTGGGGCCGGAGCGTCTGGCGGCGCGAGAAGGCGAGCAACTGGCGCGTAAGGCCGGCCGCGCGGTTGGCGCTGTTCTTGATCGACATCAGGTCGGCGAACGACGGATCGCCGGGCTTGTGTTTGAGCAGCAGCAGGTCGGCGAAGCCGATGATGGCAGTCAGCACATTGTTGAAGTCGTGTGCGACGCCGCCCGCCAGTTGCCCGACCGCCTGCATCTTCTGGCCCTGGGCGAACTGCGCTTCGAGCTTGCGTTGCTCGGTCATGTCGAGCGCATAGACATTGACGTGCTCGGACGAGCCGGCAACTTCCTCGGAACTGGAGACGTAGAGCCGCACCGCATGGTCGCCCCCCGACGCGAGTGCGGCATCGACCGGTTCGATCTCCGACCGGCCGCCGATCGCAGCGGCGACCGCCTTGGCGAACGCCTCGCGGCTCTGGTCTGCGATGAGATCGGCCATCGACTTGAGATCGATCGACTGCTCGGACCCGGTCCACCCGAAGATGCGGCTGAACGGCGCGTTGGTGCGCACGATGCGCCCAGCCTTGTCGAGCGTGGCAATCGCGAACGGGGTATCGTTGAAGAAGCGCGAGAAGCGGACTTCGGAGGCACGCAGCGCCTCCTCGTTATCGGTACCCTGGCGTCGGTCCAGGACCAGGGTGCGGGTTTCGCCCAGTTCTCCATCGGCCAGCCGGGCGGCGCGATGCATGAGGCGTACCGGAAAGCTGGTGCCGTTGCGCCGGACGAGGTCGATATCGATGATCTCGGTTCGAATCTCGCCATCCGCCCTGCCCCCCATAAGGAGGCTCGCGCCATCGCCGCGGATCACGTTGTCGAGGCGGATGGAGGCGCTTTCGAACTCGGCGAGGTCGTAACCCAGCCAGTCGGCGAGGGTGGAGTTGAGATACTGGATCCGGCCAGCGGCATCGGCGGAGAAGAAACCGGCCGGAGCGTGATCGAGGTAGTCGATGGCACGCTGCAGTTCTGCGAAGGCGTTGTCCTGCCGTTCCCGGTCGCGCGTGATGTCCTCGACGCTCCACAGGACCAGCGGTCGGCCGGCGCCATCGACCTCAGGCAGGGCTCGCACGCCGACCCGGTACGAGAATGGCTTCGACGACCCACCGGCCGAACCGCCGAGCCCCCCGACAATGCGAATGTCCTCGCTCGCCGGGCGGCCATCTCGGGCGGCGCGGGCGAGGCGGTAGATCGCCTCGCTGGCTTCGGGCTCGCCGGCGAACAGCCGCGGCACCGACACGGGCACGGCGTCGTTCAGCGCGCCCGGGAATTCCCCATAGGTGGCGTTCACGTAGCTGATCTTGCCCTCGCGGTCGGTGACCAGAGCGCCGAATGGCAGACTGTCGACGACCGCCCTGCTCAGCGTCCGGTCGTCACCCAGGGCGCCGAAGCGGAACAGGCCGGCAGCGAGCGCGAACAGCGAGAAGACGCCCACGACCGCTAGGAGGCCGAGAAAGACGAGAATGAGATCGGGCGGTATGAGATCGCCCAGCGTCGACAGCAGCACCGCCACGACGATGAAGAAGCCCGCAAGCGCAACCACACGCCACAACCCGCTGGTGCTGCGCGGCCGGCTGAGTAACGGGTTCGGGTAGTTGTCCTCGTCGAGTGGCAATGGTGCCATGCCTTGCGCGTGCCCCGGGGATGCTTGCGCCCGCGAATCGGCCGCACAATCAGGTCTAGCAAAAGGGCTCGGCGCTTGGGTAGCGCCAATGGCGTTATCCAGATGCAGCCCGCCGCAGGTGTGGCGGGATTGGGACGGGCGGAGGCGCCCGCCCTACTCCGCCTTGGCTTCCGTGCCTTCGGCGGCGGCGGCGACCCCTTCGGCGGCCAACCGCGCGGCGCGACGCTTCTCGATCATCTTCACCGACCAGATGCTGAGCTCGTAGAGCAGGTACATGGGTACTGACAGGCCAATCTGAGATATCGGATCTGGCGGCGTAATGAAGGCGGCGAACAGCAGGATGCCGACAATGGCATAGCGGCGTCCCTTGGCCAGCGCGCTGGACGACACAAGCTCGATCTGCGCCAGCAACGTGAGTACCACGGGCAACTGGAAACAGATGCCGAAAGCGAGGATTAGCGTCATCGCGAGGCCGAGATACTCGCTGATCTTCACCAGCATCTCGATATCCTCGGTCTGCATGCCGAGGAAGAAGCCAAGCGCCATGGGCAGGACCGCATAGTAGACCAGCAGCCCGCCGGTGAAGAAGAACACTGGCGTTGCGACCAAGTACGGCACGAAGGCGTGCCGCTCCTTCTTGTAGAGCCCTGGCGCGACGAAGCCATAGACCTCGATGGCGAGATAGGGAAAGCCGGCAAAGATGGCGGCGAAGAAGGCGACGTTGAGCTGGGTGAAGAACAGCTCCTGCGGCGCGGTATAAATGACACGGAAACTCTCGAACACCTTGTCGGGATGTTGCCCGACGAAGCTGTTGTAGGCGTTTCGGTAGGGTTCTATCAGGAATGCTAGGATCGGCTGCGAGAAGATGAAGAAGAAAATCAGCAGGCCGAACAGGACGATCATTGCACGGATCAGGCGAGTGCGCAGTTCGACCAAGTGGTCCATCAGCGGAGCTTCGCTGCCGGCGAGTTCGTCTTTCTCGGTGTCGGGGGCGGCGAGTTTGGGCTGTTCGGCCATGGTCTAGGGCTTCTCGTCCGCTGCTGGCGTCTGCTTGGTCGCAGGCTTCCTGGCGGCCGGCTTGCGGGCAGCGTGCCTCGGTGAGGCTTCGGGCGGGGCTGACTCCGCGGTGGAAGCGGCGGGCTTGCGTGCGCGCGGCTTGGGTGCGATGGCCTCGACAGGCGCAGGGGATTCGATCGTCTTTTTTGCCCGCGGTGGCTTGGCGGGAGGGATATCCGCGACGGCGACAGGCGTGGTTGCCGCTGGTGCGGCAACCTTTGGAGCACGCGCGGCACGGACGCGGGCGGGCTTGGTTTCTGGAGGCGCCGGGCTCTCGACGGCTGCCGCGGGCGCCGGAGCCTTGGCTTCTTCCGCTGCCTTGGCCGCTTCGGCGGCCTTGAACCTGGCGGCGGCTTCCGGCGTCAGCGGGTTGGCGGGGCCCTTGAGGGCTGCTGCGGGTGCCATGCCGGCGGCGGCCTTGATCTCATCCACCACGCTCTCCGCCTTCGGGTCGGCTGGCTTGAGGGCGCCAGAGGGCTGGACCTCGCCCGTGGCGGTGGTGGTGTTGAACTCCTTGCGGATGGCGTCAGCCGTCGCCTTCAGCGGCGCGGTAACGGAATTCCGCAGGTTGGCGATCTCGTTGATGCCGGTGGTCTTGTTCAGCTCGCGCTGGAAGTCGGACCCCATTCGCCGAATCGTGCCGGCGAACTGGCCGATGCGGCGCATGACCGCCGGCAGTTCCTTGGGACCGATGACGACGAGCGCCACGATCCCGATAACAAGCATTTCGGTCCAGCCGAAGCCGAGCATGGTCTAGGTCGAGCTCCGATGAAGCGGATGTCGGGCCCGAAGGATCAGGCGTCCTTCTTTTCGGGCTGGGCGGACGGCTCGGCCGTCGTGGTCGCCGACGCATTGATCTGCGGCGCGGGCTTGTCCTCGTCGCGCATACCCTTCTGGAACGACTTGATCCCGGAAGCGACTTCGCCCATCAGCCCGGCGATTTTGCCGCGGCCGAACAGCAGGACGACGACGACGGCGACGATAAGGATGCCCCAAATGCCTGGCGCGTGCATGGCTAGTCTCCGACAAATGCGTAACGCAGCTACTAGCGCCCAGAAATAGGTTCAATCGGAGGCAAACACAAGGACGTGTTCCTCACCTCCGGGTGAAAGGTCGTGGACTCACTCATCGGTCTCCCCGGCATCCCCCTCCTCGAGCGGGTCCTCGTCGTCCCGAAGGGGGCCGTCGAAGGGCAGCGGGACCTGGAAACTGGGAGGCAGACGCGAGGACAGCAGGCCGGCGCCCTTCAGTTCCTCCAGCCCCGGCAGGTCAGCGAGCGATTCGAGTCCGAAATGGTCGAGGAACGCGTCGGTGGTGCCGTAGGTGACAGGACGTCCCGGCGTTCGGCGCCGACCGCGCAAGCGCACCCAGCCTGTCTGCATCAGCACATCGAACGTGCCGCCACCCGAAGCGACGCCGCGCACCTCCTCGACTTCGGCACGGGTCGTGGGCTGGTGATATGCGATGATCGCCAGCACCTCGAGCGCGGCGCGGCTGAGCTGCCGACTCTCGGTCTCCTCCCGTCGAAGCAGGAACTGCAGGTCGTCGGCGGTGCGGAAGGCCCAGCCGTCGCCGCGCCGGACGAGGTTGACGCCGCGTCCGCGATAGCGCTCCTCGAGGCGGTGCAGCAGTACCAGCAGGTCGGCACCCTGCCCCAGGTGCGGCGCCATCTGCTCCGGCGTCAGCGGTTCGGCAGACGCGAAGAGCACGGCCTCAAGGATGCGCAGGTTGCGCTCGGCAACCTCCGAGCGTTCGTCGCCAAGTTCGGCATCGGTGCCGAAGAACGGGCCGGCGGGCTCTGTCATGGAATCTTCTCGTCACCCTTGCGGCGCCGCATGAGCAACGGGCCGAAGGTGAGGGTCTGGCGCAGCTCGATCTGCCCCTGCCGGGCGAGTTCGAGGCTGGAGGCAAAGGTGGAGGCGGTCGCGGTCCTGCGCTGCTCGGGAGCAGCCAGGTAGCGATCGAGATACGCGTCGAGCGGCACCCAGTCCATACTCTCGCCGATCAACCTTGCCAGGATCTCGCGCGCTTCGGCCAACGACCAGACGTTGCGCTCGAACAGATGGTAATCCTGCGGCACCGCCTTCTCGCGCTGCGTCGCGTAGGCCTTGAGCAGGTCGTAGAGCGAAGCCTCCCACAGGTTGCGGCGCTCGATCAGCACCGGTTCGGGCATGCCGCGGGCAAAGACCTGGCGCCCCAGGCGTGGCCGGTTGACCAGTTGCATGGCGACCTTGCGCATCGCTTCGAGGCGCTTCAGGCGAAACTGCAGCAGCGCCGCCATCATCTCGCCCGTCGGTTCGTCGTCGCTGGGTGCTGCGGGCACCATCAACCGACTCTTGAGGTAGGCCAGCCACGCCGCCATCACGAGGTAGTCGGCAGCGACCTCGATGCGCTTCTCGCGCACTGTCTCGATGAAGCCCAGGTACTGCTCGGCAAGCGCGAGGACGGAGATTCGGGACAGGTCGACCTTCTGGCGCCGCGCCAGGTCGAGCAGCAGGTCGAGCGGCCCTTCGTAGCCGTTCACGTCGACGTACAGCACCTCGTCGTCAGCGGGGCGTTGCTCGTCAAGCCAGGTGTCGGGAATGTCGCTCATCGCCGCGAACTTCGCCCCGCAGGGCGAAGTCCGTCAAGCGATGGGTAAGCGGATCAACCGTTGATCGGGATACACTGCGTACCGTTCGCCTTGAGGCTGGCGCAGGTCTGCGTCGCCTCGGAGAACGAACTGGTCGGCAGCACGACACGATACCAGATGCCCTTGGCGCCCAGGTCGACCTGCCGGATTTCGAGACTGCGACCGTTGAGGACACCCGACAGTCGGTTCTGCGTGGTGCGCAGCGACGCCTGCGCATCGGCGCTGGTCGGCTGCGAGGACAACTGCACATAGGAGCCACCGGCACTGGACACCGTCGGCGCGTTCGACGCCACCGGAGCCACGTCGCCGCCGGTCAGATCCACCGGACCAGTCGAGGAGCTTGCCGCAACACGCTGGTTGGTACCGCCACCAAGGACTGAACGATCCGTGGGACGCGCCATCGGCACCGGCGGCACAATCGTGGGATCCAGCACATTCGTCGTCGCCGCCGCCTCTGCAGCCGGCACCGGGTCGACAGGTTGGATAGCAGCCAGCTGTGTAGTGTCCGCCGGAGCATCGCCGGCCACGACCGCTTCGAGCAAAGGAGAGGGTTCCACTTCGGCGCCCGGATTCTCGGGCAGGGTCGGTCGATCGACCGGCAGCGCCGAGTTACCCGCCACCGCGTCGTCTCCGGACACGATCGTGCCGTCCGGTCGAACGGTAACGGTTCGAACCTTGCGGTTAGCGAGTTCGCTTTCACTGCCGTCGCCGATTGCCGCGTCGCCGCTGCCATCACCGCCAGCACCTTCCACGCCGACGGCTTCCGCCACGTCGGCGACACTGGTGTCGAGGCTGGCATCGCGCGGGACGATCTGTTCGTCGGCCGGCGGCGTGGAGCTATCGCCATTGACGGTATTGAACACGACCGATCCCTCGGCGTCCTCGCGGGGCGCGACCACCGGGGCCGGTTCCTTTACAGGCGTCGCATCAGCGGTGAGCACGGGCGCGTCGACATCGGCAGTCCGGCCCATGCCGAGCACCCAGTAGAGGCCGAAGCCGGCGGCCAGCAGCAACGTGCCCGCCACGGCCATGCCGACATACTGGCGCAGGCCGCCGGCCATGCCGCCGGTCTTCTCTGCCTTGGCGCGGGGTCGCTTGTACGGGCTGGCTGGAGCCTCCGCCGAGAACTTGCCATCGAAACGATCCGCCTGGACACCCGCATCGACGGCTGCCGCGAGGATCGCCGCCTCGGCGGTATGAACCTGGGGCTCCGCGTCCTTGATCGCCGTGCGGCGTGGCGCAAAGCCGGTGTTCAGCGGCGGAACGACCGGTGCGGCCGGCTGCTTGGGACGCTCCATGGCGGCAGGGCGCTCGGGAGCGGACAACTCGACCCGAACGGCTTCACCGATCAGGCTCTCGATCTCGTCCATCGGGTCGCGGTCGGCTGCGGCCGCCTGAGCGGGCTTTCCCGCGACACCAAAGACCGGGGCCGTCGCAAAGCGATCAGGCTCCGCGGCCTTTGCCTGAGGTGCCGGGATCGCCGGCGGTGTTACAGGCGGGCGGACAGGATTGGTGACTACGTGGCGCTGCTGCTGCTGAGGCTGTTGCTGAACAGCGGCAGGCTGCGGAAAGCGAATTGCCGGAGCCTGAACGGGCGGCCGGGCTGGTACGGGTGCCGACGGCTCTTCCTCGTCCTCGCCTGCATCGAGCTCCGCTGCGATGAGGTCAGCGATCGGGTCGCCGGTCGATGCCGACGGCGCGGCCGCTCGTTGCACCGGAGGCACGGGACGTGCCTCGTCTACCGGCTCGGGTGGAGCATCGCCAAAGCCGAAATCGAAGTCAAAACTGTCTCCATCGGGCGCTGGCTTGCCCTCGACGACCGGCGGAAGGCCTGAACCTATCGGCTCGTTCGATTTCGGCGCAGCTGCAACCGGTGGCGCAATAGGTGCGGGCGCCGAGTTGAACGCAGAAGCCGGGGGAGCAACCACGGGCGGCGCGACGGGCGCGGCAGCCTTGGGCGCAGGCGGCGTCAGTACGGGATCGGCGGCGAGGCCGGGCCGCACGGAAACCGGCTTCGGGACTTCCCGATCCTGCCAGTTGCTGAGTGGCTCGGGCCGGATGGTTGCGGCCGGTGGCAAGGTACCAAAGTCGATGGACGGGGCGCGAGCTTCGGCTGGCTTCTTGTCGGCCGGCTCGACGTCAGCGGGACCAGGGTTCGACAGAGTGACAGGCGCAGCGACCGGCCGCGACGTGGCGACTGGCGCGTCCATTCCGGGAATGCGGATCGTGGCGGCCGGCGCCGCTCCGGCTGGCGCCTTGGGTGGCAAGGAAGGAGT
>JAEYYP010000306.1 GCA_023428425.1 Pseudomonadota bacterium
ACCGCGACCTGAGCTCGGTAGTTCCCGACATCTCGAGCGCCACCCTCGCGGCCGGCGCGCTGGACAAAATCCGCGCCGCCGACCACGGCAGCCTGCCGGTGCTCGACCAGGGCTCGCGTATCGGCCCCTGCGTCGGCAATGTCGGCAAGTTCATGTGCATCGGCCTCAACTACGCCGACCATGCCGCCGAGACCGGCGCCGAAATCCCCAAGGAGCCGATCCTGTTCATGAAGGCCACCAGCGCCATCATCGGGCCGAACGACGATGTCGAACTGCCCAAGAACACCCTGAAGCCCGACTGGGAAGTCGAACTCGGCGTCGTCATCGGCAAGACCGCCAAGTACATCGACGAGAAGGACGCCCTCGACTACGTCGCCGGCTACTGCGTCGTGAACGACCTCTCCGAGCGCCACTTCCAGACCGAGCGCGGCGGCCAGTGGACCAAGGGCAAGTCGGCCGACACCTTCGGCCCGATCGGCCCGTGGCTCGTCACCAAGGACGAAGTCGCCGACCCGCAGAACCTCAAGATGTGGCTCGACGTCGATGGCCACCGCTACCAGGACGGCTCGACCAAGACCATGATCTTCGGCGTCGCCCACATCGTGGCGTATCTCAGCCAGTTCATGAGCCTGCAGCCGGGCGACGTGATCACCACCGGCACGCCTCCGGGCGTCGGCATGGGCCAGAAGCCGAACCCGGTGTGGTTGAAGCCCGGCCAGGTCATGCGGCTGGGCATCGAAGGCCTCGGCGAGCAGCAGCAGACCACCTACGCCTACAAGGGCTGAAGCTGGCCTCTGGCAATTAATGCGAAGGGCGCCCCGGGGCGCCCTTTCTCTTTTCCGATCGCGAAATCTGCAGAGAGGTCACGGCCTCCGGGCCACCAGGTCGATCTCCACCAGTGCTCCCACCGCGAGCGCCGTCACGCCCACGGTGGTCCGGGCCGGCAGCTTGCCGGGCGCGAAGAAGCTCGGCCACAGCGCGTTCAGCGCCGCGTAGTCCCGCTCGAACTGCGTGAGGTAGATGCGCGCCATCGTCACGTGCTCGAGCCCCAGCCCGAGGCCGCCCAGCACCACCTTCAGGTTCTCGATCACCCGTCGCGTCTGCGGCGCCCCCCCCTCGGGCCGCGGCGCATCCGGCGCCGCCGGGGCGGTCGGCATCTGCCCCGTGATGAACACCCACCCATCCGCCTCCACCGCGTGGCTGAACGGTGCCACGGGCCGGGGGCCCGACGAGATCATGTGGTGGACGGGCAGGCTCATGGTCGGTCGTCTCCTGTTTTCGGCCAAGGATGTCCACTCTCCGGGCGTCCCAATGTCAAGGCGTGAGGGCGACCGCATTCACGGTTAGTTCATCGCCCCGTCATCATTGTGTCGCCATGGCGTTCGACACACCGGTCGCCCGAGGAGTCTCCGTCCTTCATGTTCTCGTTTATCCACGACATCTCCACCTGGCTGGAGGCTGTCCTCACCGCCATCTCCTCGAATTTCTGGCTCTCCCTCCTCTTCATCTTCCTGGTCTGCATCGGCGAAGCCGTGTTCATCCTCGGCCTGCTGGTTCCCTCGCTGCCGATCCTCCTGCTGACTGGCGGACTGATCGCCCAGGGAGCCCTGCCCTTCTGGCCCATCTTCCTTGCCGCCGCGGTCGGCGCCATCATCGGCGACGCCGTGTCCTATTCGGTGGGCCACCTTCTGAAGGACCGCATCAAGCTGGTCTGGCCCTTCAACAAGAACGTCGCGCTGATCGAGCAGGGCGAACGCTTCTTTGCCCGTCACGGTGGCAAGGCCATCTTCATCGGCCGCTTCATCACCGGCGTGAAGGCGGTGATCCCTGGCGTCGCCGGCATGATGGGCATGTCCTACCGGCACTTCACCGTCATCAACGTCATCTCCGCCTTCGTCTGGGCCGCCGTTCACATCCTGCCCGGCGTGCTGCTGACGGGCTGGCTGAAGTCGATCGGCCTCAGCCTCGAACTGGTCATCATCGTCGGCGCGCTGGTTCTCACCGTGCTCTTCCTGCTCATCCACTTCTGGAAACGCATCGTGCTCGCCATTGCCCCGTTCCTCGGCGGCTTCGGGCGTGACGTGACGGCGCGGCTCACGAGGCCAGGTGCCGACGCGCCACACTGAGCTGGACAGGTCCTTCCGCCGGGCTGCCGGACATCCTATGTGGTGGAGGCAACATTGCCCGAAAGGCCTCGCCATGCCCCTGGACCTGCCCGTCGACCATGAAGAACAGGACGGCCGCGGCCGCTACGTGATGTACCTGCCCGACGGCAGCGAGGGCGAGATGACCTACGCCCGCCGCGACCCTTCCACCATCGTTGCCGACCATACCGGCGTGCCCCCGCAATACCGTGGCCAGGGCATCGCCGAAAAGCTGGTGGCGGCCGCCATGGCCGATGCCCGCGCCCGCGGCCAGCGCATCGTGCCGGTCTGCTCTTACGTCGTCGCGCAGTTCCGCCGCCACCCCGAATGGGCCGACCTGCGGGCCGAATAGCCTGCGAACTTCCGTCGCGCGATGGATCGAAAAGCACCTGGGCGCCGTTGCGCACCATCAACGTCCAGAGGTGCATCCATGTCTTCCAGCGAAGAACTTTCGTCCAACGAGGATATCGCGCAGCGGCTCACCCATTTCGGCACCAACATCCAGCGCTGGCGCGATGAGGCCGCTAGATTGACGCTGCTCGCCACTCAATCGCGGCAGCGCCCGGCCGGCCTCTCCGAACTCACCGCACTCGAGGAAACCGCCGGCGCCATCTACGCCGACATCAGCGCCTTCAAGGCTACGGTCGATGAGGTCGCGGCCCGAAGCCCGGCCGCCGCGGCCGAACTTGCCGCCGCCAGCGATGCGCTCCATCTCGTGCTGCTCGAAATCACCGAACTCGGCATTCGCCTCTACAGCGTGCACTCGGGCATGCCGCACGGCGAGCCGGCCGCCGAACCGACAGGCGGGCAACCTGAGGCAAAGGCAGCATTTTAGGCAAATGCTAACCATGTCGATGCGTCGCCGGACCTCTCACGGCAACCCGTGAACCGCAAGGCAGTTACCTCTCTAACAAGGGAACGGTAACCATGCGACTTGTGCCACTTCTGCCCCTCTGCCTGCTTCTGGCCACCCCGGCGATGGCCCAGACTGCCCTGAACGCCGACGCCATCAACGCCGCCGACATCGGCACGCTCGTCGGCCCTCAACTGCGTGCGCCGTCCTGGACCGTTGCCGGCCAGCGCCAGGCGGAGCCTGACGCCGCCGTCGCGCGCCTCCAGATCCTTCTCGACCGCGCCGGTGCATCGCCCGGTGTCATCGACGGATATGACGGCGACAACGTGCGGAAGGCCATCGTCGCCTTCGAGGCGATGCAGGGTTTCCCCGTCGACGGGCAGCTCGATGACGACGTGCTCGGCGCACTCGAAACCGGCGAGCCGGTGATCGGCACCTATACGATAAGCGCCGAGGATGTCGCCGCTATCGTCCCTCCCATTCCGACCGACTATGCCGAAATGGCCCAGCGCGATTTCCTTGGCTACACGGGCGTGCCCGAGGCGCTGGGCGAGCGCTTCCACATGGCCGAAAAGTTCCTCCTGGTCCTCAATCCGGGTTCGGGCTTTGCCGCCGGCGACAGCATCTTCGTCGCCGCCTACGGCCCGGATCGGCAGGGTGAAGTCGCCCGTATCGAGGCCGACAAGGCGCTGCGCCAGGTCCGCGCCTACGACGCCGAGGACCGGCTCATTGCCGCCTACCCCGCCACCATCGGCTCGGAGGACAACCCTTCGCCCTCGGGCACGCACATCGTCGAGGCGGTCGCCCCCATGCCCAACTACACCTACAATCCGAAGGTCAATTTCCAGCAGGGCGACAACACCGAAGTCCTCACCATCCCGCCCGGCCCCAACGGCCCCGTCGGCTCGATGTGGATCGACCTGTCCGAGCCGACCTACGGTATCCACGGCACGCCCGAGCCCTCGAAGATCGACAAGACCGGCTCGCATGGCTGTATCCGGCTCACCAACTGGGATGCGGGCGAACTGGCCGCCTTGGTGAAACCCGGCGTGCCGGTCGTCTTCCTGGATTAGGCGCTCTGCTTCATGCCCCAGGCCGGATCGAACGCCACGACGCGGTCGCGCCCTTCGGCCTTGGCACGGTAGAGCGCGGCGTCGGCCAGGTCGACTGCCGCTTCCAGCGTGTCGTCCTCGGCAATCTCGCTCGCCCCGATCGATACAGTGATGGCGATCTCGCGCTCGCCCAGCACTACCGGCCGAGACGACAGCGCCAGGCGCACCGCGTCGGCCAGCGGCTTCACTTCGCCGGCTGCGGTGTTGCTGACGAGGAGGATGAACTCGTCCCCACCCCAGCGCCCGCAGGCATCTTCTGGCCGCACCATGCCGGTGAGTCGCCGCGCCACCTCGGCCACCAGCGCATCGCCGGCCTGGTGGCCCAGTGTATCGTTGACGGTCTTGAACGCATCGATGTCGATCAGCATCAGCGCCAGCCGTGCATCGTTGCCGGCGCCCTCGCGGATCCGCTCGAACGCTTCGATGAAGCCGCGCCGGTTGGCGATGCCGGTCAGTTGGTCGCGATAGGCCAGCGCCTTGAGTTCCGCCGTCCGCTCCGCCACCGCCTGCTCGAGCCGCGCCGTGTTGCCGCTCACCTGCGCCGCCATCGCCTCGAAGGCCCGCGACATGCGGCCGATCTCGTCGCTGCCCGCGTCCACGATGCCCGGCGCGAACTTGCCGCCGTTCACCGCCGCGAACCGTCCCTCGACGCGCGCCAGTCGATCCAGCACCTGCCGCTTGAACACCCAGCCTACAGCCGCCACCGACAGCAGCATGATCGCGCCGATCAGCAGTCCGATCGGCACGAACAGTTCGCGATCGATGATCTGGTCGACATCCATCACGGTGACGTTGTACCAGCCCAGCCGGTCGAGATAGCCGACGCCGACCAGCGCCTCCGCGCCGTTGATGCGCATGAACCGGCTCTCGACCATCACGTCCGACGATGTCACGTGGTCCATCATCGCCTGCATCGCCGCCCGGTCTTCGGGGCGATCGAGCAGCGAGAACACCGTCTTCTTGTTGCTCATGTCCTTGGTGAGCGAGTGGAAGTCGACCAGCCGCGGATCGCGATGGGCCTGCACCGCGCCCGACCGGTCGACGAACATCGCCGTCACCCCGGTCTGCGGAATGTCCACCACCTCGCGCACGAACGCGGTGAGATCGAGCCCCGAGCCGAGTACGCCGAGCACCGTCTCGCCGTCCCGGATCACGCAGTTGATCCATACCTTGGTGACTGCAAGCGCATCGTCATGGTCGACGTTGAGGTGACAGCCCTCGCCCAGCGCCGCGGTCTTGTAGAACCAGCCGTCGCGCGGATTGTCGCGGCTCAGCCGGTGGCTCAGCTGGCGCCCGGCATAGGCGTTGTTCGCATCGTTGAAATAGTAGTTGCCCGACGCCCCGACCACGAAGAAGTACGAATGGTCCGAGAACGCCTCGCGGAAATGCTCGAGCTCGGCAATCCCCCGCTCGCGCAGCGCCGGGTCGTTCTCGTTGCGCGCCCATGCCTCGATCGCGCTTGATCGCGCCAGTGTCTCGGCGAGTTTCACCTCCTGCATCAGCGCACCCATGCCGCGATAGCGATCGAACAGGATCTGCTTTTCCGCAAACAGCGTGCCGAGCTTGACCACGGTGGCGTTGACGATGGCGACGAAGGAGAAATAGGCGGGGACGGAAACCGCCACGAAGGCGCACAGCGTAAGTAGCAGGATGCGGGTGCGGAGGCTCTTCGCCAGGGCGCGCCTGATGCTGCTCAATGCCACTGTCGATCCCAGGCCGCTGCGCCGACCCGTTCCCCGTTGTCTGGGTCGAAAGACTAGTGGCCAGCCGTTAACGGGGCGCTAAGTTTTTGTCGGACGGCAGGGGCGGAAGCCGCCCCGAATTGCATCGGGACGGCGACTTGAACCCTTCAGGGATTGAGGAAATCCCGTACCGCCAGCAGTTCTTCGCGTCGGATCTCATGGCCGCCCTCGTGCCAGAACACCGTTACATCGGCGCCCTGCTCCTTGAGGTACGCCACCAGCAGTTCCGCCGAATGCACCGGCGCAATCGGGTCGCGCCGCCCGGCCGTGATGAAGATCCGTTTGCCCTTCAGGCCCGCTTGGGGCGCGGGCGTGAACGGGATCAGCGGATGCATTATCACCGCTACGTCGAACGTCTCGGGTGCCTCGAACAGCGTCGCGGCGATGATGTTCGCCCCGTTCGAGTAGCCGAGCGCCATCCGCTCGCCCGCAGGCGCCACCGACGGCACCCACGCCGCCAGCTTCTGGGTGGCCCGCTTCAGGTCCGCCATGTCGTAGCGGCCTTCGCCGACCCGCCTGAAGTAGCGAAGCGCCCCGCCTTCCGACACGTCGCCCCGCACCCCGATCCGTCGCGCGCCGGGCTTCAGTTCCGCCGCGAGATCGATGAACTGGTGCTCGTCGCCACCCGTCCCGTGAAACAGGAAGAAGGCCGGCACGCCTTCCGACGCGCCAGGAAACTCGACCTTGTCGTACTCCGCCATCACGCGGCCTCCTTCTCGTCGTCGAGCGGCTGCAGGTGCCCTTCGAGATAGGGGCGCAGATGCTCGTGCTGCGTGGGCAGCTTCAGCGCCTCACCGAGGTGCGCCGTGTCCTCGTCCCGGTCGAAGCCGGGCTCGTTGGTGGCGATCTCGAACAGCACCCCGCCCGGCGTGCGGAAGTAGATCGCCCAGAAATAGTCCCGGTCGATCACCGGTGTCACCTGGTAGCCCGTATCGAGCAGCGCCTTGCGCACTTCGAGTTGCGTCGCCCGGTTCTCCACCGCGAACGCCACATGGTGCACGGAGCCCGAGCCGAGATCGGCATGCGCCACGTCGGGCAGCACCTCGATATCGACGACGTCGGCGCCGTTGCCGTCCGGCCGGATCAGACGCTTGATGCCGCTGGAACTCGCTGCGTTCTGGTAGCCCATATAGCGCAGCAGTTCCTCGGTCGCACCGCCATCGCGCAACCGCATCGACACTGAATGGAAGCCGCGGATGGCGTTCTCGGCATCGACACCATTGCCGGTCCACGGCACGCGGACATCGTTCGGCACCTCGACCAGCGCCATCGCGTCACCCTCGGGTGCCCGGAACGACAGCCGCTTCTCGCCGAACGCCTCCGAGGCTTCGAGCTCGCCGACCTGCGCCGTGCCGAGCCGGTCTTCCCAGTACTTCAGCGAGCCCTTCGGCACCGCGAAAGCCGTCGTGCCAACCTCGCCCGTGCCCTGGCGGCCGCGGATGATGTTGGGGAAGGGGAAGTGCGTCATCACCGTGCCGGGGGTGCCGGCCTCGTCACCATAGTAGAGGTGGTAGACGTCGGGAGCGTCGAAATTGACGGTCTGCTTCACCCGGCGCAGTCCCAGCACCCTGGTGAAGAAGTGGTTGTTCTCGGCCGCGTCGCGCGCCATCGAAGTGACGTGGTGCAGCCCCTTGATCTGAGTGAGCATGGCTTGTCTCCAGCGCAGCGCCCTCGCCGCGTTCTTTCGCTGCAAGATATAAGTCTGTCGCAACGAGACAAAAGCGCTGATCATGGCACGCATCGTTCGGCAATTCCGAACGATGCCCCTGCAGTACATTTCGACAAGCTCCTTGACCGGTCCACATTGGCGGTCATAAAATATGACCATGACAGTCATACATCGAACGCTCGAGCGCATCCGACTCGAGACCCGCACCCGTATCCTTACCGTCCTGGCGGTCACCGACATCACCCCGCACATGCGGCGCATCCGCGTCGGCGGCCCGGACCTGGAGGGTTTCCAGTCTCCTGGCCATGCCGACCACATCAAGGTGTTCCTCAGCGCCGACGGCAGGCCGCTGCCCCGCCCCGAGCGCCACCCCGATGGCCTCGTCTGGCCCGACGACGTCCCGCGTCCCTTCATGCGCGACTACACCCCGCGCTATTTCGACCCCGCTGCCCTGACCCTCGACCTCGATTTCGTGCTGCACGGCGACGGCCCCGCCTCCACCTGGGCGCAGAACGCCAAGGTCGGCGATCCCCTCATGATCGGCGGCCCGCGCGGCACCATCCGCGTGCCCGAAGCCTTCGACTGGTACTTCCTCGCCGGCGACGAAACTGCGCTTCCCGCCATCGGCCGCCGCATCGAGGAGTTGCCGGCCGACAAGCCGGTTCTCGCCATCATCGAAGTGCCCGAAGCGGCGGACGAGCAGTTCTTCTCCCCGCGCGAAAACCTCGCCGTGCACTGGATCCACCGCGACGGCCTCGCCGCCGGGGCCGAGAACCTCATCCTCGAACTCACCGCCAGCACCGCCTTCCCGCCTGGCGAGGGCTTCGCCTTCGTCGCCGGCGAGGCCCTGATGGCCAAGGCCATGCGCGCCCACCTCGTCGCCCGCGGTTTCCCCAACGACTACATCCGGGCAGCCGGCTACTGGGTCAGGGGCGAAGCCTCGGAGTGACAGCCGGCGAGGACGCTATTGGCGTCCGGCCTAAAGCCCCTCGCGAAATCCCAGTCCCTCGACCGTCGGCTTCACCGGCTTGTACTCGAGCCCGACGAGCCCGTCATAACCCTGCGCGAACAGCCACTTGAGCCGTTCCGCATAGTCCATCGCGCCCGTCCCCGGCTCGTGCCGGCCCGGTGCGTCGGCGAGGTGCACGTGCATCACGCGATCGACGCGGCCTTCGAGCACATCCTCGATCCGCTCGCCCATCACCGCTGAATGGTAGATGTCGTAGATCAGCTTGATCTCGGCCCGGTTGACCTCGTCGACGATGTCGAGCCCCTCCTCGGTCGAAGTCAGGTAGTAACCCGGATGATCCACCCGGTCGTTGAGCGGCTCCAGCACCAGCACCACGCCGGTGCCCTCGAGAATTTTGGCCGCCTCCTTCAGCACCTTGACGATCGACGCATGCTGCGCCGTCCGCGCCACGCCGGGCTGGTCATCGCCGGCCTGCGCGATCATCATCTTCGCCCCCAGTTGCTGGGCGACGGCCAGCGACGCGCGGACACCATCGAGGAAGCCGGCGTGCGAGTCGGGATTGGTCAGCGGAGCGATCGGTTCGCACAGGATGCCGGCGAGTGGCATGCCGGTCTCGTCCAGCGCCGACTTCACCGCGCCAACATCCTTGTTCGAAAAGCGCCAGAACTCGACCGCCTCCAGCCCTGCCGCCTTCGCTGCGCGGATTCGATCGGGAAAGTCGGGATGCTCGGCGGCGAACAGCAGCTCGATACAGGCTGAATAGCGCATGTGGCCTCAGACGGTTACAGTGTGCGACACGCGACCCTTGTCGCCGAAGATGCGAATATAGCGCGCGATCTCCTCAGGCGTTCCGGTGGCTTTCTCGGGATTGTCCGACAGCTTCACGGCCGGATGTCCGTTGGCCTCGCTCACCTTGCACACCAACGAGATCGGGTCGAGCTTGGGGTTCGGCATCGGCGACACGCCGGCGAAGTCGTTGGTGAGGTTCGTGCCCCAGCCGAATGCCATCCGCACCCGGCCATGGAAGTGCCGGTACGCCTCCTCGATCATGTCGACGTCGAGCCCGTCGGAGAAGATCAGCAGTTTCTCGCGCGGATCGCGACCGCGTTCCTTCCACCACTCGATGATCCTCTCGCCGCCGGGGATGGCCGGCGCGCTGTCCGGCCGGAAGCCCGTCCAGTCGGCCACCCAGTCGGGCGCATTCCGAAGGAACGAGTCGGTGCCGAAGGCATCCGGCAGCACGATCAGCAGGTTGCCTCCGTAGTAGCTCTCCCAGTCCTGCAGCACCTGGTACGGCGACGCCTTGAGGGCCTCGTCGTTTGGCGCGATCGCCGCCAGCACCATGGGCAGCTCGTGCGCATTCGTGCCGAGTGCCTCGAGGTCGGTATCCATGGCAAGCAGCACATTGGAGGTGCCGGTGAACACCGTGCTGCCCAGGCCTTCCTTCAGGGCCTCAACGCACCAGCGCTGCCACAGGAACGAGTGCCGCCGCCGCGTGCCGAAATCCGAGATGCGCAGATCCGGCAGCTTCTTCAGTCGCTCCACCTTCTCCCACATCTTGGCCTTCGCTCGCGCGTAGACCACGTCGAGGGCGAATGGCGCGTAGGCCTTGAGTGCCGCTCGGCTGCGCAACTCGTTGATGATCGCGAGCGCCGGAATTTCCCACATCGTCGTTTCGAGCCATGGACCGGGGAAGGTCAGCTCGTACTGTCCGTCGCGCTTTTCGAGGTGATATTCCGGCAGCCGGAAGCCCTCGAGCCAGCGCAGGAACTCCGGGGCGAATATCTGCTTGGAGCCGTAGAAACTGTTGCCCGCCAGCCAGATCATCTCTTTCTTGGAGAAGCGCAGCGTGCGCGCATGGTCGAGTTGCGCCCGCAACTCCCCCTCGTCGATCTCGTCGGCAAGCCGCACCGACTTCTTGCGGTTGATCAGCGAGAACGTCGCCTCGACCTTGGGATACAGCCCCCAGATCATCTGCAGCATCAGCAGCTTGTAGAAATCGGTGTCCAGCAGGCTGCGGACGATCGGGTCCAGCTTCCACGTGTGGTCGTACACACGCCGTGCAATATCCGTCGTCGTCATCGGCATAGGCCTTCCTGTCTCGCGGCGAGTGTTCCTATGCGGATCGCTGGCAAAAAGCCAGCCCACTCCATCGTCAATTGCCGATGAAAAGCTTCCTTCACCCTCGCGCGCTATCCGTTGCGAGAGGACGCACAATTTGGCCGATATCACGACCACAGCCCTGGAAAACCGCGACACTGCGGCAACTACCGCTGGCGCCGTGGAGGGCCCAGCCGTCCTGCCGGCGGTCCTCATTGCGCTGGTATTGTTCTGGCTGATCCGCGGCCCTGCCTCGCTCGATGTCGGCAATATCGGCTGGCTCGATCTAGGCGATCGCGCCATGCACACGCTCGGCTGGTTCTTCTACCGGCTCTCCCCCTGGAGTTGGCCACCCGGCGCCAGCGAGTACGGCCTCGAACTCGGCAACTCGATCGCCCTCGTCGATGGCCTGCCCCTCTTCGCCATCCCCCTCAAGGCACTGTCCCCCTGGCTGCCGGAAACATTCCAGTACTGGGGCTGGTGGCACCTCACCAGCTTCGTGCTGCAGGCGGTTTTCGCCGTGCTCATTGCCTACCACCTCGGCCTCAGCCGCATCCTGCAGCTCGCCGCCGCCATATTCTGCCTGATCCAGCCGGCCTTCCTCGCCCGGCTCGACGTGCACATGGCGCTTTCCGGCCACTGGGTGATCCTCGCCGCCATCTACCTCTACGTGCGAAAGCCCGCACCGCCGCTCTGGGCCTGGCCGCTACTGCTCGCCACCGTGTCGGCGATCCATGGCTACCTGCTGGTGATGGTGTTCGCCATCTGGTTCGCCGCTACCGCCCAGCGCGTCTGGTGGAAGTCCATGGACCTGCGCCGCACCCTTGCCGAAGCAGCACTCGCCGTCGCCGCAATGCTCGCGACCCTCTGGGCCTGCGGGGTGCTGATGGCCGGCTCCTACGAGAGCTTCGGCTTCGGTCGCTGGCGCATGAACCTGCTCGGCCCAATCAACCCCGATTTCTGGTCGCTGATCCTGCCCCGCGCCGCCATAGAAGCCGAGGAGTGGGAAGGCGCCAACTTCGTCGGCATCGGCATCGCCGCCCTCCTCCTCGTCGTCCTCCTGTCCGCCGCCGACCGCTTCGGCCGCCTGTTCAGCGCGAAATGGGCGCCTCTCGCGCTCGTCACCATCGCCATGGCCGTCTTCGCGCTGTCCAACAG
>JAEYYP010000406.1 GCA_023428425.1 Pseudomonadota bacterium
CAGTAGTGGTCGATCTCGGCCTGGTCCTCGCAGTCGACGGTGAATGATATCGACTCGTTGAACTTGAACTGCGGGCCGGGGCCGCCGTTGAGCGCCATGAATTCCTGGTCCTTGATGCGGAAGTGCATCGTCAGCACGCTGCCACCGGGGCCGGGTGTCTTCGACCGGATTTCAGCGTCGCCGAAGGTGGCGACATAGAAGTTCACCATCTCCTCGATACGATGGTCGATCCACAGGCAGGGCATGATCTTGCGGGTAGCCATATTCGTCTCCTCGATTGGTTCAATTCATGGTCGATCGGTAGTGCGGTAGTTCGACGTCTGCGGTCAGTAGGCCGGCAGGTCGGTGAGCAGTTCGTCGAGTCGCCTGAAGCCGGCCTCCATGCCGTCCGCCATCGGCGTGGCGCGAGCGCCGTCGCGCGCCTCCTTGCTGGAATAGAGCACCGTCAGCAACGAGGTCGTGACACCGTCCGCCTCGGTGAACGCGTTGGTGTTGATGGTCTGCCCGCCGGTCCAGTCCATGTCGTAAATCTCGGTCGTCTTGATCCAGCTGGGGCGGGTGAGCTCCAGGACTTCGCCAGACGATCCCATTTCAAAGCCGTTCGGCCCCTTGGTGACGAAGCGCCATTTGCCGCCGATGCGCGCATCGAACTCGCAGGTGATGAACTTCCAGTCGGCCGGGCCGAGCCAGCGGCGGATGAGGGCCGGGATGGTCCAGCAGTCGAACACCACGTCGGCCGGCGCGGCGAAGCTGCGGGTGACCTGGATTTCGCGGTCGGAGGGCAGGGTAATGGTGAGCGGCTGCACGCGCGGTCTCCTCAGTTCTGCTTGTCGGATTTGGGAGCGAAGCTCTGGAGCTCGGCCAGCAGGCCATCGAGCCGTTCGTAGCTCTTCTCCCAGAACTTCCGGTAGGTCTCGAGCCAGCCCACCGCGTCGGCAAGTGGCAGGGCCTCGATGTGCACGGGCCGGCGCTGCGCTTCCTGTCGGCGCGAGACGAGCCCGGCGGCCTCGAGCACCTTGATATGCTTGGAGATCGCCGGCTGGCTCATGTTGAACGGCTCGACCAGCTCGTTGACGGTGGCATCCCCCTCGACGAGCCGCGCGAGGATGGCCCGGCGCGTCGGGTCGGCAAGGGCCGCGAAGGTGAGATCGAGCTGGGAGGCGGTGGCAGGCATGTGCATAACTCAGCGTTTCTATAACTGAGTAGTTATATAAAGGATATGTGGGAGTCAAGGGGAAGTCTTGTCATGGCGGGCTTGGAAGGGTCGGAACGCCCGTACGACGGCCCCCTCCCAACCTCCCCAGGGGGAGGTGAAGAGGGCGTTCGCTGAGACGGCGTGTTCCACTACCTGCACCTCCCCCTTCATGGGGGAGGATGGGAGGGGCCGTCGTGGCTGGAGTAGGTTGGCCGTCAGGCGCCCAGGATCGCCCTGATCCGCAGCTCGGCAATCCGCTCGACCTGCTTGCACGCCGTGGCGAACTCGGTTTCGCGGTCGTTCGCGACCCGCGTTTCCATCGCCGCCATGATCTGCGCTTTCGTGTTGTCGCGGACGGCGATGATGAAGGGGAAGCCGTGCTTCTCCACATACGCCGCGTTCAGCTCATTGAACCTGGCGCGCTCAGCGTCGGTCAGCGCATCGAGCCCGGCGCTATGCTGCTCGGCCTCCGATGCCGCGGTCAGCCGCTTGGCGGCCGCCAGTTTGCCGGCGAGGTCCGGGTGGGCGTTCAGCACACCGAGCTTCTCCTCATCCGACGCGGCGCGGAAGACCTGCGTCATCAGGGCGTGGAGGCCGGTCGCAGTGTCGTGCACCGGTCCCATCTCGCGCTTGTACGCGCGCTCGGCGATCCACTCGGAATGTTCGAAGACGTTGCCGAACAATTGGCTGAAATCGTCATAGGCGAGCTGGCTCGGCTCGATCTCCGGCTTCACCCAGGGGTTGGTCGCGAGCCAGTGCTCGGCGATGTCGATGCGCTTGGCGACCCACACCTTATCCTTCGACAGGATGTAGTCGACGAAGCGCTTCAACCCGGCAAAGCGGCCCGGCATGCCGACGAGGCGGCAGTGCAGCCCGATCGACATCATCTTGGGCGATCCGGCTTCGCCCTCGTCCCAAAGCACATCGAATGTGTCCTTGAGCATCTGGAAATACTCCTCGCCATTGGCGAAGCCCGACGCGGTGGTGAAACGCATGTCGTTGGTGGCGAGCGAGTAGGGGATGATGAGCTGCGGCGCGCCCATGTGCTCGCGGTAATAGGGCAGGTCGTCGTCGTAGGTGTCGGACACGTAGGTGAAGCCACCTTCCTCGCTCGCGAGGTCGACGGTGTTCACCGAGGTGCGTCCGCAATACCAGCCGGTGGGGCGGCTGCCCGTGACTTCGGTGTGGAGCTTGACCGCCGCGTGCAGGTCCTGGCGCTCGTGCTCGATGTCGTGGTCGCGATAGTCGATCCACTTGAGGCCGTGGCTGGCGATTTCCCAACCGGCCTCGAGCATGGCTTTCGTCTGCTCGGGCGCGCGCTGCAAAGCGGTGGCGACGCCGTAGACGGTGACGGGCAGGTTCAGTCCGGTGAACAGGCGATGGAGCCGCCAGAACCCGGCGTGGGCCCCGTACTCATACATCGACTCGACGTTCCAGTGACGCTTGCCCTGCCACGGTACGGCGCCGATCACGTCGACGAGAAAGGCCTCCGAGGCCGCGTCGCCGTGCAGAATATTGTTCTCCCCGCCCTCTTCGTAGTTCAGCACGAACTGCACCGCGACGTTGGCGCCGCCCGGCCATTGGGCGTGGGGCGGATTTGGGCCGTAGCCCTGCATGTTGCGGGGGTAACGCATGGGTGCACCTCGAGGTCGTTTGTCAAAGTTTATGGCCGAGGGGGCATGGCCGGGGCAAGGTGCGCAAAAGTGGACCAGTTGGTAAAAAACCGTCGCGAACCCTCTTTCGCGCGACACGGATTTGCTCAATAGTCGGGCATTCTTCCGGTCGTGCCTGTCTCATTGGCGCGGTCCGAACGGGCGGGCAAAGGACTAGGATTATGGCGGGTGCTGGACGCCTGACGACTCACGTGCTCGACACGACCCATGGCAAGCCCGCTGCGGGCATGCGGATCGACTTGCTCATGGTGCACGGCGACCATACCCACCACATCTGGAGCGGCCTGACCAATGCCGATGGCCGGGTCGACCAGCCGCTGCTGGAGGGCGACCGGTTCCATGCCGGCGGCTACGAGCTGATCTTCCATGTCGGACAATATTTCGAGCGGCTCGGCGTCGACATGAGTCGGCAGTTCCTCGACACGGTGCCGGTGCGATTCGTCATCAGCGAGAACGCGCACTACCATGTGCCGCTGCTCTGTTCGCCCTACGGCTACTCGACCTACCGGGGGAGCTGAATGACCGACGTGCGTAACGAGCTTCGTTTCATCCTCAATGACGAGGATGTCGTCCTCACCGAGATCCCGGCGACGCGGACGCTGCTCGACTACCTTCGCCTCGACAAGCGGCTCAAGGGCTCCAAGGAAGGCTGCGCCGAGGGCGATTGCGGGGCGTGCACCGTACTGGTCGGACGGCTCGACGGCGCCGAACTCGTGTACGAATCCATCAATGCCTGCATCGCCTTCGTCGGCTCGCTCGATGGTACGCATGTGGTGACGGTGGAGCATCTCTCGGCTGCCAACGGCCCGCTGCACCCGGTGCAGCAGGCGATGGTCGATCACCACGGCAGCCAATGCGGTTTCTGCACGCCGGGCATCGTGATGTCGCTTTACGGGTTGTGGATGCAGGCGCCGAAGGCCGGCATCTACGACATCGAGAAGGCGCTGCAGGGCAATCTCTGCCGCTGCACCGGCTACTCGCCGATCATCAAGGCGGCGAAGGCGATTTCTTCCTACGGCGAAGTCGGCAGCGACCCGCTGGTGGCCGAGCGCGAAGCGATGGCGACCCGCATCAAGGCGCTTCATGACGGCAGGCGGGTCGATATCGGCTCGGGCAAGGACCGGCTGGTCATTCCGGCTTCGGTCGACGATCTCGGCGCAGTCTATGCCGAGAATCCCGGCGGCACACTCGTGTCCGGCGCTACTGATGTGGGCCTCTGGGTCACCAAGTTCATGCGCGACATTGGCCCGATGATCTTCATCGGCAAGGTACCCGGCATGAACAGGATCATCGAAACGGCGGACAGCGTCACCTTCGAGGCGGGTGTCACCTACACCGCCGCGCGGCCGGTAATCGCCTCGCGCTTCCCGCACCTTCTCGAACTCTGGGATCGTATCGGCGGCGAGCAGGTGCGCAATGCCGGCACCATCGGCGCGAACATCGCCAACGGCTCGCCGATCGGCGATACGCCGCCACCCTTCATCGCGCTCGGCGCGACAGTCACCCTCAACAAGGGCGGCGTGCGGCGGCAGGTCGCGCTCGAAAAATTCTTCATCGCCTATGGCAAGCAAGACCGCGCCGCGGGTGAGTTCGTCGAGAGCGTCACCGTGCCGGTGCTGCCCGAGGGCGAGCAGATGGCCTGCTACAAGGTCACCAAGCGCAAGGACGAGGATATTTCAGCGCTCTGCGGCGCGTTCCGGGTGAAGGTCGCGGACGGCCTGGTGCGGTCGGCGCGGATCGCCTTCGGCGGCATGGCGGCGACGCCGAAGCGTGCCGCTGCCGTCGAGGCGGCGCTGGTGGGCAAGCCCTGGACGGTTGCGACCGTCGAAGCGGCGCTCCCGGCCTTCGCGACCGACTACCAACCGCTCACCGATATGCGGGCGAGCGCCGAGTACCGCCTACTGGCCGCCCAGAACCTCCTCCGCCGCTTCTTCTTCGAAACCACCGGCGAAGGCGAGCGCCTGAAGCGGGAGGTGGCATGATGGGTGCGTCGCTGCATACCCCCCTCCTAGCTACGCTAGGCCGCTTCGCGCCAAGCTTCGCTACCTCCCCCGCAAGGGGGGCGGTGGCAGCGCGTTGCACCGGTGGAGTGAGAC
>JAEYYP010000436.1 GCA_023428425.1 Pseudomonadota bacterium
CTCCCGGGTGCCGCCGTGACGGGGAGGAAGGTATGCAAGCTTTGGTTGCGCCGCGACGGTGATCAATCCGCCAACGTGTCATCCCTGCGAAGGCAGGGACCCAACTGTAAACCTGCGCTGGTGACGAGGTGGGTCCCTGCCTTCGCAGGGATGACACCTCAGTGAACTGATCTTCGTTGGCGGCCCTGCCGCAACGACACTTCAAGACGAGTTAGCCGATGCGACACCAGGCCAACCCCTGGATCACCAGCAACCTGTGGTTGCTCAGTGCCGCCATGCTGCCGGCGATCATCCTGATCGGCGCGTTGCTCTATTTCACCGGCTGGGCCTTCACTTTCAGCTTCACGGATCTCGGGCTCACGGGCCGCAAGGCGATCGAGTGGAGCTGGGTCGGCTTCGACAACTACGAGCGGCTGTTCACCCGCCGCGGCGGCTTCGTCGACTCGTTCTGGACCACGGTCACCTTCGTTTTCTTCTCCGCTATCGTCGGCCAGTCCCTGCTCGGCTTCCTGCTCGCCTCGGCGCTGCGCCAGTCCTATGGCAGCCTCCGCACCGTGGTCGAGGTGGCGATCATGCTGGGCTGGCTGTTGCCCGATATCGTCGCAGCCTTTCTCTGGTCGGCGACCACCTCGCAGACCGGGCTCATCAACTCGCTGTTCGTCATTCCCTTCGGGCTGAAGCCGATCAACTTCATCAACGACCTGGCATTGCCCATCGTCACCGTCGCCAATATCTGGAAGGGCACCGCGTGGAGCTACCTGCTCTTCGTCGCCGCACTCGACTCGGTGCCGCGCGAAGTGATCGAGGCCGCCAAGATCGACGGCGCCACCCGCTTCCAGCGCATGTGGATGGTGGTGCTGCCGATGATCCGGCCGCACATCGCCACCAACATGCTGTTCATCACCATCTGGACGTTCACCTACTTCCCGCTGATCTTCGCGATGACCGGTGGCGGGCCGGGCAAGCAGACCGAGACGCTTGCGGTGTTCCTCTACAACCAGGCATTCGGTCGAGGAAACCTCGGCTTCGGCGCCGCCATCTCGGTCGCCATGCTCGCTATCGTCGGCGTGCTGTCGCTGGTCTATCTGCGCATGCTGAAGGAGCCCAAGTGATGGAGCGCCAAGGTCTTTCGCGCCCCATGGCGATCGCCCTCGCGTTCATGGCGATCATCTGGGTCAGCCCCTTCGCCTGGCTGTTCGGCAACGCCTTCGACAACGCTGCGCTGGGCCGCCTCGCCTTCCCCAGCGAGCCCGGTGTCGACAACTTCATTCAAGCCGTGTCGGGCAATGCCGGCCGCATGTTTGTCAACTCGCTGCTGATCGCCGCGGGTACGGCTACGCTGTCCGCCGTCATCGGCATCTGCGCCGCCTATCCGCTGAGCCGTTTGCGCATGCCGGGCAAGAACGCGCTGCTCTGGACGCTGGTGCTGCTGCGCATGCTGCCGGCGGCCGGCGTGCTCGTGCCGATCTATTTCACCGCTCAGCGGGCCGGGCTGCTCAACCAGATGGGCGTCATCCTGACGCTCACTGTGCTGAATCTGCCCTTCACCCTGCTGCTGCTGAAGAACTTCTTCGATACCGTCCCGATCGAACTGGAGGAAGCGGCCTATGTGGATGGCGCCTCGCTCTGGCAGATCGTCACGCACATCGTGCTGCCCATGTCGAAGGCCGGTATCGCGGTGGTGTGGTTCTTCTCGTTCACCGGCGCCTGGAACGAGTTCCTGCTGCCGCTGATCTTCTCCCGGGTCGAGGCCGGATTCCCCATGTCGGTCGGCCTATACGCAGCATTCGGCCGGCAGGGCTCGATCGACTACGGCTTCCTCACCGCCTTTTCGATTGTCTACGCCGCACCCGCCGTCGCCGTCTATTTCCTGCTTCGACGCAACATGAATACCGGCTTCGCCGGCGTCGGCGTCAAGGGATAGCCCTGGCGGCATAACCCGCATCCGCGAAGCACCTCGAACCCCGCCCCCAAGGCGGGGTTCTCGCCTTTGGTTGCATATGCGCCAGCTTGACACGGTCGGTCCCAGCCCCCTAACGTTCTGAATGTGGGACGTATGTTCCATATATGGAACGACGCGTCAGACGTCGCAGGGAGAGAAGATGACCGGGAGTAGAGGTACTCCGGCCATGATCGACCACCCTCGTCGCGTGTTTGCGTCGCCTCTCCGACCGCCCATCCGGCGGCGATGCCATCTTGCTGACGCGACCATCCAGGGGCCCTCACCGTGAAAATCTCGGACATCACCATCAAGTCGTTCCGTACCACCGCCGACCGCTTCGACGTGGGCTATGCCCGCCCGATGCCGGACACGCCGATGCTGCAGACCGTGCTCACCATCCACACCGATGAAGGCGTCGAAGGCCACTATTTCGGCGGCGGCTCGCACGGTGACGCCGAGGGGCTGAACATCGTCGACCAGCAGATGATCCTGTGGCGCATCAAGGACCTGCTCGTCGGGCAGGACCCGATGGATCGCGAGATGATCTGGAAGTGGCTGTGGGTTGCAAACATCCAGGAAAACGTCGCCTCGGTGATCGACAATGCGCTCTGGGACCTCGCCGGCAATTACGCCAGGCTGCCGGTCTACAAGCTGATGGGCGGCGCCCGCGACAAGGTGAAGGCCTATGCCTCCACCTATCCCAACATCGGCAAGCCGCAGGTCTATGCCGACCATGCGCTGCAGTGCAAAGCCGAAGGCTACCAGGCCTACAAGATCCACCCGCACTACTTCTGGAACCCGGCGACCGGCACTCCGACGCCCGGCCGCCCGTCCAACATCAAGGCCGACATCGAGACCTGCCACCTGGTGCGCGAAGCCGTCGGTCCCGACTATGTGCTGATGTTCGACCCCTGGGGTACCTACATGAGCCTCGAGGAAGCCATCCAGGTGGGTCGCGAGCTCGAGAAGCTGAACTTCTACTGGTACGAGCACCCGATGCCGGAATATCGCGTCGAGAGCTACGTTCGCCTCTCCAAGGAACTCTCCATCCCGATCCTCAGTCCCGAGATCGTCGCAGGCGGCGTCTTCAGCCGCGCCGAATGGATCCTGCGCGGGGCCGGCGACATGAGTCGTATCGACGTCGTGCGCGGCGGCATCACCGGCGCCCGCAAGACCGCCATCGTCGCCGAAGCCTACGGCCTGCGCTGTGAGATGCACATGGCCGGCTGGGGCAATCTGCAGGTCTGCGGCGCCACGCCGGAAGACACGTCCGAATACTACGAGAAGGGCCTCCTGGCACCGGGCGTCGACTACGACAAGCCCCACCCCTACCTCAAGGACATCGTCGACCGGATCGACGCCGAAGGCTACGTGCACCTGCCCAAGGGCCCGGGCATGGGCTACCAGATCGAGTGGGACTACATCAACGACAACCTGATGGACCCCAACGTCACCACCAAGAAGACGCACTGGTAGCAGCCGGAAGAGACGGCGCGTGTCCGCCATCACCCGATCGGTTCAGGCGATGGACCTGCTGGCCCGCAAGGGTCCGCTCGGTGTGCGCGCCGTCGCACAGCAGTTGGGCCTTCCGCTCGGGTCGGTCCACCGCCTCCTGCTCGACCTCGGTGAAGAGGGCATTGTCGATCGGACGCCTTCCGGCGAGTGGGAACTCAGCTACCGCCTGCTGGAAATCACCGGCCTGCAGCTCGAGCGCATCGAGCTGCCGCGCCTGTTTCGCCCCTTCGCTGAAACCATCGCCGCCGCGACAGGCGAAACCGTCAACCTCAACGCCCGCCATGGGCTCACTGCCGTCTGCATCGACAAGGTCCGCGGCAACGAGGGCATGCAGCTCGACAATAGGATCGGCTCGCGCGGTCCGCTGCATTGTGGCGGCGCCGGGAAGGCGATCCTCGCCTTCTTGGACGAAGCGGAACGCGATCTGGTGTACGCGGCACCGCTCGAAGCCTACACGCCTACGACGATCAACGACCCGGCCCGGCTACGCGACGAGATCGATCGGGTGCGCGAACGCGGCTACTCCATCGACAACCAGGAGGTGGTGGCCGGCGTCTTCTGCGTCGCCGTCCCCGTGCTCGACCGCCTGGGCCATGCAGTGGGCGCCATCAGCATCACCGGACCCTCGGTCAAGAAGCCCGGCCCGGAGGTCGCTCCCCTGGTGCGGATGCTGCAGGACGCCGGTCGACACATCAGCCATCGCCTGGGCTACTCAGGCCCCTGGCCCGGCCAGACAAATGCCCCTTGAGGGGTCGAGGAGGACTGCTCATGACGCACCGTATCGCCTGGGTGATGCGATTGAAGCCCGGCAACGAAGCCATCTACAAGCGCAAGCACGACGAGATCTGGCCCGAGATGCTGGAGAACATGAAGAAGGACGGCGTCCGCACCTTCTCGATCTACCTGCACGGCCTCGATCTCTTCGCCTACATGGAGCGCGACAGCGCCCCCGATCCCGCCAGCAAGCCCCCGGAACTGACCTGGCGCTGGTGGGAGATGATGGCCCCCTACATGGAAACCAACCCTGATTTTTCGCCGGTGCAGTACCCGGTGCAGGAAATGTTCAACTTCGAGAACCGCTGATCATGAGCTCGTCCGTCATTCGGGGTGTCGTCCCCATCCTCGTCACGCCCTTCCATCCCGACGGGAGTATCGACGAGGAGAGCCTGCTGAGCCTCATCGACTACAATATCGGCGCTGGCGTACACGGCCTCGGCGTGGCCCTGGGCAGTGAGGTTTTCAAGTTCAACGAGGCCGAGCGCGCGCAGATCACCCGCGCCACGATCAAGGCCGTGAACGGCCGCGTCCCGGTGATCATCAACTCGGGCGCCAACGGCACCGACCTGGCGGTGTTCTACTCCAAGGCCGCCGAGGCGGCTGGCGCCGATGCACTGATGATCATCCCGCCGGGATTCTGGCCGGCCAGCCCCGACGAAATCTTCGACTACTACCAGGCCATCGATCGCGCCGTCGGCATCCCGATCATCCTGCAGGACGTGCCGCAGGGGCCTATCTCTCCAGCGATGGCGCTCAGGCTGGCCGATGCCTGCCGCAACGTGCGCTACATCAAGGTCGAGACGCTGCCGGTCACCGCCAAGGTCCAGGCCATGTCCAGCACGGTCGGCGAGCGCCTGACCATCTTCGGCGGGGCGGGCGGCAGTTACTTCATCGAGGAGATGCGCCGCGGTGCACAGGGCACGATGCCGTTCTGCAGTCAGCCCGAGGATTTCGTCGCCGTGTGGGACGCCTTCCAGCGCGGGGACGAGGTGACAGCCCGCGCGCGCTTCGATGCCACCATCATGGCCGTCAACCGTCTCGGCAACCAGGGTGGCGACGTGTTCTACCACATCCACAAGCAGCTGCTGGTCCGCCGCGGCGTCATCCGCGGCTCGCTGGTGCGGTCGCCGACGACCGCCCCCGATCCGATCACCCAGCGCGAGATCGACGAACTGCTGGTCCAGATCGTCCCAACCCCCGTCGCCTTTGGCGGCTGAGAAAAGAAAAACGGCCGACCACGCCGCGCGGTCGGCCGCTTATCCGAAGCAGGGCTCCGGAGTTACGTTGTCGGCACCGGCGCATCGGCGACAATCAGCCCCTGCGCCTTCAGCTCCGCCCAGAAGTCCGCCGGGATCACCTCGGTGAGATACGCGACGTTCGACACGACTTCCTCGGGCCGCGCCCCGCCCGGGATCACCGACACCACGGCCGGATGAGCGAGAGGGAACTGCAGCGCCGCGGCCTGCAGCGACACGCCGTGCCGCGCCGCCACCGCCTGTATCCCCCGCGTCTTCGCCTTCACCGCCTCGTCGGCGAAGCCATACGCGTAGCGCGCGCCCTCGATGGGTCCGGTCGCGAGGATGCCCGACGCATAGGGCGCTCCGATCACCACGGAGATCCCCTCGTCCACGCACCGCTTCATGCCGGTGTTGAGCGACCCCTGCTCGAGCAGCGTGTAGGGCATCGCCACGATGCAGAAATCGAGCGGCACCATCGGCGCGATGTCGGTGAGCGAGCTCGCCGCGTTCATCCCCATGCCGATCGCCTTGATCTGCCCGGAGGACTTGAGCTCTTCGAGCGCCCGCATCCCACCTTTCTCGGTCAGGTCGGTGAGTACCGGGCCGCCCGGCGTTGCGGCCGCCTCGGGGTCGTGAATAAACAGCGCGTCGATCGTATCGAGCCCCAGCCGCAGCAGGCTCTGCTCGTAGGCGCGCATGATCCCGTCATAGCCGTAGTCCCACACCACCTCCATCGCGAGCCCGCCGCCCCAGGGCGTCTTGTCGAAGGTCCTGGGGTTCGCCGGACGCTTGAAATAGCGCCCGACCTTGGTGGTGACGATGAACTCGTCGCGCGGCATGTCGATGAGGAAATCGCCCGCCCTGTGCTCGCACAGCCCCCGCCCGTACCACGGCGCCGAGTCGTAGAAGCGCACGCCGGAGTCCCAGGCCGCCTTCATCACTGCGTGGGCCAGCTCCCCGGAGACGCGGTTGTACATGCCTCCGAGGTGCGCGGTGCCGAAGCCGAACGGCGGCAGCTGCAATGTGGTCTTGCCGGCCTGCCGCCGGTCGGTCAGCTTGTGTGCCATCGTGTTGTCCCGTGGATGGATCAGTAGGTGGCCCGGCCGCCCGACAGGTCGAACACCGAGGCCGTGGTGAAGCTGTTTTCCTTGCTCACCAGCCAGCTCACCATGTTGGCCGCTTCCTCGACCTCGAGGAACCGGCCGCGCGGAATGCGGCTGAGCATGTAGTCGATGAATTCGGGCTTCAGCTCGTCGAGGATGCGCGTCTTCGCCGTTGCCGGGGTGATGACGTTGATCGCGATGTCGTACTTCGCGCATTCCTTGCCGACGGCCTTGCTCATGCCGATCACGCCGGCCTTCGCGGCTGCGTAGGCCGAGGCGTTCGGGTTGCCTTCCTTGCCGGCGATCGAGGCGATGTTGACGATACGGCCGTAGTTGCGCGCCTTCATCCCCGGCAGCACGGCGCGGTTCACGTAGAACGCGCCGTTGAGGTCGATGTCGATCACCCGGCGCCATTCGTCGAGGTCATATTCGTCGAGCGGCGCGTTCTTGCCGGCGATGCCCGCCGAGTGGACGAGGATGTCGAGCTTGCCGAGCTTGCTCTCCACTTCAGCCACCGCCGCGGCCACGGCATCATAGTTGGTGATGTTGACCGCGATGGTCGACGCCGCATCGCCCAGCTCGGCCTTCGCCTTGTCGAGCAGTTCGGCGTTCATGTCCCACAGCGACACCTTGGCGCCGGATTTGACGAGCCGGGAGGCGATGGCGAAGCCGATGCCTTGTGCGCCGCCGGTGATGACGGCCACCTGGCCGTTGAGATCGATCTGATTCATGGTCTCTCCAAACCCCTTACGAAAATGGTGCCGCCTGCGGCGGACGGAAGACAGACGCGACATCCGCGTCCGGCGAAACCGGCGCGTCGCGATAGAGGAAGCATGTCGCCAGCCTCTGCGCGTCCGGCATATATTTCGGCGGCGGCGCCTGCCAGCACTGTTCCATCACATGCGGGCAACGCGGTGCGAATTTGCACCCATTATTGGCGCGCGCCGCATTCGCCTCTGTTACCGGGATTTCGTCCGCGCCCCAGGCCTTGGACAGGTCCGGCAGCGGGATGGAGGATACCAGCAGTTGCGAATACGGGTGCTTGGGCCGCCCGATCACCTGCTCCACCGCTCCCGCCTCGGCGACGGAACCGCGATACAGCACAACGATGTTGTCGCAGATCTGGAACGCCGTCGTCAGGTCGTGGGTGATGTAGACGATCGAAATGCCGAGCTCGCGGTTCAGCGTGCGCAGTTCGTCGAGAATGGTGGCGCGCAACGATGCGTCCACCATCGAGACCGGCTCGTCGGCCACGATCATCTTGGGGCGGAGCAGCACTGCCCGCGCCACCATCACGCGCTGCCGCTGCCCGCCCGACAGCTCGTGCGGAAACCGACCCAGCGTATCCTGAGGCCTGAGCCCGACGCGCTTCAGCGCATCCTCGATGAGCGCCTGTGCCTTGGCATCCGTGTCCGCGAGGCCAAACCGCTTCACCGGCGTCGTCAGCACGTTGTCGATCCGGTAGAACGGATTGAACACCTCGAAGGGGTCCTGGAACACCGGCTGCACCTCGCGCCGGAACGCCTGCTTCTCGCTGGGCGTCATCGTCGCGATGTTCTTGCCGCGATACTCGACCGAGCCTTCGGTGGGGTCGATGAATCCCAGCATCATCCGCGCCAGTGTCGTCTTGCCCGAACCGGATTCGCCGGCAACGGCTGTCATCGACGGCTCGCTGTCGCTGAGCGTCAGCGTCACGTTGTCAAGCGCCGTGAACGATCCGTAGCGCTTGGTGACACCCTTTGCCTCGATCAGCGCGCTCATGCGTGCAACTCCCGCGTGGCGCGCGCCGGCAGCGGCGGCAGTTCCTTGTGCTCGGGGTAGAGGTGACAGGCGGCAAGTTGCAGCGGCGCCACCTCCTGCAGCTCCGGCCTCTCGCTCAGGCACCGGTCGAACGCGAACGGGCAGCGTGGGTTGAAGGAGCAGCCGGCCGGCAGGTTGACCAGCGGCGGCGGCAGCCCGGGGATGCCGACCAGCGCCTGCTTCACCTCGATGCCAGGCAGGCTCTCCACCAGCAGCTTGGTGTAGGGGTGCTTGGGCGCCTCGATCATCTGCCGCACCGGCCCGATCTCGACGATCTTGCCGGCGTACATGACGCCCACGGTGTCGGCGAACTGCGCGATCAGCCCCATGTCGTGGCCGATCAGCACCACCGCAGCGCCGAGTCCGTCCTGCAGCCGGCCGAGCGTCTGCATCACCTGTCGTTGCACCACGACGTCGAGCGCCGAGGTGGGCTCATCCGCGACGATCACCTTGGGGCTGAGCGACGTCGCGATGGCCATCGCCGCGCGCTGCTTCATGCCGCCCGACAGTTCGTGCGGATATCGCCGCGCCACTTCGGGCGCCAGCCCCACCTGTTTCAGCAGCTGCTGCACCCGTGCGTCGAGTTCCTGCCGCTTCATTTGCGGCTTGTGGGCGACGATCGCGTCGATCATCTGCTCCTCGAGCCGCATCACCGGGTTCAGCGAGCTCATCGCGCCCTGCGGCATCAGCGCGATATCGCGCAGGCGAACTTCCCGCAGTTCCTTGTCGGAGAGCTTGAGCAGGTCCTGCCCGTCGAGTTCGACGCTGCCCGAGACGATCCGCCCCGGCGCTCGGGTCAGCCGCATGAGGGCCGTCGCCATCGTCGTCTTGCCCGATCCGCTCTCGCCGATCAGTCCCAGCCGCTCGCCGGGTCGGAGCGAGAACGAGACGTCGTTCACCGCCTTTGCCGGTCCCTTGCCCGTATCGTAGTGGACATTGAGGTCCTTCACCACGAGGATCGGCTTCTGTGTCATGTCGACGGCCATCAGCGCCTCGCCAGTCTCGGGTTGGCGAACCGGTCAAAGCCGACCGAGGTGAGAAACAACCCGATGAAGATCAGCGCGATCATCACGATCGGCGGTCCCCACCACCACCAGTAGCCGCGCAGCACCGCCGCGCTCTGCTGGCTCCAATAGATGGTGTTGCCGAGCGTCATTTCCTCGAGCGCGCCGAGGCCGAGCGCCTCGAGCCCGATGACCGCCAGGATCGAGCCCGAGACAGTGCCGACGAAGCTCGCGACAATGTACGGCATGATGTTGGGCATCACTTCGCGGAACAGGATTTCCCACGGCCCCTCGCCGTTGACCCGCGCCACTTCGACATAGGCCTTTTCGCGGATGGTCAGCACCTGCGCGCGCACCGTGCGCGCCGTGAACATCCAGCCCAGCGATGCCACCACCAGCGCCATCACGAAGGTGCTCATCCGGTCGATGTTGCCGGCGATGATCACGAGGATGGCAATGGCCGGCACGGTGAGCAGCGAGTCGGAGATCACGCGGATCAAGGCATCGATCCAGCCGCCGAACTGCCCGGCGATCAGCCCGAGCACGGTGCCGAGCCCGACGCCGATGAAGCCGGCGATCAGCCCCATCTTGAGCGTGTTGGGGGTAGCGTAGATCAGCAGCGTCCACATGTCCCGGCCCTGCGAGTCGGTACCCAGCAGGTAGTCGTCACCCGGCGGCCGACGTGGCCGCACGGCGCCGACCTGGGCGTTCGTGGCATCTGTGAAGAACGGTCCGATCAGCCCGAACAGCACGATGGCGAACAGGATGCCGAGTCCGACGAGCAACAGCGGGCTGATACGCCCCTGTTCGTAATTGCGTTTGAGATTGGCCCAGAAGCGGTTCATCGCCGAATCCTCGGGTCGAGCAGTGGATAGAGCAGGTCGACGATGAACAGCAGCACCGCCAGCGAGACGATGAGCATCAGCACCACGCCCTGGATGACGAAATAGTCCTGTCCGCGAATGGCCACGTAGAGCAGCGACCCGAGGCCGGGATAGTTGAAGATCACTTCGACCAGCACCGCACCGGACACTACCGACCCGAGGCTCAGCGCCAGCGCCGTCACCTGGGCGAGCAGCGCGTTGCGCATGCCGTACCAGACGAAAATCCGACGCGGATGCAGGCCCTTGGCCTCGGCGAAGGTGATGTAGTCCTCACCAAGCACGTTCACCATCTGGCTGCGCATGCCGAGTGCCCAGAAGCCGATATTGCCCAGCACGATCGCCATGCAGGGCAGGAAGGCGTGTTCGAGCACGTCGCGGGTCGTGGCCCAGTCGAGCCGCATGATGCGCGTCGTGTCGACGCCGCCGGCCGGCGGGAACCACTTCAGCACCACAGCGAAGAAGTAGATGAGGATGATCGCCAGCAGGTAGAACGGTATCGAGGTCAGGATCATCAGGAACGGCACGAGCGACTTGATCCCTCGGCCAGCCGTCGGCCAGGCCAGCCGCGCGCCGAGCAGCGAGCCGACCGAGAAGGCGATCAGCGTCGCCACCGCCAGCAGCGTCACCGACCAGGGCAGCGCGTTGCCGATCATCGTCGATACCTTCTCGGGGAAGTTCGCGAACGATACCCCGAGGTCCAGCGTCAGCAGGTCGCCCCAGTAGTTGATGTATTGCTGCCAGACGGGTGCATCGAGGCCGTAGCGGGCCCGGTATGCCGCGGACACCGCCTGGATGTCGACATTGGCCGCGCCACCGCTGGTCTGCAGTCGTGCCAGGGCCGTCTGCACGGGATCGCCCGGCAATAGCCGGGGAATGATGAAGTTGACGCTCACCGCCACGAAGACGACGACCAGCAACTGGCCGAAGCGCTTGGCGATGTAGCGCAGGAGTTCTCTGTTCATCTCACGTCACTCGGCGCGGAAGTCGCGGTGGCCACGGACTAACCGGTACCCCAACGCTGCCATCCCTGCGAAAGCTGGGACCCAACTCGAACTCGGCACTGGTGGTGAAGTGGGTCCCTGCGTTCGCAGGGATGACACGTCGTCTGTGTTGCACCGTTCCGGTTCCACGAAGGCTTCGAAAATGCGGGCGGCGGGGAAGACGGCCGCCGCCCGCTCGGTCGGGAGGACCGTTGCTTACTGCGCGCCGGTTGGCTGCAGGCGATGGATCACCACGCTGAAGGCTTCCCACGGGGTGTACGGGGCCACGTACGGATCGGCAGCCGACGGCCAACCGGTCCAGTAGGTGTTGTTGAACGTCACCACATGGTACTCTTCGAGCATGTCGATCTGCGGCAGGTCACGCAGCGCGATGTCGAGCGCCGCCACGGCGTTCTTCATGTACTCCGAATCCGGATCCGTGCTGGCCGGGACCGCGTCCATGGCATCGATCAGCTTGTCGTACTCGGGATTCATGTAGCGCGATGCCGCAATGGCGTTCGGGATGTTCTCGCCGAGCGGCCGCGCGAACTTGCTGTGGTAGTGCTGCAAGGTCTCGAGCGGCTCCGACAGCGAACCGCAATGCACGAAGATCATCGTGTCGAAGTTGCCGCTCTGGATGTCGGGAAGCCAGGTGTCGTCGACCGGCGCTTGCACCGCGTCGAACCCGGCATTCTTGAGCTGCTGGGTCAGCGGCGCGAGGATCGGCTGGATGAAGGCCGGGGTCCGCACGGTCACCTGCAGCGGCGAACCATCCTTGGCCCAGAGGCCGTTGCTGTCCTTGGCGTAGCCCGCCTTGCCCATGTATTCCTCGACCTTGGCCGGATCGGGATTATCGAGGTCGTATTTGTCGAGCACCGCCTGCAGCGGGCTGCCCTCGCCCAGCCACGCGCCGGCCATATAGTTCGAGAAGGCGAAGGTGACGGGCCTCTGGCTGCCCTCGTAGCCGATGTCGTTCAGCGCTTCGCGATCGATGGCGAAGTTCATCGCATAGCGCAGGTTGACGTCATTCCACGGCGCCTTCATCTGGTTGAACACCAGCGAGTAGTCGCAGCCGTCCGGAGCGCCCCAGTTCGGACCTTCGGCGTTCCAAGACGACAGCTTGTCGTTCTGGGCCCGGGCCGCCTCGAACGTGCCGATCAGCAGCTGGCGGCCGCCGTCGATCTGGTTGGCGATGTGCAGTTGGCCCATCGCGTCGTCCGACGAGACCGGCACGAGGATGATGCGCTTGGGCGCCGGCAGATCCTCGAAGCCGACCTTGGCGCCCCACCAGTCGTCACGACGATCGAAGATTTCCTGCTGGTTGGTGGAGAGCACGAGCTTGTAGGCGCCGGTACCCACCGGCCAGCCCTTGGCCAGGTCGTAGTTGGTGAAGGTCGCGAGGTCCTGGCCTTCCCAGATGTGCTTGGGCAGGATCGGGTAGTGGTTCTCGTGACCGAGGGCCAGGAAGTCACGCACGAAGCGCGGCGCGGACTTGTTGAAGTTGATCCTGACGTTGAGCGGGTCGATGACCTCGACGTCCTTGATCCACTCCTTGAACGACGCCGAGCCGTTGATCTCGGGCGGGGCATCGCGCAGCGCCTCGAGGGTGAACTTCACGTCCTCGGCGGTGAACTTCTGCCCGTCGCTCCACTCCACGCCGTCGCGCAGCTTGATCGTTGCCGACATGAAATCGGCTGCGTTCTCGTAGCTTTCCGCCTGCCAGGGGATCAATTCGCCGGTGTTCAGGTTGGTGTAGAACAGCCCCTCGTTGACGGTGATCTGCATCGCGTCGCGCTGATGCGTCACCGAGGTCAGGTAGGGGTGCCAGTTCTCGACGTTGGCGAACTGCGCCGGCTGGTCGCCCCACGGGGTCAGCACCAGCGTTTCGTTGCGCGGCATGTCGGCGACCTGCGCCATCGCGGTCGTTGCCATCAGCGCCCCGGCGAGCAGCGCCACCGCGCCGCCCGTCAACATCTTCCTAAGTCCAGAGTTCATTCGGGTTTCCTCCTCCAGGTTTCCGTTCAGAATTCGCTGCCGTTCATCAGGGCCGCCCTGGGTTGGGCAGACCCGCTGACCGATCGTCAGATCACCATCTTCTCGATGGCGTCCTTGCTGAGCCCGTGGCCGAAGCCGGGCTCGTCCGAGACCACGACGTAGCCATCCACCGGCACCGCCATGCCCGGGTAGTTGTTGGTTTCCTTGAGCGGCTGCCCCGGCGACCCGCCGACAAAGAACTCACCCCACTTCGACGCCGTCGAAGCGATGGTGAAGTGCTGGCCGTAGGGCGTGTTCATGCCCGCATGGCAATAGACGTCGAGCCCGGCATACTCGGCGATGGCCGCGATCTTCTGCACCGCGGTGAAGCCGCCGACCCAGTGGATGTCGGGCTGGAAGATGTCGGCGACGCGATCCTTGGCGGCCTCGAAGAAAGTGTAGGGCGTGTACCAGTGCTCGCCCGTCGCGATCGTCTGCCACGGCAGCCGCTCACGCAGGGCCTTGTGGCTGGTGTGGTCCTCGGGGATCAGGCAGTCTTCCATCCACTTGAGGCCGAACGGCCGCAGCCGGTGCGCCAGCCGCACCGCGAACTCGACGTCGAACGCCATCCAGCAATCGAGCATCAGTTCGACATGCGGCCCGATCAGCTCGCGCGCCTTGCCGACGAAAGCCTCGTTCTTGTCGAGCGCCTCGAGTCCGTCGGCGGTACCGTAAGGGCAGGCGAGCTTGGTCGCCTTGAACCCCAGTTCCATGTGCCAGTCGGTATCGTTGCCGGTGGCGTAGCAGAACTGCTTGTCACGCGCCGCGCCGCCGGCCAGCTCGTAGACCGGCAGCTTCAGCACCCTGCCCTTCAGGTCCCACAGCGCCAGGTCGATGCCCGAGATGGCGTAGGAGGCGAGGCCCGACGCCGAGTAGGGCGACACGATGCGCATCATCATGTCGTAGAGCTTCTCGGTGGCGAGCGCGTTCTCTCCCTCGAGCAGCGGCGCGATATGGTCGTTGATGATCGACACGGTCGGCTGACCGTAGCCGGTGGTGCCGAAGCCCCATGAGCCGTCGTCGGCGGTGACGATCACGCCCACTGCCGGGAACTTGGCGTTCCAGCTGGCCCGCAGCGCCTTGTAGCGCGGATAGCGCGACATCGGGTTCGCGACCTCGGCATCCTTGGTCCAGGGTGGCCGCCGGGCGCTGCCACGCTGCTTGGCCTCCTCGTAGGTGCCGCCGGCAATCGGGTTGGTAATGGTAAAAGCTTCGATGCTCTTGATCTTCAAGGGAAATCTCCTCGGCCGTCAGGCCGGAATGCGGTAGTATCTGCGGGCGTTGTCGCGGAAGAGTCCGCTCCGCTCGCTTTCGGAAAAGCCATTCGTGATGGTGTCGAACGCCGACCAGACGGCCACGAAGGTCGAGTACTGCTTGTCGACCGGGAAGTTGGACGCGAACATTGCCCGCTCCGGCCCGAACGCCTCGAGGCTTTCGAGCACCAGTGGCCGGATGCTTTCGGTGGTCCAGCCGTTGTCGAGCATGCCGAGGCCACTGATCTTGGCGACGATGTTGGGCTGCGCCGCGAGCGTCCGCATCCCCGCCTTCCACTGCTTCCAGCCGGCAAGGTCGCGGTCGGCCCACATGCCGGCATGGTTGAGGATGATCTGCGTATCCGGCGCCTGCGCCGCCAGCGCCGCCGCGGTTGCCATCTGGTGCGGATAGAGCTGCAGGTCGAAGCTCAACCCGCGCCGACCGAGCTCGCGCAGGCCTTCGAGAAACTGCGGTTCCGCCATCAGGTCGCGGCTGGTGTAGCTGCGCTTGGGGTCGGGGTGCATGTTCACGACCTGCCGGATGCCTCGGAAGATCGGGTACTGCTGATGCTGGTCGAGCAGCGCCGGGAAGTCCTTGGAGCCGAGATCGCCATTGCCGACGATCACCAGCGGCAGCCTGCCGGTATCGGCCACGGCCTGCAGGGTAGCCGTCTCCTTGATCGGATCGGTCGGGAAGGCCTCGACATGCACCGCGCCGACGATCTCGAACGCGTCGCGGCCCTCTTCGAGATACTCGTCGATGAGGTAGGACCGGCAGATCGTGGCGCTCGCCCCGCCGGGGCCGGGCTTTTCGAAATGCGGGTAGATGCGGGTCCAGAGGTCCCACAGGTGGATATGCGGATCGACGATCTGCAGCTTGCCCATCGCGATCAATCCATCCGGAAGACGAGATTGACCGGCCAGGATTTCGGCCGCGCGTCCTCATGGGTTTCCATGTGCGGCTCCATCCACTTCCACCACTTGAGCACTACCGGGTCGACGCCCTCGGTCTGGCTCGGCGCGCCGTCCGGCTTTTCGAGGTATGCGAACAGCAGCAGGTCGTAGGCGTAGATCGAGTAGTTGGTGACGCCCTGGCTCTTCAGCAGCTCGACCATCTCAGGCCAGATCTCGTCGTGCTTGCGCTTGTATTCGGCCTCCTGGCCGGGCTTCAGCTGCATCACCCATGCGGAACGGATCATCGTCTCTCTCCCTCAAACGGCCACGAGCGGCGGCGCGACCACGTCGCGCGGCGGCCAGGCCCCCACATATCCAAGTCGCTTGCTGACCTGCCCGCAGGCCTCGTGCAGCCGCTTCACCACCAGTTCCACTTCGGTGCCGGGCACCTTGGGCGTCGGGCCGGACACGCTGATTCCGCCGACCGGACGCCCGATACGATCGAGGATCGGCACGCCGACGCAGAACACGCCCATCACCAGTTCCTGGGTGTCGATCGCGTAACCGCGCTCACGGATGCGGCCCAGTTCGATGAGCAGTGCCGTCGCATCGGTGATCGTGTGTGCGGTGAACCGGGTCTTCGGATCGTTCGCCACGCGTACCTGGTCGGCCTCGCTCATGAAGGCCAGCATGGCCTTGGCGCTGCCGCCGGCGTAGAGCGGGCCGCGCGAGCCGACGCGCCAGTCGAGCTGCATGCCTTCGTTGCCACGCACCTTGTCGATGCAGACGCAGGCGTCACCGCTCAGCACGTTGACGTTCACTGTCTCGCGTGTTGCCTCTGCGATCGCCTCGCAATAGGGCCGTGCCAGTCGGGGGAATCCCACGCCATCGAGTTGCAGGTCGGTGATTTCGAGCAGGCGGTAGCCAAGCTGCCACGCCCCGTCGGCATTGCGCTCGACGACGTTTTCCTCGGCGAGCTCCAGCAGCAGCCGATGTACCGAGCCGACCGGCAGGTCGAGCTGCTGGGCAATGCCACGTACACCCAGCGCGCCCTTGCGGGCGAGCAGGTCAAGTACGTGGATGGTCCGCCGCGGACTCGACACCTTTGCAGTCCTCCCCTGGCGCTCGCTAGCGCCACACCATTGTTCCATCAGTGGAACACGTTGTCCCAATAGTGAGACTCCGGCTGTTGCCATAGTCAACGGGGAATGACAGCGATACCGGTAACACGTTCGTAGGGGGGAACGGCGTTCAGTTAGCTGAACGCACTTCACTCCCGCAGGGTTGGCCTGCGGGAGCCTGGGTCGGAGCAGTCGAAAGGGCTGGCGATCAGCCCTTCTTGTAGAAGTCCAGCATCCGCAGGAGACCCTGCAGGTAGCCGATGGCGTGCGAACGACCGCGGTGGTTCCAGTCGCTGTCGCCATCCATCTTGGGCACGTGGTCATCGAGGAGGAAGCCACCGAAGCCGTTCTTGTCGAGCAGCGCCACGACCTCGGCCGGATCGAAGTTACCGTCGCCGATGAAGCACTCGGTGAAGTTCGGCACCGTGCCCTGCACGTCGCGGAAGTGGATGTAGGAGATCGCGCCCTTGGGGGCGAAATACTCGATCATCTCGGTGACGTTGGCCTTGCCGCCGGGCATTTCCGAGCAGCAGCCGAGGCAGAGGTCGAGCGACCAGCTCGGCGAGCGGCCGAGCATGTCGTAGGCTTTCTTGAAGTTCTCGGGCTTGTAGAAGAGGCGCGCCACGCCGCCCAGCATCGGCACCGGCGGATCGTCGGGATGGAGCGCGAGCTTCAGCCCTTCTTCCTCGGCGACTGGTAGCACCGCCTTCATGAAGTACTCGTAGTTGCTCCACATCTGCTCTTCGGAGATGAACGGGCCATCCTTGCCGAAGAGCGGCATCGATGAGGCTCGGCCCAGCGTCGTCGGCATGAAGGAGCGGAGCAGCTCGAGGTTGTCGATATTGGCTTCCACGATCGACATGTCGAACTTGCGGGCCGTGGCGCCACCGCGGGTCTGCCCGTTGCGATCGGTGGTCCAGACCGAGTTGGGCATGAAGTGCAGCCCCAGCACCGGCACGCCCGCGCGCGCCACGGCGCGGATGGTCGCCTGATAGTTCTCGATCTGCTCGTCGCGCCCGTCGAGGCCCATCATCGCCTTGTGGTAGAAATGCGTGGGCACGTTCTCGATGGCCTCGAACTTCAGCCCCGCCGCCTCGACCTTATCGACCAGCGCCCGCACGTCCTGTTCTTCCCAGCGATGATCGCCGGGAAGGCTCGGGTTGTTCATCTGCAGCCCGTTGACGCCGATCTGCGCCGCGAACCGCAGCCGCTCCTCGGTCAGGTCGTGGAACTGCCCGACCGCTACCCTCATGCCCATAGTCTATGCTTCCTGTCGTTCGTGGTTGGTTGCATCAGCCCTTCACCGCCCCTTCGGCCATGCCGGCCACCATGAAGCGCTGGGCGATGAAATAGAGGATCATCAGCGGCACCGAGGAGATGACGGCGCCCGCCATCAAGGGTCCCCATGGCAGCACGTCGCTGGTGATGAGATAGTTGAGGGCGAGCGGCGCGGTCCGCACGCTCTCGGACGTCGTGAGCACAAGCGCGAACAGCAGCTCGTTCCAGGCGCCGGTGAAGGTGAAGATGGCGACCGCAGCCAGGCCCGGCGCCGACAGCGGCAGGGTGATGCGCAGCAGCGCGCCGAACCGTGTCAGCCCGTCGATCATCCCCTGCTCTTCCAGTTCGCGCGGCACGCCGCGGAAGTAGCCCTGCAGCAGCCAGGTCGAAAGCGGCAGCGAGAAGGTGAGGTAGACGAGGATCAGCCCCTGGAGCGAGTTGCCCAGCCTGAGCTGCGCCATCACGATCGACAGCGGAATGAACAGCAGCGAGCCCGGCGTGAGGTAGGCAAACAGGATGAGCCGGCCGAACACGCCCCGGAACCGGTAGCGAAACCGCACCATCGAGTAGGCCGCGAAGCTCGAGATGATCACCGAGATCACCGTCACCGTGGTGGCGACGATGGCGCTGTTGCGGATGGCGAGCAGGAAGCTGCCATCGGCCAGCAGCTTGTCGAAATTGGCCAGCGTGAAGGTCTGTGGCCACAGCGCCGGCACGCGGTAGATCTCGCGCGGCAGCTTCAGCGAGGTGACGATCATCCAGTAGATCGGGAAGAGCACCAGGATCACGGCGACGGCCAGCAGCCCGTAGCTGATGAGGCGTCCGACGATCAGGCGGCGCTGCGCGGAAGCGGTACGAACCGGCGCCGCGCTGGCGACCTCGGCGAGTGTAGCCATTACTCTTCCCTCCGCATCATCAGCGACGTCGCGAAGATGACGAGGATCGCCAGCACCGGCAGCATGTAGACCGACACCGCAGCCGCCTCGCCGATGCGCTGCGTCTGCATGCCGAAATAGGCCAGCACCGGGAAAACCATGGTCGCGTCCGAAGGACCGCCCGCCGTCAGCAGCCATACGTGTTCGAAGCCGTTGGCGGTCCAGATCGAGCTCAAGAGCGTGGTGACGATGATCACCGGCATGAGGCTCGGGATGGTGACGTGCCAGAAGCGCTGCCAGGTCGTGGCGCCGTCGACGATGGCCGCCTCGTAGAGTTCCTTGGGCACCGATTGCAGGGCCGCGAGGATGGAGATGAACCAGAACGGGAAGCCGCGCCACACCGAGGCGACGATCACCGACCCCATCGCCGTCGACCGCGAGCCGAGGAAGTCGACGACCTCGGAATAGAGCCCGGTCTGCGTCAGGATGAGGTTTATGCCGCCGCCGATGGGCTGGTAGAGCACGCGCCAGGTGAGGAAAGCGACGAAAGCAGGCATCGCCCAGGGCAGCATCAGGAACGAGCGGAAGATGCCGCGCCCCGGCAGGTTCTGGTGCACCAGCAGCGCGAGGCCCAGCCCGATGCCGAGCTTCAGCACGTCCGAGACCAGCACGATGACGATGGTGTTCCAGATGGCGCTGTAGAAGGTGGCGGTACCGGCGAGATACTCGAAGTTCTTGAAGCCGACGAAGTTGCCGACGCTGCCCACCACCATGTCGGTGAACGACACCCAGATGGCGAACAGGAACGGATAGGCGACGAGCCCGCAGATCAGGAGGATGGCGGGCGCCACCAGGAGGTAGGCGAAGAGCTTCACCCGCGCGTTGCCCGAGAGCAATCGGCGCGGCTTGTCGGGGATGGTGTCAGCCGCAACAGACATCGCGCATCCGCTCCTGGGTAGTTAAAACGGGAGCCGCCGGGGGGGGGGGGGGGGGGGGGGGGGGGGGGGGGGGGCGCGGG
>JAEYYP010000014.1 GCA_023428425.1 Pseudomonadota bacterium
ACCGCCGTGCCGTACGCAGCCGCCGTGTTCGGATCGCCCTTGCCGTCCACCTTGATGAAGTTGAGCCTGGGAACCTCGACCACGACGAACGCACCGACCGGCGGCTGCCAGTACGGCTTCATCAGCTTCTTGAAGTCGACCTTCTCCACGCTAGCCTCCCTGCCCCACCAGCCAGTTCACGATCAGGCCTGAGAGCGGGAAGTAGATCGTCTCGGAAATGACTCCCGCCGCGGCTTCCTGCCACGAGTAGTCCGGCCCGATCGCCTGCCCCACCTCGCCGATGGTGAACATCAGCCACCAGATGCCGGCATAGAGCAGCCACTGCCCGCCGAACACGTCGCGGGCCAGATAGAACAGCGCCACGAAGGCGATCGCAGTGCCCAGCTTGGAGATGGCCGTGCCCGCAAGGAACAGCGCCGGCGACCCGCCCGGCGGCTGCAGTCGGGTGACGGCGGCAAACGCGCCGTAGACGAGGATCGGAACGACGAAGATCACCGCCCAGACGAGCGCCACGCCAATGGCAGCTTTCACTTCCATAGCTACCTCCCATCTTCCGGAGCGCAGCTTTCCATGCTGCGGCGCCGGCCGTCTTGAGCCATATCAAGTCCGACGCGGATGAGGGCGGAAAGAAAAGGGCCGCTTTCACGGCCCTTCCAATCAGTTGTCGAGGAAGCTGCGAAGCTTCCGGCTGCGGCTCGGATGCTTGAGCTTGCGGAGCGCCTTGGCCTCGATCTGGCGGATACGCTCGCGCGTCACGGAGAACTGCTGGCCCACTTCTTCGAGCGTGTGGTCGGTGTTCATGCCGATGCCGAAGCGCATGCGCAGCACGCGTTCCTCGCGCGGCGTCAGCGACGCCAGCACGCGGGTCGTGGTTTCGCGCAGGTTGGACTGGATCGCCGCGTCGATCGGCTGGATCGCGTTCACGTCCGGGATGAAATCGCCGAGGTTCGAATCCTCTTCGTCGCCGATCGGCGTTTCGAGCGAGATCGGCTCCTTGGCGATCTTCAGCACCTTCCGCACCTTGTCGAGCGGCATCTGCAGCTTTTCGCTCAGCTCCTCCGGCGTCGGCTCGCGACCGATCTCGTGGAGCATCTGGCGCGACGTGCGGACGATCTTGTTGATCGTCTCGATCATGTGCACCGGGATACGGATCGTCCTCGCCTGGTCGGCGATCGATCGGGTGATCGCCTGGCGAATCCACCACGTCGCGTAGGTCGAGAACTTGTAGCCGCGGCGGTACTCGAACTTGTCCACCGCCTTCATCAGGCCGATGTTGCCTTCCTGGATCAGATCGAGGAACTGCAACCCGCGGTTCGTGTACTTCTTGGCGATCGAGATCACTAGTCGGAGGTTGGCTTCCACCATCTCCTTCTTGGCGATCGCGGCCTCGCGCTCGCCCTTCTGCACCTTGTGCACGATGCGGCGGTATTCCGCGATGTCGAGGCCGGTCTCGGTGGCCAGTGTCTGGATTTCGGCACGAATCTCGAATGCAGTGCCGCCTTCACGCTTCGCGAATTCCGCCCAGCCCTTGCCAGGCAGCACCGACACGCGTTCCACCCAGTTCTGATCGAGCTCGCTGCCGTAGTAAGCCTCGAGGAAGGCCTCGCGCTTCACGCCGTAGCTCTCGGCCAGCCGCAGCAGGCGGCCTTCGAGGCGCACCAGGCGCTTATTGATGTCGTAGAGCTGTTCCACCAGGCTTTCGATACGCGAGGTGTTGAGCGACAGCGACTTCACGTCGGTGATCACTTCGCTGCGCCACTCGGCGAGCTTCTTGATGTCCGAGTCGGTTGCCGGTGCCGCGCCAGCGATGCGATCCTCGGTGTGCTGGTCCTGCAGCTTGCGCATCTTGCCGTAGGCGCTGGCGATGCGATCGAACGTTTCCACCACCTGCGGCTTCAGCTCGGCTTCCATGGCCGAGAGCGACAGCGAGTTCTCGAAATCGTCGTCCTCGTCCTCGACCGGATCCTGCGGCGCTTCGGGCTCCTCGGGGACGTAGTCGTCCTCGTCGTCACCCGATGCCTTGCGGGGCGCCGGCTTGGCGGCCTTCTTCGGCTCTTCCTTCACGGAGGCCGGGCGTTCGATCTCCGACGGCATCACCGGCGCCGCCTGCTTGGCGTCGGGGCCGGCATAGGTCGCTTCGAGGTCGATAATGTCGCGCAGCAGGATTTCGGCATTCGCCAGCTGGTCGCGCCAGATGATGATGGCCTGGAAGGTCAGCGGGCTCTCGCAGAGGCCCTCGATCATCGTCTCGCGGCCCGCTTCGATACGCTTGGCGATGGCGATTTCGCCCTCGCGGCTCAGCAGTTCAACCGAGCCCATCTCGCGCAGGTACATGCGCACCGGATCATCGGTGCGGTCGGAACCCTCACGCTTATTGGACTTCGACGCGACCGCCGTGCCCGTCCGCTCGGCGAGCTCGGTCGATTCCTCTTCCGGCGTATCCGGCTCGGCTTCCTCGACCTCGTCCTCGTCGACGACGTTGATGCCCATGTCCGAGAACATCGCCATGATGTCCTCGATCTGCTCGGAGGTGACTTCCTCCGACGGCAGCACGGCGTTGAGTTCTTCGTAGGTGACGTAGCCGCGCTTCTTGGCGGTCTTGATGAGCTTCTTTACCGCGGCATCGGAAAGGTCGAGTAGCGGGCTGTCGGGGGCCTCGCTGCCGGCCGGCTTTTCGCCTTCGGGCTTCTCGTTCTCTTTTGCCTTGGTCTGCGTTGCTGCCTTGGTGGCCATCTAGCTCACTGCTCCGGGGGGCCCGCCTGCTGCTCGGGCTCCGATAGTCGTTACGTGGTCATGGCTTGAGACAAGGTAAAGGGACCTTTCGGCGTGAGCGCTCCCAACCGAGCACTCACTTGTCCGTCATCGGCGCGGCGCGCTGCGACAATCCGCCGCACGGCTCTCGACTACAGGCGGGATGATTCGCCCATATGCGAAAGAGCGCGAACCCGAAACCTCCTCAGAAGCTCCGTGTCGCGCGACCCGATAACGAACCAAACCCTTCGATCAATGCCTCAGTGCCATCGACGGTGGCGATCTGGTTCTGGATGTCTTTCAGCCGTTCGAATGTTTCTTCGCTCGGGTCATCGCCCAGCGCCACTTCGGCTGCTTTCAGGGCCTTATTTAGCTCAACCGATTTGTAATGCAAGGCCAGCGCATGCTTTAGCCCGATCTCGGCATCGCCGTCGGCGATCTCCGCGCCCGATTGCCATATCCCCTGCCGGGCCAGCGTTTCGGCCATCTTCTCGATCACCGGCCCATGTCCGCGCGCCCCGAGCGCCGCCTTCATCGCGTCGCCCGTGATGTCGTGGTCATGCGTCACGAGGTCGAGCATCGCCCCCAGCAGCCCCCGCGCGCCCGGCGACGACAGCTCCAGCGAGGCCAGTGATTCGATCCGGCTCTCGACCAGTACCGGGTGATTGACGAGGCTCATCAGGATCGTCGCCTCGCGCGGCGTCATCTCCACCGCCTTGCCCGGCTTCATCAGCCGCGAGTTGCGCAGCGTATCCGACACCACCATGCGCGGATTACCCCGCCCCAGCGAGTTGTAGGGCTGCCCCCTGCCCCCGTTGCGTCCGCCCAGGCTGTTCCCGAAGTTGCCTCCATTCCGTCCCTCGAACCGCTGCCGCCGCACCGGCACGAAGAACGCCGCCAGCTTGTCGTCGAAAGCCTGCGAGTAATGCCGCTTCACCGATGCGTCCTGGATCGCATTGGCCCGCGCCCGCAAGCGGGCCTCCAGCGCCGCCCGCGCTTCCGGCGTTTCGGGCACGATCCCGCCCTCGGTCTCGATCGACCAGATCACGTCGCTCAGCGAGCGCGCTCGGTCGATCACCTCGGCGAACGCCCCGCGCCCCTCGGCCTTGATCAGGTCGTCCGGGTCCTGCCCCTCGGGCAGCGTCGCGATCTTCACGGTCCGCCCCGGCGCGAGATGCGGCAGCACAAGTTCCGTCGCCCGCGCCGCCGCCCGCTGCCCCGCCGCGTCGCCGTCGAAACAGAGGATTGGCTGCTCGCTCATCCGCCACAGCAGCTGCAGGTGCTCCTCGGTCAGCGCCGTCCCCATCGGCGCCACCGTGCCCTCGAACCCGGCCATCACCGCCGCGATCACGTCGAGATAACCCTCGACCACGATCACCGCCTTGCCGCTCCGCGCCGCCTCGCGGGCAAGGTTGCCGTTATAAAGGTTCTGCCGCTTCTTGAAGAGTTCGGTTTCCGGCGAGTTGAGGTACTTCGCCGGCACGTCGGGGCTCAGCGCCCGCCCGCCGAAGGCGATCACCTTGCCGCGGAAATCGAGGATCGGGAACATCACCCGGTTGCGGAACCGGTCATAGGGCAGCGGATTTTCCTCGCGCACCACCACGAGCCCCGCATCCACCATTTCCTGCGCCGTCACCCCGTTGGCCGCGAGGTGCTCCTTCAAACCATTGGCGCTGTCAGGAGCATAGCCGAGCCGGAATTTCGTGACGGCCGAAGGCGACACCCCACGCTCGTGCAGATACCCCCGCGCCCGCGCCCCGATATTGTGGCTCAGCGCCGCTTCAAAGTACTGGGTCGCAATCTCCATCACGTCGAGCAGCGAGCGCCGAGTTTCCTGCCGCTTCTCGTCCTGCACGTCCCGCGCCGGCATCGGCACGCCCGCCATCCCTGCGAGCTTCTCCACCGCCTCAGGAAAACTCATCCCGGCCTTTTCGGTCAGAAACCGGAAGTGATCCCCCGAAACCCCACACCCAAAGCACTTGTAGATGCCGCGCCGGTCATCGGCATGAAAACTCGGCGATTTCTCGCCGTGGAACGGACAACACGCCCAGAAATCCCCCCTCCCGGGCTGGCTCTTCCGCTTGTCCCAGATGACATGCTCCCCCACCACCTGCGAAATCGGCAGGCGCTGACGAATTTCCTCGAGGAAGGAGTCGGAGAAGCGCATGCCCGTACGTAAGCATGCGGGCGCGGCGTGTCACGGGGGATCGGGTTATGCACAGTCGGCGCGGCAGGAGAGCCGCACTACCCGCGCCCTCCGCATGCGAGGGGCGACAGCTGCGCGGCAGAACGGAAGACCGTTACCCCTATCCGGCCGCCCGCAGCCGCTGAAGCTGTCCAACCCTCTCGGTGGTGAACTTCTCGGCGATCTCGTCGAGCGCCGTCGCCGCGCGATCGGCATCCGCCACCGAGTCGTTGGTCTCGCGCACGAGGCCGATATTGTGACGGGTCATCTGGTCGATCAGTTTCACGGCGTCGGACACGCTGCCGATGGTCGCTGCCTGCTCCTTGGTGCCGCCGGCGATCTCGGCCACCAGCCGGCTCGCCTCGGCGATCGCCACGAGCAGTTCCTCGACCTTGGCGTTGGCGTCCGAGACGAGCCTGGTGCCTTGGTCGACCTCGCGGCCCGACGTTTCGATCAGCCCCTTCACTTCGGCAGACGCCGAAGCCGTCGACTGCGCCAGTCGTCGCACCTCGATGGCCACGACCGCAAACCCCTTGCCGGCCTCTCCAGCTCGTGCCGCCTCCACCGAGGCATTGAGCGCCAGCAGATTGGTCTGGAACGCGACGTCGTCGATGATCTCGATGATCTTGGCGATCTTCGACGCTGAATCCGAGATCGACACCATCGCCTTGTTGGCCTCCTCGAACACCACGCCGGTCTGGTTGGCGATAGTGGAGGCTGAATGGGTTCGCTGGCTGGCGAGTTCGGCCCGCTTCGCGTTGTCCATGACTGTGCCCGAGAGCTGCTGAGTCGCGCCCGACAGGTTGTCCACCGCCTGGCCCTGCTTGTCCGTGCGGTCGGCGAGATCGCCGGCTCCAGCGGCGATGCTGGCCGTCGCGGTGCGAACCTGGCTGGCCGAAACCTTGAGGTCCCGCACGAAGCTGGCAAAGCGCGACAGCGTCGATTTGAGCGCCAGCCGGATATCGTCGAACTCGCCAGGTAGCGGCTTCGACAGCGTATCGACAATCGTTCCGTCTGCCATGTCGGCCAGCTGGTCGCCCAGCACGCGAACTGCGTTCTTGCGCGCCGTAATGTCGGTGGCGAACTTCACGATCTTGGTGATGCGGCCCGAGGGCGCGAAGATCGGGTTGTAGGTTGCCTGGATCCACACCTCGCGGCCGGCCTTGCCGATCCGCCGATACTCGGCCGCCTGGAACTTGCCCTCGCGCAGCCGGTCCCAGAACTCGGCATATTCCCTGGATTTGGCCTCGGCAGGATCGACAAACATCCGGTGATGCTTCCCGACGATCTCCTCGACCCCGTAGCCCAAAGCCGAGCAAAAATTCGGGTTCGCGGTAATGATTGTCCCATCGAGCTCAAACTCGATCACCGCCTGCGAGCGCGAAATCGCCGCGAGTTGCCCATGCGCATCGGCATCGCGGCGCTTGCGCGCCGATACGTCGGTGGCGAACTTCACCACCCCGATCGGCCTGCCGTCCCTGTCGAAGATCGGGTTGTAGGTCGCGTGGATCCACACCGCCTTGCCGCCCTTGTCGAAGCGGCGATACTCCGCGGTCTGGTATTCCCCTGCCCCGAGGCTCTTCCAGAATGCCTTGTATTCGAGGGTTTCGGCATAGGCCGGATCGACGAACATGCGATGGTGCTTTCCGACGATTTCGTTGAGCGTGTAGCCCATCACCGAGAGAAAATTCTCGTTGGCCGACACGATTGTTCCATCGAGCCGGAATTCGATGATCGCCTGCACCCGATGCAGGGCCTTGGTCAACTGTCCGTCGCTTACCGTGAACGCGCCATGCGCTTGGGTTTTGGGTTTTCGACTGAACATAGGCCAGGCCTCGGGATTCGCTGGCTGAATCTATCCCGCTGGGTCTGCTAATTATCAGTGAAGCGCTTACCAGTTGTGATCACGAGAAAAGCCCGGGCGTCGGCCCGGGCTTTCTTGTTCGAATGGCGTCCGATCAGTTCCCGCTGGACGACACCAGCTGGGTGATCCGGCGCACCGTCACGCGGCGGTTGGCGCGCTCGGCGTCTTCCGTCTCGACCTTCAGGTACCGCTCGCCGTAGCCCTGCGTCGTCAGGTTCTCCGGCGGGATGTCGTAGAACTGGCTGAGCAGGTTGGCGACCGTCTCGGCGCGATCATCAGACAGTACCAAGTTGGACTCGTCCGACCCCACCGCATCGGTATGCCCCTCGATGAGGAACACTTCGCCCGGATTGCGTTCGAGGATCGTCTTCATCGCCTCGGCCACCTTGCCGAGCGAGCCGACCTGTTCGCGACCCAGCTGGGCCGAACCGGTATCGAATGTCAGGTCGCCGATCTCGACGCGACGAACCGTGTCACGCAGACGGGCCGAGCGCTTCACCTCGTCCACGGTGTAGACCCGCGAAGCCACTTCCAGCGGCGGCTCGCTGAGGAAGTCCTCGATGCGGTCTTCATCGGCGCTTTCGCTGTAGAGCACATACTCGTTCACCGGGATCGGCAGGTAGAACGGCGGCAGGTCGTCGCCCGGATCGCGCCAGTCGTCACGGTCGCGGCCGTCACCCGGGTAGTAGACCAGCACGATGCGCGTCCCGTCCGGCAGCACCTTCACCCGGCGGATGATCTCGCCATCGCGGTTCCACACCGTGACGATCCGAGTACCGTCGGGACGGATCACCGTCTGGCGATAGCGGTCGCCATCGATGCGGTCGTAGCGCACGTCGTCGCCGTCACGCCAGATCCGGTCGCGGTCCTTGTAGGGCGTGAAGATGTTGATGTTAACGCCGATGTTGATGATGAACTTAGCTTTGTCGTCGTCACCCGACGGCGCACGGCGAGCGTCCGCGACGGGCGGCTCCTCGACCGCTGGCGGTGCCTCGACGGCCTCGCCCTCACCCTCGATTACGGCGTTCACTTCCTCTTCGGTCGGTGGAGTTACCGGAGCGGCAGGTTCGGCGGGCTGCTCCGGCTGGTCAGCAGCAGGGGCCTCGGCGCCATCGGTACCATCCTTGGCGCTGTCCAGCACCGGGGCGGCAGGCGCATCAGGTGCATCGGCGTTCGGAACTTCCTCCACCGGCTGCTCGCCGGCAGGGGCTTCCGCACCCGGCTGCGCCGGAGCTTCAGCGCCCGGCCGCGTCGCCGGAGCACCACCGAACAGCGCGAGGCACTGCTCGAGGGTCTGGATGCCGAGACGATTACACTCGGCGAGGAAAGCCGCCTCGGCCGATGCAGTGGCGGCAGCGTCCGTGCCCGAGCTGGCCGACACATAGGCTTCGTAAGCCGCAATCAGTGCCGGATCGTTGGCAGCATCCGCCGACGAAGCAGGCTGCTCGCTCGGTGCAGGCTCGGCCGGTGCGGGTTCGGCCGGAGCCTCAGCATCGGGCGCAGGTTCTGCAGGCTGGGCGGGCTGTTCTGCGGCCGGTGCCTCTGGCGCAGGCGCAGGCTCAGCCGGAGCAGGCTCCTCGGGCGCGGGCTCTGGAGCGGGCTCGGCGGGTGCCGGGGCAGGCTCCTCAGGCGCTGGCGCGGGCTCCTCCGGTGCCGGGGCAGGCTCCTCCGCAGGTGCCGGTGCTTCCACCGTCGCGGCGCCTGTAGCCACGGCGATACACTCCTCCAGCGAATTCAGCCCGAGCCGCTGGCATTCCGCCATCAGCGCGGCTTCCGCCGCCGCCTTGGCTTCGGCATCATCGCCGCTGCTCGCTTCGACATAGGCGCTGTATGCAGCGGTGAGCCCCGCATCCTGCGCCAGCGCCGGCAGCGGCGACAGGGTCAGGAGGCAAAGGCTGGTGGTGGTCAGCAACAATCGCTTGAGTTGCACGGGGCTTCTCCATTCTTTTTGTGTTCACAGCGCCCGCCCGACGCGTGCTGGCTGAAAGAACGGTTGCTCATTCCATTCGTTCCGCTCTGGAACGTATCCCCGCCGCCGCCCTCAACGGCCAGGTCGATCACAAGCGCTCACATCCCCATTACCGCCCCACCGGCCATCGCCCGGTAGCGATAGGCTGCGCGTGTCAATGGAGGACGCTCAGATGGACGAACGGCAGGACGACAAGCCCGAGATCACCCGGGAGATGATCGCGCTCTACGACGACTACACCCATGTCAGCCTTGACCGGCGGAAGTTCATGGACAGCCTGACCAAGATGGCCGGCTCCATGACCGCCGCCGTTGCGATCGCCGGCATGATGGGCGCCAGCGCCAGGGCGCAGGGCCTCACCGAGGATAGCGACGAGCGGCTCGAAACCGCCGACGTGACCTACCCCGGTGCCAGCGGCGACATGAAGGGCTACCTCGTCACCCCCCGCGAGCCCGGCCCCTTCCCCGCCGTCATCGTCGTGCACGAGAACCGCGGCCTCAACGCCCATATCCGCGACGTCACGCGGCGCATGGCCCTCGAAGGCTTCGTGGCCCTCGCCCCCGACTATCTGAGCGATCTCGGTGGCACTCCGGCCGACGAGGAAGCCGCGCGCGCCCTCTTCCAGCAGCTCACACCCGAGGGGGTGAGCGCCAACGGCGTCGCCACCATCGCGTTCCTCAAGACAGTGCCGAGATCGACCGGCAAGGTCGGCGCCATCGGCTTCTGCTGGGGCGGCAGCACCGTCAACAACCTCGCCGTCGCCTCCCCCGACCTGCTCGCCGCGGTCCCCTACTACGGCGGCCAGCCCAAGCCCGAGGACGTGCCGAAGATCAAGGCACGCGTGATGGCCCACTATGGTGGCCTCGACGAGCGCATCAACGCCGGCATCCCAGCCTTCGAGGCGGCCCTGAAAGCCGCCGGCACCGACCACCAGATCTTCATCTACGAAGGCGCCAACCACGCCTTCAACAACGACACCTCAAGCGCCCGCTACGACAAGGCTACAGCCGACCTCGCCTGGTCCCGCACCATCGCCTTCCTCAAGGAAACGCTGGCGTAGGTCGACAGATATCGGGTCCTTCGGTGGTCCCCCGCCGCGGGGGGGACCAGCGAAGCTGGTGGAGGGGCGTCAACATCAGTGACGCTCCCGACGCCCTCGACTACACCCGCCATTAACTCGCATCCCCGACACTGCCCCGGCTCCTCCGCCAGTGCCCGCGGCGGCATCTCCAACCCGGTCGGGTCGTTCAGTGTCCTCTTCTGCCGGCATCGACAAACCGACGAGCGAGGCGGCCCGCCGCGACAACGCCGTGTCGCTGCTGTTCTTCTTCGCCACAGCCGCAGCCTTCCTCACCCGCTTCGTCATCACCCCGCAGCTGATGAACCGAGTCGTCGGTTACACGACAGAGGAAGGCGCCTTCTACGAGAAGCTGCACTTCGGCACCTACGCCTCGCTCCTGCTGCTCCCTGTCGTGCTGCTGAGCCGCCCATTCCAGCTGCGCGACGACGAGATCGGCAAATTCAAGGCCCTCGCCCGCTACGGCGCCCTTATGCTGGCGCTCATCGTCTTCATGTATGTCACCGGCCGACCCGGCCCTGCCGTCTTCCTCGTCGATACCTACCTCGTCGCCGGCGCCGCCTGTCTCATCATGCTCGCGCTCGGTCCGCACAGCCGCCGCCTGCTGGGCGACATGACGCTGGTCTTCCTCATTCTCAGCGCTGTCGTGGGCACGCTCGAGGCCCTCACCCAGCAACGCATCATGCCCTACGAAGCGGTGGAGCTGCAGTTCCGCCCGGTCGGCCTTTCCGAGCATCCGCTGGCGCTCGGTCTCGGTTGCGCCATGGCGGTCGGCTTCGTCGCGCTTACCCGCTGGCCGGTCTGGCTGCGGGTCGCCGCCGTGTTCGTCCTCTTCATCGGTGTCGCCGCCTCCGGCGCCCGCGCTGCGCTCGTCGTCACCGTACTCGAGATATTCGCCCTCATCCTGTTCGTGCGCTGGTCGCGCCTGTCGCCGCGCCACGAGCGACAGGCCAAGCTCGCTGTCGTGCTGTTCACGGCCGGAGCGGGAGCGGTTGTTGTCGCCTTGCTCTTCTCCGCCGGCCTCCTGAGCCGCTTCAGCGAAACCATCTTCGACGAGAACTTCTTCGTCCGCGTCAGCATCTACGACGTCTTCAAGCACGTCACCTTCGAGCAGGTGATGTTCGGCATGGAAGGCGCGGAGCTGGTCAGGATCGTCACCGAAACGCTCCGCATCCCTACCATCGAGAGCGCTCAGGTGGTGATCATCCTGCTCTTCGGCCTGCCGCTGGCGCTGCTCTTCACCTGGCTGGTACTGTGGCTGTTCCTGCGCCTGCTGCGGCACGCCCCCGCCGCCGCGTGGATCGGTGTCGCCGCCACCCTCGCCGCCGCACTTTCCAACAACACCCTGTCGTCCAAGACTCCCGTGGTGATGATGATGCTCGTGCTGGTCATGGCCTACAATCCGAACCGCCCGCCAGCGCCCCGGAATTAAGGACGTTTGGACAACTGACGGGCCTCCGCCGCCCTCATCTGGCATCTTCCGGGTTCGAAATCGGGTTGTCCGCATATGGACTTCCCGGCTGCCGGAGTGCCGATCCAGATGTTTTCAGACTCCATCGATTTCATTGTGGGCAAGCTGGTCAACGCCGTCACCGGCGAGAATGGCATCACGCTGCTCATCCTTTTCTTGACCGCCTTCATCAGTGCCCTCGTCGCCTACTGGCGCGTCGAGGAGCACAAGTCGGTGCGCGATTTCCTGAGTTTCGCGCTGCCCAAGGAGGTGATCCTGCATCCCTCAGCCCGCGCCGACCTGCTGTTCTACGTCACCAAGCGCCTGATGATGCCGTTCCTGCTGATCCCGGCCGGCATCGTCTTCGTCGCCCTGGTCGGCTACGGCACCAATCAACTGGTGAGCTGGGCCTTTGGCCTCGACGGCCCCCTGCTCGCCGGCCCGACCCCGTGGTGGCTGCTGGTGCTGTTCACCATCACCATGCTGATCGCCTACGACATCTCGTACTACCTGTACCACGTGGCCCAGCACAAAATCCCGTTCCTGTGGGAGTTGCACAAGGTCCACCACTCCGCCGAGGTGCTCGTCGGCATCACCAAGGACCGTGTCCACCCGCTCGATGAGCTGATGAACCGCGCGTGGGACGGCGTGATCCCCGGAATCTGCTTCGGCCTCTGGACCGTCATCGCGCTCGACCCCGTCGAGGTCACCGTGTTCGGCATCAACGTCTACGTCATGCGCAACCTGCTCATGATGGATTTCGTGCGCCACACGCACTACAAAATCTCTTTCGGCCCGCTCGACAACGTCATCCTGTCGCCGCACTGGCATCAGTTGCACCACAGTGCCGATCCCCGCCACTACGACAAGAACTTCGGCCTGCTGCTCTCCGTCTGGGACCGCATGTTCGGCACAGCCTGCGTGCCCGACCCCAACGAGGACATGAAGTTCGGCCTGCTCGACCGCGACAGGGATGAGTACCAGTCACTGTTCGGCCTCTACCTGCTGCCACTGAAGAAGATGGCCGGCCACGTTGCGAAGCTTTTCGGCCGCCGCCCGGCACGGCTCAATCCACCGCCGGCGGAGTGACAGGCCCATGAACGCCCACGCCCGCATCGAGGCCGAACTCGCTGATCGCTTCGAGATCGTCGACAACGCCGAGCGCCTTGCCGAGGTCGGTCCCGCGTGGTCCGCCCTTTGGCTGCGCAACGGCGGCATGATCTTCCAGAGCCACGAGTGGGTCTCGACTTGGTGGGCTACCGTGCCGGGCCGCGAACGCCGCGAACTCCGTATCGGCTTCGTCTGGCGCGGCGACGACCTCATCGCCGTCCTTCCCCTCGCGATCCAGCGCCGCAAGGGCCTGCGCTGGCTCGAATGGGCGGCAATCGACTGCACCGACTACCCCGACGTGCTGCTGGACCCGCGCTGCTCTGTAGCCTCGCTGAGCGCGCTGTGGCGTCAGGCGGTGGCGCTCGGCGGCTTCGACATCTACCTGCTCAACCGCCTGCGCCCCGACGCGACCTTCCGCTCCGTCCTCGACGACCCCGATGGCCCGTCGCTCTCCGCCAGCCGGCGCGCCGAAATCTCTTCCCAAGTCACCGGGGACTGGGAGTCCGGCGCGAAGTGGTTCGACAGCCAGTCCAAGAAAATGCGGCAGACCTATCGCCGCGCCCGCAAGACCCTCGATGAGTCGGGAGAAACGGTGTTCCGCCTGGTGCCCCCCGGCGAACCGATCGCACCGATTCTCGCCCGCCTCGGCGAACTGAAGCGCCGGTGGCTGGCCGACACTGGGCGCGTCACCCCCCTCTTCGACGAAGGCGCCACCGCCCTCCCCGCGCTCGTGCAGGTGCTGGCCGACGCCGGTGCGTTGCGCCTGTTCGTGCTCGAATGCGCCGGCAAGGTCATCGCGATCTCGATCAACTTCGAGCAGCGCGGCTCGCTCATGGCCTTCGTCACCAGCTACGACCCGGAGTACGAGCGCGGCTCCCCTGGAATGGTCCTGCTGATGGACTACGTCCAGTGGGCCATCGACCAGGGCCTCGACGAGGTGGATTTCCTCTGCGGCTCGGAGTCCTTCAAGGCTCGCTATGCCACCCGGCACCTCACGCTCACCACGGTCATGGGCCCGGGCACCCTAAAGGGTCGCCTCGCCATGCTGGCAGACGATCTCCGTCATCGCTTCCGCGAGGCTCTCGCTGCCCGTCGCGCCGCCGCCACGACCCAGGACGCGGGTTGACGCCGGCTGGTGCCGATCACGCCGACCGGTAGAGCCGCCAGGCGAACATGAACAGCGGTACCGACAGCAGGATCGTAACGATCCCGAGCCACGTCACGCCGACCAGCGAGAAGAAGACCGGCCAGAAGATCAGCGCCAGGCCGAAAAGCACGAACAACGTCCCCTGCAGCATCGCCGGCCACACCGAGCCGTACGAAGCCCGCTCCCGCCACACGAAGTAGATTTCCACCGCCCCGAAAATGATCGCCTCGATGCCGATCAGCGTCACGAGGAACGTGGTCGTCAGCAGCGTCCCCAGCAGTGGCGAGACGATGATCAGCAGCCCGACGATGATCGCGAGGCCGCTGCGGATCACATCCCACCACCAGGTCGGCGTCTTTACGCCACCGAACGTCAGGCCCCAGAGCCCGAGCACGCCGGCCACCAGCAGCACGATGGCGCCGACGAAGACCAGCGTCGTCAGTGCGCTCGCCGGCCAGATCACGCAGTAGATGCCGAACAGCAGCATCAGCAGGGCGCGCAACCCCGTGCTCCACGCCAGCCGCTTCTTCACAGTCCCCGATACCGCCATCCCTGCCTCCATTGGTGCAGCATGGGCGAGTGAGTCGCGCCCACTAGAGACGATTGCACTCCTCCTCGGCCCGCCCCGCAACCCCTTGCCGCTCATGTCGTTCAGCCTTGGCACGCAGAGGAGAGGCCACCATGGACGCAACCGCCCCCACCCGATCCGAAACCGCTCCACACGGCTTCGAGCGCTGGAAGCGTGTTGCGCTAGGAACAGTGAAGGTCTTCACCGATCCCGACACATCGCCGCGTTGCGCTGCAGCGGCGTTCTTCGGCTTTCTCTCGGTCTTCCCCGCCATTGCCACCGTGGCCCTGATCTACGGGCTCGTCGCCAATCGCACCCTCGTCGCCGATACCGTCTCCGCGCTGCAATACGTCCTGCCCGGACTTGCGCTGGATATCCTCCGCGAGCAGCTCGACAGCCTCGCCGCGCAGCCGAACACGACCCTGGGCCTGGGCCTGCTGATTTCAGTTCCCCTCGCCATCTGGTCGAGTTCCCGCGGCGTCGATGCGCTGCTGTTTGCCATGTCCCGCGTCCGCGGCGGGCCGGATCGCCGCGGCTTCCTTGAAAAGGCGCTCGTCGCGGTTGGCCTCAGCGTTGGAGCCTCTGTCTTCATAGTGGTGGCGCTGCTCACGGTCGCCGGCCTGCCCGCCCTGGTTCCCTTTCCGTCCGGGGAGGATTTCGTCATCCTGGCGCTGCGCTGGCCTATTCTGCTCGTCCTAAGCGTCGGCGTGCTGGCCGTGCTTTACCGGTGGGGCCCGGATCGCCATCCGCGCCGCTTCCGCTACATCCTCCCGGGCGCCATCCTGGCCTCCTTGCTCTGGCTCGTCGCTGGCGTAGTCTTTTCGATCTACGTCGAGAACTTCGGCAACTACCAAGCGACCTTCGGCTCCGTATCGGCCGCCGTCGTCCTGCTCCTCTGGCTCTACAACTCGGCGCAAATCCTCGTCCTCGGCGCTGCCTTCAACACCGAGATCGAATACATCGCCACCGGTCGGCGCGAGCTTGCTCCTGCTGCCAAGTCGTGATCCTCTCCGCCGCCCAATTGCCGGAGAATCCCCGATGCCGTTCGCCGTCTACGCCCTGGCGATCGCCGCATTCGCCGTCGGCACGGCCGAGTTCGTCATTTCCGGCATCCTGCCCTTTTTGTCGACGGACCTGGGTGTATCGATCCCCACTGCCGGCCTGCTGGTCACGGCCTATGCCATCGGCGTCGCGATTGGCGGGCCGCTGCTCACGGTAGCCACCGCGCGCTATTCGCAGCGCGCCGTTCTCATCGGGGTAATGGTCCTCTTCACCGTCTCCCAGGTGCTCTGCGCTCTCGCCCCCGACTATGGAATGTTGATGGCCGCGCGCCTCCTGTCGTCCATCGGGCACGGTGCCTTTTTCGGAGCTGGCAACGTGGTGGTTGCCAATCTCGTCAGGCCCGAGCGACGGGGAGCAGCCTTCTCGCTGTTCATCGGAGGCATCACCGTGGCCAACCTGCTGGGCCTTCCGGGCGGAACCGCCATCGGTGTAGAGCTCGGCTGGCGCAGCACGTTCGTCGCCGTCGGCATCCTTGGAGCGTTGGCGACGCTTGTGCTGGTGTTCCGCATCCCCAGGGCGGAGGCGACGCAGGGCACCCGTCCGAGCTTGCGAGCACAGATCGCCGAACTGCGGCATCAGCAGGTCTGGCTGTCCTACCTCACCATTGCACTGGTGATGGTCGGCAACCTGGCCTGGGGCACCTACCAGACGGCGGCGATGATCGAGGTTGTCGGCATCGCGCCACAGAACGTCTGGATCTATCTGCTGGTCGGCGGTCTCGGCGCGGTACTCGGCATCTATGCCGGCGGCCGCGGCACGGACTGGAAGCCGATGCCCACGCTCATCGGCGTGCTGATCGCACAGGCCTTCTTCTTCTTCACCATGATGTTCGCCCTCACCGACCAGGTGTGGTTCACCGTGAACCTGATGATCTCGTCGATCCTCGGCTTCGCGTTCTCGACCCCATTACAGGCCCGCGTCATCCATGCTGCCGCCAAGGCGCCTAATCTGGCCTCGTCGCTCATCTCGACCGCCTTCAACGTGGGCATTGCCGCCGGCGCGGCGCTGGGCGCCTGGCTCCTGAGTTCCGGCGTCTCCTACGCCGACATCCCGGCGGTCGGTGTGGTCTTCAGCCTGCTCGCCGCCGGCGCGGCGGCCTTGTCGTGGCGGCTCGAGCGTCGCCCATCCGTCGCGGCGACAGCCGGTTGAGACGTTTTTCGGTGTCGAGTTAATCCCCCATTGTCAGGTCGGTCGTAGGGTCGCGCGCGAATGGCGGCCGCAGTCGCACGCTCCAGAACGGACCCCGCCGGCTTGCTCGACCAGACCTCCCTGCTCATCTCGATCGGCTTTTCCGCCACGGCGGTGATGCTGACACTGGTGCTGACCTGGTGCGGCACCCGCACCGATCGCTATCTGCTCACCTGGACGCTCGGCCTCTTCCTCATCGTCACTGGCGTCATGGTCTATGGCCTGATCGAGGACTATGTCCCTGCGTGGCAATACGCGTCGTTCTCGCTGATGACAGCGGGTTTCGCGGCCATCTGGATCGGCGCGGCGCAGTTTCGATCGGGCAGCGGCCCGGTCGATGCCGCCGTTCTGTCCTGGGTTGCCGTCAGCGTCGGCATGGGCCTGGTCTTCACCTCCGGCTTCACCGGACTCGCCACCATCGTGGCCAATCTCGCCTGCGCGGCATATTTCGGCCTCGCTGCACGTGAGCACTGGCTTGCCCGCGCCGAGGCGCCCCTGCCGCACTCGGCGATGTCCGGGCTATATGCGGTGACGGTGGTCACGTTCATTCTCTGCGCCGGCCACCTCCTCCTCGGCGGAAAGTTCACACTCGTTGCGCGACCCGCCAACTGGGCCGAAGACGTGAACAGCGTCGCGATCATTCTGGTGTTGCCGGCTGCGGGCGCCGTCGCCATGGCCCTGCATCAGTTGCGCGGCACCGCTGCCCACCGCCGGCTCGCCATGACCGACCCGCTGACCGGCCTGCTCAATCGCCGCGCCCTGTTCGACCTGGCCGAGAAAGCGCCGCTTGCTGCCGGGACTGCCGTGGTGATGTTCGACCTCGACGGCTTCAAGGCAATCAACGACCGCTTCGGCCACGCCGTTGGTGACGACGTCCTCCGCCGTTTCGCTGGCATCGTTCGCCGCAACCTGCGCAGCCTGGACATCGCCGCGCGCCTCGGCGGCGAAGAATTCTGCCTGGTGCTTTGCGGCACGGAGCCCCTGGACTTCCACGCCGTAGCGGACCGTATCCGCGCCGAGCTTGCAGCCACTGCCCCGCTCGCCCCCGACTATGGCCCGCCTACCGTCAGCGCAGGGATAACCGTGAGTTCGGACGCCGGCCTCACGTTCAGCGATCTCCTGCGCGAGGCCGACGAGCGCCTATATGGCGCCAAGGATGCCGGACGCAACCAGGTCCTCGGCCCAGATCGCCTGGCCGCCTGACCTCAGCCCAGCGCCGCCTTCACCTTCGCCGACGCCTTGCCGAAGTCGATCCGGCCAGGATACTCCGCCTTGAGCGCGGCAATCACCTTGCCCATGTCCTTGCCGCCCGCGGCCCCGGTCTTCTCGATGGCTGCCGTGATCGCCGCATCCACTTCGGCTTCGCTCAAACCCTTGGGCAGGAACTCCGAAAGGATGGCGATCTCCTCGCGTTCCACCACCGCCAGGTCGTCGCGGCCAGCCTTCTCGTAGATACCAAGCGATTCCTCCCGCTGCTTGACCATCTTCTGCAGGAGCGCCAGCACATCGGCGTCGGCGAGTGGCTCCTTGCCGAGACCGCGCGCCTCGATATCCTTGTCCTTGATGGCAGCACTGATGGCCCGCAGCGTCGCGGTGCGCCGCTTGTGCCCGGCCTTCATCGCCGCCTTGTAGCCTTCGCTGATCTGGTCACGCATGGCTGATCTCCACGTTCTTGGTATTCGGTGTCTGCGTCTCCATATAGCGCAATAACGCCGCGCCGCCACTTGCGCTGGCGCCGCCCTCCGTCTAGGGAGAGGCCTCAACCGACACTGACCCGAACCTTTGGAGCCCCGCCATGCCCGGCTGCCACCAAAAGCCCGCGACCGCCCTCCTTGTGCTGGACGACGGCACGCGCCTCGAAGGCCACGGTATCGGTGCCATCGGCCACGCGGCCGGCGAGGTCTGCTTCAACACCGCCATGACCGGCTACCAGGAGATCCTGACCGATCCCTCCTACGCCGGGCAGATCATCACCTTCACCTTCCCCCATATTGGCAATGTCGGCGCCAACGACGAGGATATCGAGACGGTCAACATGGCCGCGCTCTCCGGCGTCCGCGGCTGTGTGCTGCGCGCCGATATCACCAATCCGTCGAACTACCGCGCTGTCGAGCGGCTCGATGCGTGGCTGAAGAAGCGCAACATCATCGGCATCGCCGGCGTCGATACCCGTGCCCTTACTGCCCGCATCCGTGAGAAGGGCATGCCCAACGGCGTCATTGCGCACGATCCGCACGGTCACTTCCACGAACCCTCGATGCTCGCCGAACTCAAGGCCTTCCCCGGCCTCGAGGGCCTCGACCTCGCCAGGGAAGTCACGACCGCCCAGACCTATCACTGGGACCAGACGCCCTGGAGCCGCACCGAAGGCTACGGCAAGCTGGAGAACCCCGATTTCCACGTCGTCGCCATCGATTTCGGCGCCAAACGCAATATCCTGCGCCAGCTGGCCGAACAGGGCGCGCGGGTAACCGTCGTTCCCGCCACGGCCACGGCCAAGGACGTGTTGAGCCACAACCCGGACGGCATTTTCCTGTCCAACGGCCCGGGCGATCCGGCGGCAACCGGCAAGTACGCCGTGCCTACCATCAAGGCGCTGATGGAAACCGGCAAGCCGATGTTCGGCATCTGCCTCGGCCACCAGCTCCTCGGCCTCGCCGTCGGCGGCAAGACCGAGAAGATGCATCAGGGCCACCACGGGGCCAATCATCCCGTGAAGGACCTGACCACCGGCAAGGTCGAGATCACCTCGATGAACCACGGTTTCGCGGTCGATACGGCGAGCCTGCCGGGCAACGTCAAGCAGACCCACATCTCGCTGTTCGACGGCTCCAACGCCGGCCTCGAGGTCGAGGGCAAGCCGATCTTCTCGGTACAGTACCACCCCGAGGCGAGCCCCGGCCCGCACGACAGCCACTACCTCTTCACCCGCTTCCTTAACCTCGTCCGCGCCCAGAAGGGTATCGCCGAGGTCCCCGAGCACGTGAAGGCTGGCGAGTAGATAGGCCCGGTGGTATTCTCGCGCTCATGGAACGCGAGATCACCATCACCGTGACTGACGAAGAAGCGGAGCGAATCGAAGCGCGTGCGGCATCGGCCGGGTATCAGTCGGCTGCCCAGTATGTACACGCCACACTGGCAGATGCACTTCAGCACCCCGCCGTCGACATTCCCGACGATGTGCTGCGGCAATTGCTCGAAGAGGACGACGCGACCAACGGCCCCGATGTCGATATCGATGAAGCCTTTGCACAGGTGAGGGCCAATCTCGAAGCGAAGTATGGCAGGGGTTGAGGTTCGCCTATCGAAGCGAGCTCTTCGCGACCTGGACGCCATCGCTGATTACATCGCACTGCAGGGTTCACCGAAGACGGCCTTCGCTTATGTCGATCGGATAGAGTCTAGATGTAGGGAACTCGGCGACTTTCCACGCATCGGACGCCTCGCCACACGGTCCCCGGGCTCGCTCCGCACCTTGCCTTTCGAAAGCGTGGTCATCGTCTACCGCGAGACAGTTCGCGGTGTTCGTATCGTCGCGATTTTCGACCAGCGCCAGGACTACCAGCGCCAGTTGCGGCAACTTCGCTAGCCCCACAACTCCACAAGCGCTCCACCGACAGGATCACTCACCGGAATCGGCACTGCGGCAATGTTGTGATCCGCACCCGGCCGGTCACCGGCCTCCCCCCGAAGCAAGTCCCAGTCCTGCCCCAGCGGATAGGCGCCCACGACTAGAAAGTCGTTGGTCGAGTTCAACCGCCTGTGCGCCAAGCCTGCCGGGATGACGATGACATCTCCGGCGCGCACATCGAACAGCTCGCCCTTCGGCCCGCCCAGCATCAGCCGGGCGGAGCCGCGCGCCACTCCCAGCGTCTCATGCGCCGTCGAGTGGTAGTGGTGGAACGTGTAGACCGATGCCCGCCAAGCCGGCGCCCACCTATTTGCCGCGAACATCCGCTCGAGCGCTTCAGGCGTCACCGCATCCCGCGACAGGGCCGCCTCGTAGAACAGCAGCGGCAGCGCGCTGTTGGGGAACGTGCCGTCGTCGTAGAACGCTACGCTCCTCAGCCCGTCGATGCGTGCTGACACCGCCATCCTACAGCGTGCACTGTCCCACATCGCCCGACTGCATGCCCTTCCTCAGCGCCGCCATGCGCTGCTCGGACGTGCCATGCGTGAAGTTACGCGGGCTGACCTGTCCCCGCGTCAGCGTATCGTCGCCGATCGCGTTGGCGGCGTTGATCGCCTCCTCCACGTCGCCCTGTTCCAGGTAATTCTGCTGCTGGACATAGTGGGCCCACACGCCGGCAAAGCAGTCGGCCTGCAGCTCAACGCGCACCGAATAGGCGTTCTGCTCTTCCTGGCTCATCGAGCCGCGGCGGGAATTGAACTCGGGCAGCACGCCTGTCTGGTCCTGAACCGCATGGCCGACTTCGTGCGCGATCACATAGGCCTGCGCAAAGTCGCCCGGCGCGCCGAACTGCCGCCGCAGCTGCTCGTAGAAGCTCAGGTCGATATAGACCGACTTGTCGTTAGGACAATAGAACGGTCCTGAAGCGGCCTGCGCCGTGCCGCAACCGGATTGAGTCACGTCGGAGAACAGCACGACCTTGGGTGGCCGGTAGGTCATGTCGTTCTGCCGGAACACCTCCCCCCACAGGTCCTCGGTGTCCTTCACGACCACACCGACGAACTCCGCCAGTTCGTCCTCGCCGGCTCTCGAAGGAGGCGGCGCGTATTGCTGGCTCTGGTTCGTGGTGACACCACCGCCACCGCCGGTAAGCACGTCGATCGGGTTCTGTC
>JAEYYP010000067.1 GCA_023428425.1 Pseudomonadota bacterium
ATGCTCGAGCGGGTGCGCAAGGCCGTGCAGGACTGGCACGACCATCCCCCCAAGGCGCCGCCGGCGCAGATCGCCGAAGGCATGCATTTCCTCGGCTGGCTGGCCGAGCACAACTTCACCTTCCTCGGCATGCGCGAATACCGGCTCGAAGGCGATGCCGGGGCAATGCGGCTGGTACCGGTGCCCGACAGCGAGCTGGGCATTCTCGAGGACCCCCACGTGCTGTTCCTGCGTTCGGGCCGGAACTTCGTTGAAATGACCGAGCAGCACACGACCTTCCTCGCCGAGCCGGCGCCGCTGCTGGTCACCAAGGCCAACATCAAGTCGCGTGTGCACCGCCGGGGCTACATGGACTATATCGGGGTCAAGCTCTACGACACGGCAGGAGCGCCGTCGGGCGAGCTGCGGATCATCGGGCTCTTCACCTCGATGAGCTACGCCACGCCAAACATCGACGTGCCGCTGATCCGCATGAAGGTCTCCGAAGTGCTGAAACGCGCCGGCCACGACCCGAAGGGCCATGCCGGCAAATCGCTGATGAATGCGCTCGACACCTTTCCGCGCGAAGAACTGTTCCAGATCTCGGACGACATGCTGTTCGAGTTCGCCACCATCATCGCGCAGCTCGGCGACCGGCCGCGCGTCCGCGTGCTGTCGCGCATCGACCGCTTCGACAACTTCGTATCGGTGCTCGTCTACGTGCCGCGCGACCGCTACGATTCCGATATCCGCGCGCTGATCGGGACCTATCTCGCCGAACAGTATGACGGCCGCATCTCGGCGTTCTATCCGCATTTCCCGGAAGGAGACCTGGTGCGGGTGCAGTTCATCATCGGGCGCGACGGGGGCAGGACGCCCAACCCGAGCCGCGACGAGCTGGAAGCGGGCGTCGCCGGACTGATCCTCACCTTCGGCGACCGGCTCAAGGCCGCATCGGGCAACTCCGCCGCCGTGGCCGACTTCCTCGAGGCGTTTCCGGCCGACTACCAGGCCAACAACTCGGCTGCCGAGGCGATCGCCGACATCGAGACGATTCGCCTCCTCCCCGACGAAACGGCGATCGCGCTCCGCCTCGGCCTGCGCGAGGGGCGCGAAAGCCCGATCGACCTCAAGGTCTATCACCGTGGCAGTCCCATCCCGCTATCCGACCGGGTGCCGATGCTGGAGAATTTCGGCTTCCGGGTCATCGACGAGGATACCGCCACCATCGCGCCCGCACACGGCGGCGTCACCTATATCCACGACATGCAGCTCGATGTCGCCGGACCGGTGAACCTGGGCGACGCCATCCTGGCCGAGAAGATCGAAAACGCCATCCTCGCCGTGTGGCGCGGCGACGCCGAGAGCGATGCGCTCAACGCCCTGACCACGCTGCGCAACCTCAGCTGGGATGATGTCGAGGTGCTGCGCGCCCTGACCCGCTACCTCAAGCAGGTCGGAATCCCCTACTCGCGCGAGTACCTCAACAGCGTGCTGGCCCGGCATGGCGACGTGGCAGAGGCGCTGGTGACTCTGTTCCACACGCAGAACGACCCGCACTATGCCGGCCACCGCGACCGTGCCGGACGCGAAGCGCGCGAGACGATCGCCGCCGCGATCGATGCCACCACCTCGCTCGACGAGGACCGCATCCTGCGGCGGCTCACCAACCTCGCGGAAGCCGTTGTGCGCACCAACGCCTACCAGCGCGACCAGGCCGGCACCCGACGGCCCGCTCTCGCCCTCAAGTTCGACTGCAGCAGGATCGACGCACTGCCCGAGCCCCGGCCCTACCGCGAGATCTTCGTCTACTCGCCGCGCGTCGAGGGCCTGCACCTGCGCTTCGGCCCGATCGCCCGCGGCGGCCTGCGCTGGTCCGACCGGCCCGAGGATTTCCGCACCGAGGTGCTGGGGCTGGTCAAGGCGCAGCAGGTGAAGAACGCGATCATAGTGCCGGTAGGCGCCAAGGGCGCCTTCGTGCCGCGCCAGACCCCGGCCGGCGCCGACCGCGAGACGGTGCTGCGGGAAGGCACCATCTGCTACAAGATCTTCGTCTCGACCCTGCTCGACGTCACCGACAACCTGGAACGCGACGAGGTGGTCCCGCCGCCCGACGTGATGCGCCGCGATGGCGATGACCCCTATCTCGTCGTCGCCGCCGACAAGGGCACGGCCAGCTTCTCCGACACCGCCAACGCCATCGCTGTCGGCCGCGACTTCTGGCTTGGCGACGCCTTCGCCTCGGGCGGCTCGGCCGGCTACGACCACAAGAAGATGGGTATCACCGCCCGCGGCGGCTGGGAGGCCGTGAAGCGGCACTTCCGCGAGCTTGACCGCGACATCCAGAGGACACCGTTCACCGTCGTGGGCGTCGGTGACATGAGCGGAGACGTGTTCGGCAACGCCATGCTGCTGTCGCCGCAGACGCGACTGATCGCCGCCTTCGACCATCGCGACATCTTCATCGACCCCGATCCCGACCCGACGACGAGCCTCGCCGAGCGCCAGCGTTTGTTCGAACTGCCGCGCTCCAGTTGGCAGGACTACAACCCGGAGCTCATCTCGAAGGGCGGTGGAGTCTACTCGCGCAGCCAGAAGGTCGTGCCGCTCTTCGCCGAGGCTCGCAAGGCGCTGGGACTGGGCAACGAGCAGTTGTCGCCGGCCGACGTGATCCGCGCCATCCTCAGGGCGAAGGTCGACCTGCTGTGGTTCGGCGGCATCGGCACCTATGTGAAGTCCGCCGAAACGGACGCCCAGGCCGGCGACAAGGCCAACGACGCGGTGCGCATCGATGGCGCCGACATCCGAGCGCTGGTGGTGGGCGAGGGCGCCAACCTTGCCATGACCCAGCTCGGCCGCGTCGAATATGCCCGCACTGGCGGCCGTCTCAACACCGACGCCATCGACAACTCGGCCGGCGTCAATTCCTCCGACCTCGAGGTGAATATCAAGATCGCGCTGGGCGCCCTCACCCGCAGCGGCCAGCTGACCACGCAGACCCGCAACGAGTTCCTCGCCTCGATGACCGACGAGGTCGCAGCGCTCTGCCTGCGCAACAACTATCTCCAGACCCTCGCGCTTTCGGTGGAGGAGCACCGAGGGCTCGCGGCCTTCCCCGAGCATCAGGGCCTGATCGAGGCACTCGAGAAGGCAGGCGAACTGAGTCGCGGCGTGGAATACCTGCCCGACGACGCATCGCTGCGCTCCCGCGCGCAGTCGGGCAAAGGCCTCACCCGGCCTGAACTGGCCGTGCTGCTCGCCTACGCCAAGAACAGCGTCAATGCCGGGCTGCTGGCGACCGGCGTTCCTGATGATCCGTACCTGAGCAAGGAGCTCTACCGCTACTTCCCCGACCGGCTCATCGATACCTTCCCCGACACGGTAACCGCCCACCGGCTTCGCCGCGAGGTGATCGCCACGGTGCTGTCGAACGCCATGCTGAACCGTGGTGGTCCGGCCTTCGTGCACGAACTGGCCGCAGCGACCAACGCCGATACCGGACAGATCGCGGCCGCCTACGCGCTGGCGCGCGACGTCTACGATACGCCGAGCCTCAACCTAGAGGTCGACGCGCTCGACGGCCTCGTGCCTGGCCGCACCCAGTTGACACTATACGCCGAGGTGCAGGCGCTGCTGCGGCGCGAGGCGCTGTGGTTCCTGCGCAATGCGGCTTTCGAAGGCGGCCTGGCGCCGCTGGTCGAGCGCTACAGTGCCGGCGTCGCCGATGTGAAGCTGCTGCTGAGCAGCCTCGTCGGACCATGGCTCGAACGCAGTGTCGCCAGTCGCGCCGAGCGGTTGGAGGCGGCGCGCATCGGCCGCGACCTCGCACGGCGCTTCGCCGAGCTGCCGGTGCTGTCGCTCGCCACCGACGTGGTGCTGGTGGCCGACCGAACGGGCGTCACCGTCCCGGAAGCGGCGACCGCGTTCTTCGGAACCCTGGAGCTGTTCGGCCTGGGCCGCGTCATCGAGGAAGGTAATGCCATCGTGCTTGGCGACCGTTTCGACCGCATGGCGCTCGATCGGGCGCTCGCCAATCTCACCCGCGCCCAGCGCGATCTCACGACCGATGTGCTGGCCAGCGGCGGCGGCGACATTGCCGGCCGCCTCGAAAGCTGGCGCGGCGGCCGCCCGGACGCCATCGCCCGCACCGCCGACGCCGTGCGCAGCCTCACCGAGGGCGACATGACGGTGTCGCGCCTCAGCGTAGCGGCCGGCCTGCTGAGCGACCTGGCACGGAGTGCTTGACCCCGGTTAGTGCCGGAAGTGCCGCATCCCCGTCATCACCATGGCGATCCCAGCATCATCGGCAGCATCGATCACCGCCTGGTCGTTCATCGAGCCGCCGGGCTGAATGACGGCGGTGGCGCCCGCTTCGACCGCAGCGAGCATGCCGTCAGGGAAGGGGAAGAAGGCGTCGGAGGCGACGACCGAGCCCTTGGTCAGCGCGCCTTCAATGCCGGCGGCTTCGGCCGCGTCGATGGCCTTGCGGTGGGCGACGCGGGAAGAGTCGAGCCGGCTCATCTGGCCGGCACCGATGCCGACGGTCGCGCCGTCCTTCACGTAGATAATCGCGTTCGACTTGACGTGCTTGGCGACCTTCATGGCGATCTTCAGGTCGCGCAGTTCGGCCTCGGTCGGGGCCTTCTTCGTCACCACCTTGAACTCGGTGTCGTCGACATTGCGGTTGTCACGTCCCTGCACCAGCAACCCGCCGGCCAGCGACTTCACAGTGAGCCCGTCGGCCTTGGGGTCGGCCAGCGCGCCGGTGAGCAGCAGACGAAGGTTCTTCTTGGCGGCGATGATCTTGATCGCGGCCTCGGTGGCGTCGGGAGCGACGATCACCTCGGTGAAGACTTTCACGATCTCGACGGCAGTGGCTTCGTCGATGACCCCGTTGAGCGCCACGATTCCGCCGAAAGCCGAAACCGGATCGGTGCGGAGCGCCAGCTGGTAGGCCTCGATCAGCGACGAGCCGATGGCGAAGCCGCACGGGTTGGCGTGCTTGATGATGGCGACGGCCGGAGTATCGGCCGGGAACTCGCTGACCAGCTCGAACGCTGCATCCGTATCGTTGAGGTTGTTGTAGCTCAGCGCCTTGCCCTGCACCTGACGCGCCGTGGCGACGCCGGGGCGCGCCTCGCCCGTGGTGTAGAAGGCGGCCCACTGGTGCGGATTCTCGCCGTAGCGCATCACTTCCTTCAGCCGCCCGGCGAAGGAGCGATAGGGCATGTCGTCATAGCCCAACGTCTTCGCGAACCAGCCCGAGATGACCGAGTCGTAGGCAGCGGTACGAGCATAGGCCTTGGCGGCCAGCTTCTGGCGCAGCTCGTAGGGCACGCCGCCCGACTGGCGGATGTGCTCGAGCACTTCGGCGTAGTCGTTGGGATCGACGATCACGGTCGTGTAGGCGTGGTTCTTGGCCGCGGAGCGGATCATGGCCGGGCCGCCGATATCGATGTTCTCGATCGTCTCGTCGTAGGATGCGCCCTTGGCGATCGTCTCCTCGAAGGGATAGAGGTTCACCACCACCAGGTCGATGGCGCAGATCTGATGCTCGTCCATCGACGCGGCGTGGGTGGGGTTGTCGCGTACCGCGAGGAGACCGCCATGCACCTTGGGATGCAGGGTCTTCACCCGACCATCCATCATTTCGGGAAAGCCGGTGAGGTCGGAGATGTCGCGCACCGCGGCGCCGGTCGAGGCGATCAGCTTGCTCGTGCCGCCGGTCGAGACCAGGTCGACGCCGAGCCCGGCCAGTTCCTTGGCGAACTCGGCCATCCCGGTCTTGTCGAAGACGCTGAGCAGGGCACGCTTGATGGGGACGATGGCGTTGGACATGGGGGCTCCGGCAGGTTCGAGGAGGGGCCCAGGCGAGCGGCAGCTGACGTTCGCGTTCCCCGATGGTGCCCCATCTCTTCTCGCCAGTCGCGCGAACAGCGGGCTTATTGCAGAAACGACCCCGCTTGAAAAGATGCCGGGGTCAGGTGGATTCCAGCGTGAAGATCCAGCTCACTTCGCTGGCGTCGGCCACCAGCGTCTCCAGCACCAGCTGTTTGGTGCGGTGGAAGCCGAAATAGGCGGATTGCCGGACGCTGTCCTCGATCCTGAGTTCCGCGCCCTCCCACAGGAAGGTCCAGATGGCACCCGAATTGAGGCGCAGTCGGATCAGGTCGTCGGTCACCTGAACGTCGGTCTGGTGCGCGAGGTGGAAGCGGATGGCGGCCGCGCCCGAGACGCGGTGACGGTGTCGCACGAAGCGATCCTGCCCGACGAGGCTCATGCCCTCGGGCAGCAGCGTCAGGTGCCGCTCGATGCTGACGCCGAAGCGCTCGACGTAGCCGTGGCAGGCGAGGACGAGGCTGTCGTCGGACGGATGCGCCTCGATCTCGTTGGGCTTGCCGATCTGCACCAGCCGCCCGGCCAACGGGCCCGAGGTGGGGATGGCAGCGGCCGACAGCGCATTGATGGTAGGCGCCGAGTGCGCGATGCCCTGGCGGAACAACAGCCCGTCGGCATAGCCCGATGGCGCCGGACCGCAATTGCCCACCACCAGGTCGCGTCCATGGCTGAACTCGAAGGCCAGCGCGCTGGCATGGGCCTGCTGCGCATATTCGGGATCGGGCACGAGGCCGGAATCGGCCACCACGATCGACCGGCCGGCGATGAGTCGGCCATAGCCGCCCAACGTCCCGGTCTGCCGGGCGCGGGCCGGGCTTTGAGCCTGTACCGCGACGATAAGGTCGTGCGGCATCTGGCCGGTGCCGTTGAAGTAGCCAGGCTCGCCCGTGCCCAGCGAGATGGCATCGAGCGAGCGTTGCATGGCCTCGGCCATGTCGTTGAATTCGTTGGCATGCTGCTCGTAGTCGCGACGAAGAGCCTGCCGGATGGTGATGAGCTCGATGAGGATCTGGATCTGCACCTTCGCCGATCGGCTGCGATGCAGGCCATCCTCGTCGATCTGCTGCTCGATCAGCCGTTCGGCCCGTCGGATGCGGCCGATCACCTCGGCGGCGGGCCGGTCGGCACAGAGCGCCACGCCCGTCAGCGCCAGCGCGACGAGAAGTGCATCCACCGGGTCGGTAGCGAGCGAAGCCCTGAGCTTCAGCGAGGAAATCTGCGTCGAGAGCGAGCGCGAAATCTGCTGCGACTGCTCGAGCGAGGCGCCTTCCATCAGGATGTTGTAGTGCCGCAGCCAGTTCAGCACGCGGCGTGCGGTGAGCGACAGCGCCCAGGTCGAGCGGTCGAAGCTGCCCTCGCGCCCGATCCAGTCGAGCGCCAGGGTGCGGGCGAAGCGCCGCTCTTCATCTGTGCGTGCGTCGCGGAAATGGCGCAGCCAGGCGAACGCCTGCAGGTCGTCCTGCCAGTCCTCGTGCTCGACTTCGACGGAGAACGGCGAGACGCCGTGCGTATCGACCAGCTTTGAGCTGAGCAGGTAGCGTCCCTGCATCATTTCGAGCACGGTTTCGCGATCGGACGGCCGGAACTCCGGCAAGCCGCCCTGGATCTCGTCGCTCGAGGGCCCGGTCCAGGTCCAGCGAATCGCCGGGTTGGTGACGAAACGGTCGGCCATCGACCATAGCGTCCGGCGAGCGACGAATCGCAGCGAATGAGCCAAGCCTTGCGCCCTCAATTCAGTAACCGGCTGCGCTTGATAGGCCCCGGTCGCCCGCTTGCCAAGCCTCGTGAATACCCCGCAGCAGACTAGTCAGCGCCGGACCAGCCGCGCAACGAAGAACCCGTCGAGCGTTCCGCTATCCCCAGATTGTGGCGAGGGCACCGGCAAGCCGGGGTGCGTACGCACTGTGCCATCGCCGCGGATCGCCGCCTCGAGGCCCGGCAGTTCGCTGGCCAGGATGGGGTCGATGGCGACATCGTCGCGGCCGGAAAGCCAGGCCAGGTGCCCTTCGCCCTCCTGCGGCTCGAGCGAGCAGACGCAGTAGACCAGCGTGCCGCCCGGCTTGAGCCAGCCCAGCGCCCGGGTGATGAAGCGCTTCTGGATGGCGGCGCGCCCGGCAATGTCGGTGATCGAGCGGTGCCAGATCACTTCGGGGTGGCGGCGGAAGGTGCCGGTGGCCGAGCATGGCGCATCGAGCAGGATGGCGTCGAAGGGTTCGGCCGGCTGCCATTCGAGCGCATCGGCGGTGACCAGTTCGGCGGCATAGCCGAGGCGCCCGAGGTTGTCGCCCAGCCGCTTCATGCGCTCGGCGTCACTGTCGAGCGCCGTGACCGCGTAGCCAGCCTTGGCCAGTTGCGCCGTCTTGCCGCCGGGGGCGGCACAGAGATCGAGGACGCGGGCACCGGCAGCGCGCCGGATCAGCCGCGCCGGAATGGCCGCGGCGGCGTCCTGCACCCACCAGCGGCCCTCGACATACCCCGGCAACGCCTCGACCGGGCGGTCGCGGTTCTCGATGCGCACCGTGTCCGCGAGGATCGGGATGGCCCCCAGCGCTTCGATCAGCGCGGGGTCGTTGTCCTTCAGCGTCAGGTCGAGCGGTGCCCCTTCGACCAGCGCCACGGCGAAATCCTCGATGGCGTCTTCGCCATAGGTATCGCGCCACAGCGGGCCGAGCGCTTCGGGGAACAGGGCCTGGTGCGGCAGGTGGCGCAACTGGTGCGCCTCACCCTGGGCCCGGCGCAGCACGGCGTTCACCAGCTTGGCGAAGGGTTGCGAGCGGGTATCCTTCCGCGCCGCCTCGACAGCGAGGAAGATCGCCGAGTGGTCGCCGAGCTCGGGCAGGAACACAAGGTGCGCGAGCGACAGCCGGAGAATCGCCTCGAGCGGCCCGGACTTCTTGGGCACGCCGCGGTCGAGATACTTGGCCAGCATCAGGTTGATCTGGCCGTGGCGGCGCAGCGCCGTGGTCACCAGCCGGTTGGCCAGCGCCCGATCACGCCCCTCGGCGATCTCGGATGATGAAAAGGGGACGAAGTTCGCCCCCCTCAGCACCTCGCCCAGCCGTTCGGCGGCGAGAAGCCGGAGCGCCAGCCCCGGCGGGTTCTTCTGCTTCTTCAAGCTTCGACCTTGTTGGCCTCAGCCCCAGGGGCCGCGACGAGTTGCGTTGTCCGCCTCACTAGCACCGGTGGAAGGCACGCGCCACCCGCCGCCATTTTCGCGTGGCGCCGGACGCGCCGGCTGGGCGACGCGCGGGGCCGGACGGCGGCCGGTATTGTCGACCCGCATCTCGCCCGCCTGCTTCTGCAGCGCCGCGATGCGGTTGTGCACGTCCGGATGGGTCGAGAACAGATTGTCCATCCGCTGCCCGTTGAGCGGGTTGAAGATGTACATGTGGGCCTGGGCGGGGTTGCGCTCGGCCGCGATGTTGACCGTGCGCTGGGCCAACTGGCTGATCTTGTTGAGCGCCGAAGCCAGCGCCAGCGGATCGCCCATGATCGCGCCGCCATCCTTGTCGGCCTCGTACTCACGCGTCCGGCTGACGGCCATCTGCACCAGCATAGCCGCGATGGGGGCGATTAACACCGCTAGCAACGCGCCGATGGGGCCGAGCGGATTGTCGCGATTGTTGCCGCCACCGAAGAACAGGCCGAACTGCGCCAGCATCGAGATCGCGCCCGCGAAGGTCGCGGTGATCGTCATGGTCAGCGTGTCGCGGTTCTTGATGTGCGCCAGCTCGTGCGCGATCACCGCCGCCACTTCGCGGGGTTCGAGGTAGCGCAGCAGGCCCGCGCTCACCGCCACGGCGGCGTTTTGCGGGTCGCGGCCGGTGGCGAAGGCATTGGGCTGATCGGTGTCGATGACGTAGAGCTTCGGTGTCGGAATGCCGGCGCGCTGGCTCAGCGCCTCGACGGTGCGGTAGAGGTCGGGCTGCCGGCGCGGATCCACCTCATGGGCGTTCTGCATGCGCAGCACCATCTTGTCCGAGTTCCAGTAGGCGAACACGTTGGTGAGCGCGGCTACGACAAAGGCGATCAACATGCCGCTCTGGCCGCCGACGAGATAGCCCAACCCCATGAAAAGGGCCGTGAGCGCTGCGAGCAGGACCGTGGTGCGGAGAAAGTTGAGCATGACCCGTAAGTCTTGTACCTCGTTTCGAGTTCTACCGCCCAATAGATGGGACGGTGCAAGGTTCCCCGCAAGGGACTCTGTCCGAAGGGTAATGTGATGAGCGACGACCCGAACACTCCGCCCCGCCCGCTCAGTCCGGCAGCCGCGCGGGCCCTCGCCGAAGCGGCGGCGCGTCGCGACGAGATCGATCGCAAGGCGGCCGAGGGCAAGGACGAAAGAGGCGGCCGCGGCGGCCTCGACCCGGCGCGCTACGGCGACTGGGAAATCAAGGGCCTGACGGCGGACTTCTGAGAGACTGGTCGATCAACGGCAGCCCGCCTGGCGGGGAGGGTACGGGCCGGTCCGGCCCTGAACCGTTGACCGGGGTGTGCAGCCCACGCGGTTTGCGAGTGGGAAGCCTCTGTGGCGGGCCAAGAGGTACGTGAGCTGCACGCCGCGATCAGCGGGGGACGGAGAGGCGGGCCGTGGCCCGTCTCTCCGGCTGGCTGCGGCGGGCGGGGAGGAGCACCGACCACCGCATCAGTTGCATCAGTTGTAGGCGCGTTCGCCGTGGCTGGAGAGATCGAGTCCGTCCGACTCCGCCGATTCCGGCACGCGGGCCCCGCCGAACACCGCCTTGACGATCAGCATGGCGATGAAG